>CADCNT010000025.1 GCA_902802905.1 uncultured Erysipelotrichaceae bacterium | reverse complement strand
AAAGCTCACTATGTTGAGTTCTTTTCAGAGTACGCTATTTTAAGTTCGAATTAAATTTTTGTAAAATTCTTATTGTTTTTTAATAGTTAGTCTCTATTTTAATAAAAAACTTCCCCCAGAAATTGGGAGAAGTTAATTTGTCTTCTCAACTTATCGCTCAAGGTTCTGGGACCTTGCTAAGGAGAGCACTTACTCTTTCGAGAGTTGCTATCGTGTTTTTACATCCTCTTTACACGATTCTTGATAAGCGTATATATCTTATATAAATATATTTATTTATTCAAGTATTCTTTGATTGCTTTCGCTAATTGGTCTGGGCAGGAAGTTCCATTACGACATTGGATGCCGTTTAAGCGTTTATAAGCTTCCTCTAATCTCATACCCACTAATAGGGCAGCGAGACCTTGAGTGTTTCCTGGACAACCCCTAACAATCTTTACTTTTTGAATAATTCCATCTTCATGATCGATGAACATTTCCACCGAACATGTACCTTTAGGAAAATAATGAATGGTTTCCATTATTTAACGATTCTTCCGTATACAGTACCAGCACAGCCAGCAGCATTACTTTCATCGGTGTCGATATGCATGGCTAAGGCAAAGTCTTCTCTAACTCTAACAACGACATCGCCAAACACTAATGATCTGCCTGGATTATTGACTTCTACTTTCACGATTTCACCATTCTTAACGCCAAATTCTTCAGCATCTTTTGGTGTCATATGAATATGTCTTTTAGCAACGATACAGCCTTCGGATAATTCCACTTCACCAGCAGGACCAACGAGTTTAATTCCTGGAGTACCTGCTAAGTCACCGGATTCTCTAACAACAGCGTTAACGCCTAAAGTTCTTGCGTCTGTAGCGGAAACTTCGACTTGACCAGCTTTTCTAAAAGGACCAAGAATGGAGACGTTTGGAATGGTCTTTTTTGGACCGACGATATCTAATCTCGAAAAGGAAACAAATTGTCCTGGTTGAGATAAAGGTGCTCTTACTTCTAATTTCGCATCAGCACCAAATAAAATTTTAAATTGTTCTTCTGTGACATGAATATGTCTTGCACTTGTTTCTACTAAGAATTCTTTCATTTTTAACTTCCTTCTTTTTAGCGTTAAATATTTTATCAAATATTGTTGCAAATTACACTTGTCTTTTAATCTATTTTTTCATAGAATATTCAAGCAACTTGGTTATGCGCAGGTGGCGGAACTGGTAGACGCGTACGTTTGAGGGGCGTATATCGCAAGATGTGTGAGTTCGATTCTCATCCCGCGCACCAAAATGCTTGTTACAGTGTCTTATGACACTGTATTTTTTTATAATTTCATAAGGTTTATGTAGATGTTTATAACATATAATGTTATAATAAATACGGAATAAGAGATAGAGCCCCTTAGGGACGAGGATAAGAGGAATTTAATATAGGATGTCCTCTATTTTCTTTGTCCAGAAGGAGAATCTATGGAAAACTTAAAAATCGTTACTTTCCAAGACGACGAAAAGAAATTGGAAATCTATGTATCAAAAGACACAAACGAAGCTTGGCTATCAATTGAGCAGATAGCGATTCTGTTCTCTAAAAGTAGAGCAACAATTTACAATTATATTTCAATAACCTACAAGAAATATAATATTGGAGAAGAACACAAGTGTCTAAATTTTAGACAAATTGTCACACATGATGGCAAGAATAAAACCAAACATTACACCCTTTCGTTTGTCATTAAACTCGGTAATTTACTACATTCAAATCAAGCTATTATTCTGAAAGATTGGCTTAACAAGCAATTTCTTACAGATGGCAATTCAAAAGAAATTATTGTTTATAACAATGGTGCTATATCAATTGATGTTACTGTTTCACCATTAGAAGAAACTGTATGGTTGACTCAATCACTAATTGCCGCTCTATTTGAAACTAGTCAGCAAAACATCTCATATCACATCAATAATATATTCAACGAAGGCGAATTAGATACTAGTTTAGTTCACAAAGAAATTTTGTATACTGGCTCCGACAATAAGCAATATATGCACGACTTTTATAACCTAGATTTGATACTTGCTGTCGGTTATCGAGTTAAAAGCAAAAGAGCGATTGAATTTAGAAAATGGGTAACTAACGTTCTAAAACAATATCTATTAAAAGGATATTCAATAGATCAAAACCGAGTGCAGGTAACCCAAGAGAATGTTTTAAGATTAGAAAACGATGTTGCAAAAATAAAAGAAGATATTACTAATATCAAAAGTCAAATAAGTGAGCCAAAAGAAATTATTTTCAAAAATGGTCGTTATTATGATGCTTTTGAATACATTAGCAAAATAATGCAACAAGCAAAAACAAGCGTGATAATAATCGATCCGTATTTTGATAGAAGCTCACTTATTTATTTGAAATGGATAGATCCTAAAATTAACAAAAAGATATATTTTGAAAATATCGATAAAATTGATTGTCAAGAAATGGAAATGCTCCGAAAACAATATTATCCACTCAATTTCTATAAGATTAATAAGATACACGACCGTTTCATTATCATCGACAAAATAACTTGCTATGGTATAGGTACATCATTAAATCACGCTGGCAACAAAGTGTTCACCATCAATAAATTTGAAACAGAATCAATTATTGACACGCTTTTGCAGATTGTTTCCAAGAAAAAGCCAATTTAAAATTATAAAAGGGAGTCTACAGTGAACCGATAAGATAAAAGTAGACACGTTAAAAAAGGCGGTCTACTTTTTCTTTTAGTATGATTTTAGAAGGAGGTTTTTTATGTCTAAAAGGAAATAT
>CADCNT010000024.1 GCA_902802905.1 uncultured Erysipelotrichaceae bacterium | reverse complement strand
CAATTATAACGAGGACTTTTCTTGTGCCTAAAACATAACAAAGTTATAAACAAAAAAGTGGACATCAATAATTTTGTCCACCTTTTAGTTTAAAGAACCTTTTTTATGGCAAATGCACATCTTTGCAATATATCTACATCAATTAAAAGGAGAGCAAAAAAAGATTGCCTCGAAATGAAGCAATCTTTTTTAAATGTTGAATTCAATCTTTATTTGATTGGGTTTTCAGCTTGGATGACGCCGTATCCTCCATCTTTTCTAATATAGACTGTAGAGATTCGATCATCTTCTTCATCTAAATAGACAAAGAAGTCATGTCCCAAAGCTTCCATACGAGTGATAGCTTCTTCAATTGACATTGGTTGTAAATAATATGATTTTGTACGGACAACAATGTCTTCTCCGCTTTCTTTCTCTTCTTCTTCAATTTGGTCAAAGTCAATTGCTTTTCCTAAAGAGACTCTACCATTGGAGCGGTCCATTCTTGTTTTGATTTTACGCATTTGACCTTCGAGTTTATCGATGACTAAGTCAATTGCGGCGTATAAATCTTCATGCTCCACTTCTGCTCTTAAAGGCATTTGTGGTAAGAAGATTGTGACTTCCACTTTTTGTGTTTCCTTATGGGCACTGACGACACAACGACATTCGATATCATCGTTGATAAGGAAATACTTGTCCATTTTGGACAGTTTGTTTTGTAAAGCATTAGAAATACCTTCGGTAACTTTAATGCCTTTACCAGTAATTACATATTTCATGATACTATGGCTCCTTTCCAAATCACTGAAATAGGATTTTCACACTAATATTATACATCTTAATTCAAATGAATTATAGAACTAATATTAGATTTTCTTAGCCATGTTTATTGCTGTTAATAAGGCGGTTGGGGTGCCACCAATAGAGCGGTTCCATTGGCTACATAATCGTAGATTAGATAAGGTAAGGATATTGCCACTATAAATATAGAAAAGTCCCTTATCAGTAAACGAATAAGATTGGATAGCGCCATAACTAGAGTTGGTGCGTTTATTAAGCTCTTTCGGACCAAAGAACGAGAGTAATTCAACTTTTCCTTCTAATTCTGGGTATCTCTTTATAAATGCATCAATAACTGAGCTATTTATGCGTTCACATTCTGATTTGTATTTCTTTTCGGACAAAGACATAAAATAAGCATAATCATCTTGATTTTGGTCTACAAATAAAGACACAACAGTTTTCTCGTCTTTTTTGAAGCATTCATCATAATGATATGGTCTAACCAATAAGAAATCGGTTTTATTAGTTCCGATTTTAATTGGGTCTATATGTAGGCCTGTAGGAACATCAATATAAGAGATATCCTTATCCACAGTAACATAAATGTTATAGCAAGATGAAATCGGTCTTTTCGCTATTCTTTTATCAAGTAGAGTAAGGAATCTAACTTTGTGCTTATTATGCAATAAGTTTTGAATCGTATATTTAGGATCTAAACAAGACACATACTCATCAGCAATATAATTACCTTTATTTGTGCGGATAAGCTGTACTTCATTATCTCTAGTCTCAATAGACAACACTTCGGTGTTAGTTAAAAGTTCTCCACCTAACTCTAAGAATCTATTTTTGATTCTATCTACCATATAATAGGCTCCACCAACAGGTACATCAGCGTTACCGTTGATAAATATTCCATATAAATCAAAGAAGAAGAACATGTTGTTATAACCTGTTTGGCAGTTCTTCATCGCAAATCTAATTGCAGGATGTTTAAATTTTAAAGAATAGTCCTCTCTGGACATTCTTGTACTCTTTAAGACGTGTGGAATCTTTTTGAGTTTAGCTTTATATTCACTTTCAGTTTCACTATCGTATTTTTGAGATTTAGCCATTAAGTTGGCCATTGCAATAACCGAATCAACAAACTTATTAATCATTGATTCATCTTCAGGAGAAATCTCCACTAGTTCTTTTCTTGTCTTTTCAATATCACGATAAAAAGTGATTGTGGTGCCTTCATATTCAAAACTACCAAGGGTAGGCAAACTAATAAATTTTTGGTCTTTGGAGAACGCTCCAATTTCTTTCCAATAGTTATATAATTGGCTATCTTTTTTAGTGCCCATTAGCCAGTGCAAACAAGCATCAATATAATGGCCATTAACAAAATAACCACTACATAGCCCACCTGGATTGTCGTTTTTCTCAATTAATGTGACTTTATAGCCTTTGAGTAATAATTCAATAGAAAGAGTTAGTCCAGCAATACCTGCACCTAAAACAATTACTTTCTTTTTCATAACTATTTAAGAAGTTTTTTAATCTCTTCCACTTTATCTAATTTTTCCCAAGGTAAATTAACGTCTGGTCTTCCAAAATGACCATAGTTAGAAATATATTGGTATTTAAATGATGGTTTCTTCAGTGAGAAGTTTTTAATTATCATGCCTGGACGGCAATCAAACACTTTGTTAACGACATTTAAAATTACATCATCACTATATTTACCAGTTTTAAAAGTTGAAACAGCGATACTGATAGGATAGTTAACTCCAATAGCGTAACTAAGTTGAACTTCTAATCTATCCGCCACTCCAGCAGCCACTAAATTTTTAGCAATATAGCGAGCCATATACGCTCCGCTTCTATCAACTTTTGATGGGTCCTTGCCAGAGAAAGCTCCACCACCATGATGTGCACTTCCTCCGTACGTATCAACAATAATCTTTCTTCCAGTTAAACCAGTATCTCCAGCTGGTCCGCCTAAAACAAATCTACCGGTAGGATTGATAAGGAACTTGAAATCAGTGTTTAACCCAAAAGATTTGGCGACTTTGACCATGATTTTATCATGGATATATTTTTTGAATTCTTCTAGGTCAACATCCTCATCGTGTTGTACAGACATAAGCACAGTATCGAGTTTAATATTCTTGCCATCAGTGTAGTCGATAGTGACTTGTGATTTCATATCTGGTCTAGAACCTTTAAAGACGCCTTTATGACGTTGTTCACTAGCTTCTCTAACAAGTTTATGGGCAATAGAGATTGCAAGTGGCATATAGCCTTCTGTTTCATTTGTGGCATAGCCAAACATCATACCTTGATCACCAGCCCCTAGTTCTTCAGGCTTTTTTTGATTTACACCTTGATTGATGTCTGGAGATTGTTGATGAATCTTATCAACGATTTCAATATTGTGATAATCACATCCATATTCTGGTTTATCATAACCAATCTTTTTTAATACATCTTTTACAATTTGAACAACATCTACCTTTTTCTTACAGGTGATTTCTCCCCCAACAAGAATATAGTTTGTAGTAGCAAAAGTTTCACACGCCACATGAGCGTTTTCATCTACTGCTAAACAAGCATCCAAAACCGCGTCTGAAATTTGGTCACAGACTTTATCTGGGTGTCCTTCACTAACTGATTCTGATGTGAATAAGATTCTTGCTTTTTCCATGATAATGACCTTGTATTATAGAATTCGACCAAAGAATTGATTGATCTTCATCTATAATCCTTTCTTTGGGAACCGTGTGAGTTATTCATTTCACAGCAATGATAT
>CADCNT010000023.1 GCA_902802905.1 uncultured Erysipelotrichaceae bacterium | reverse complement strand
TGATTAGAAAATATAAGAGCATTGCTGAAGTTCTTGTATTTCCTTCTCTAAAAGGATGGATATGCCAAAATTCTGTAACAAAATAGCATATCTTTTCTATTTTTTCTTTTAAATCTAATACATCCCAGTCTACTTCTTGAAATTCCTTGTTTAGATTATTTAAAGCTTTATCAATATAGGAGGCATAGACATAATCAATTGAGCGACCGCCTAATAATGATTCACCTTTAAAAATATCAATAGTTCGCGGCAGCCCTGCCCAATCATATAAGTTAGAAAACAAAAATTTGTGAATATTTAATCCATCTTGAATATTTTCTATAACGAAATCACTATGTCTTAATCTATTAGCTGCAAGACCAACAAAATCAGACTCGGCCTTTTCTAATGTTGCTTCATCTTTTATATCTAATTTATTCTTTAGCACATTTGTGCCTTCATAAACATATGGATCCTTCATTTATTTATATAACCTTGCTATAGCGAATTCTGCAGTTTCATAATCAATTTCACCTCGTGAATATAATCTCATAATTCTTTGAGCTTCTTGAGAAGGAGGTACACCATCAACAGTGGCAATTGATTTTGCGAAAGTTAAATCAGTCTCATCATCCGGCAATGTTAATTCAAAAGGCAACCCATTTTTGTTTACTGATGCAGTCAAAAAAAGAGTAATAGCTTGGCTTGTTGTTAATCCTAAACGATTAAAAATCTTGTCAGCTTTTTCTTTTATGTCACCAGTAACTCTTGTATGAACAGTTTCAGTTTTCGCCATATTTTTTTCCTCGACTATATTGTATCACGTTTGCGATACATATCAATAATAACAAACAAAAATCATGAAATTAATCAAGCATTGCCTGTTTTTATAAATAAAAACGACATCCTGTATATTCTACAAAATGTCGAATTTTTGCGATTGGTTGCGGTGGCCAGAAATGATACAATCCGACACCCTTTCTTGAAAAACCGACAGAGGCTTTCCAAAACCGACACCCCTATTATATTGTTTTCTTTCCAATTGGTACGCCTGATGGATCTTTCCAGTCACCAGTACCTTTTGTAATAAGCGAAAGAATTGATACAAAATCGTATTTTGCCAAAAAAGCGGGACAGCAGGCACAAAATGGGACGAGTTATTTCTTCTTTCTCACACCTGTATTGTTTGAGCCTCTAACTTCTTCGTGATAAAAATAATCTACTATCACTGGATGCCCTGGTTTTGCTCTGCCATATGGCGTTTCATTATCTACGAACGGGCAATTATTTTCTTTTGCTAATTTTTCAGCTTCTTTTTCCAAATGTTCAAAATAGCTTCTATCTTTTTTGTTGTAGATTTGTTCATATAAAGGGTGTAAATCAGGATATTTTTCTTTAATGTAATCCATGATTTTCCCTTTAAAACCACCTCTTAAATTAAGGTTTTCTAACCAAATTAAATCGCATTGATCTTTAACTAAAGCAAAAATCTTTTTGAAATCAGTGATGCCAGGAAAAACAGGGGAAATAAAACACACGGTTCTAATACCAGCATCATAGACTTGTTTCATCGCTTGGATTTTTCTTTCAATAGAAACCGAATCATCCATATCGCATTTAAAGCCTTCATCTAAAGTGTTGATGGACCAAGAAACTGTAACTTTTCTAAATTTCTTTAACAAATCTAAATCTCTCACCACTAAATCGGACTTTGTGCAGATTAATAATTCTGCGTCTACTCCGACGAGTTGTTCTAATAATTTCCTCGTATTTTTATATTCCGCTTCTTGAGGTAGATAACCATCTGTCACCGTCCCGATTATGATATGTTGGCCTTTATATTTCGCTAAATCTGTAATTGCGGGCCAATTTTTTACGTCTAAAAACGATCCCCATTCTTCGGTATGGCCAGTGAATCTTTTCATAAATGAAGCATAGCAATACTTGCAACCATGCGTGCACCCCACATAGGGATTAACACAATATCCACCTATAGGTGAATTGGATTTGGTCATGATATCTTTAACGTCTATTTGTTTGATAACAACTTCTTTATTCATCGATGAGATTCTCCTTCACTTTGCCTAATAATCGATCCAATTCATTAGCCTCTTCTTCACTGAAATCTTTATAAAAAATATCGCTAATTTTTTTGGTGGCTCTATTTATTTTTCCTTCCAAAGACAGAGTCTTGTCACTTAAATAAATGACTAAACTTCTTTTGTCTTCTTTAGAACCTTCTACGATTAGAAGACCTTCATTTTTCATTCTCTCCACCATTGCGCTTAAAGTGGTTTTTGCTAATGATGTTTTTCTGGATAGTTCAATGAGTGAAAGCTTTTCATTTTTCCACAAAGCAAAAAGAACTCTTCCCTGTTGGCCATTGAATTCGTAAATACCTTCTTCTTTAAGAATTTTATTGAATGCTCGATCTTGCAGTTGTTTGACTTGTGAGATTAAAGTCCCGCCAAAATGTTTTTTCATTTTAAAGCGTCCTCCATTTCACAGGTAAGTTCTTGAATAATAGTTTCTCCTATCATGATTTTCCTAGCCAATTCTTCTTTATAGAAAATCTTGCATCCATATCTTCTCGCCACTTTAACAAGGTCATTTACCCACTGCTTTTTAGTGTCGATTTTCCCTTTGCAGTTACCGGTTTCAGTGCCGATGACTATCCATCTAATCCCGCTTAAATCGATATCTCCTAAATCCTCAAATAAAGGTTCAAAAGTAATATGGTAATTCTTACATTTAATGTTTTCTTTTAAGGATTTGATTCTCCATAAATCGTTTTTGCATGTAACAGTGACACCCATCCAAGCATTATCAGGGACATTATCCAAATTCATTTTATTTGGTGCTTTCGTTAGATATATTCCAACAGTTCTAGGATTTTGTTTAAGAAGATCAAAAGACTTATCTAGCCATTCTTTTTCCCAAATATATGGATCCGACATGCCTGTAAGGAAATATATTCCTGGTTTTTTAATTCTTTCTAGCTTATGTAAATCCGCGACTGGTTTAGAAAAGTCATCTGTTAAATGGAAGCGCTTAGCCACCGCTTTTGCATAGCAATATCGGCATCCAATCTTACAGCCAATTACCGCATTTATATTTTTGATTTTTGATTTGATATCAATAATCTCACTCATAGCAAATATATTGTACTATATAGTACTATTTATATCCATTATTAAATAAAAAACAGTACCGAATTGTATCGATACTGTAATTTACAACTGGGGGCAGATTGCTTAAGTGGTACAAATACACCTTAAAAGTTGGGGTGCGGACAACTAAAGTGATACATTTTTGCCCACTTTTACTATATTTTTATAGCACAGGTGGGATTTGAAGGCTATTTTGAATCTTTAGTAAATCTCTTCAAAGCCTTCTCAATATCATCTTCAAGAATTAGAAAACTTAAGAATTGATTTTACTTTTAGTCAAATCATCAATGTTTGCAAAGGCTAAATCTTTTTTACTGATTTGATATGTATAGAATCCGTCTTCTTCTGAATATTTTTGATTTATATCAGCTTCATACAAATCTATGGTTTTATCGTCGTCAATTACAAACGTATAATCTTTAAACGCTTCTAGTTCTAAACCATCGATTGTGTAATATTCTTTATGGCTAAAATCTATT
>CADCNT010000022.1 GCA_902802905.1 uncultured Erysipelotrichaceae bacterium | reverse complement strand
TTGAAATCTTGTTTTTCTTATAAAGTTTATTCATTTCCGCAGCCATTTGTTGCTTTTCATAGTTATTTGTGTTGGCGTTTGGATATTTGTTTTGAATCTTTGTGATTTCAGGTTGTAACGCCGTCATTTTAGCGTTGCTAGTTGTTTGTTTCAAAGTAACCACAAGCATCAAAGATCTCACAATAAATGTAATAGCGAAAATCGCTAATAATTGCGGTAAGCCACTTGGCATATTGGCTTTTGAGAAGTTAATAGCAAATGTCTCAGTTAGCCAGGCAATTGGGAAAACGAGCAAGCCTTCAAAGAAGCCTTTCTTCCATGCATAGCCCCAGTCTTTTGCTTGAATTGTGACTTTTGCTTTGCCGTGCTTATCAGCCTCTATGGAACTGTGTTGACGCCATTGAGCACCATTAGCATAGCCATAATAACCGTAGTCATCTTCGCCGATTGCGATACATGAACGATATCCACTAATTAAAGCATTCATATCTTTTTTATAAAGATTCATGTAATCGTTTGTTGGTAAATCGTCTAAAACGATTCCGTTAGCAGGATCTTTGGTCATTTCTGCTAGTTGAGCATTTAAGTCATCCCATCCATTCCAGAGTTTATCTCCAGAAAACTTTAAATAACCATAGGTATCTAAAGCCATAATAGCTTCATCATATGTGACTGTGCTGAAATCAACAGCACTATTAGAAGAAATTAAAGCTTTTTCTAATACTAATTGGTCCATCATTACATAGTAAGTATTAGATGGGATTTGAATATTGGCGTTGGTGGCATCTTTATCTGTTTTACCAATACCACTACCGGTATTTGTTGGACGATTAACGACATAATAGATGTTCGTGTTTCCAGGAAACACTTCGATAGCGCCTTCTGGTTTGTTTTCAGCGTCGTAATAATCAGTAACGCCATAATCAAACGCATATAAAATATGCGCCTTGTCTTCTACAGAACAAAATGACGCGGTACATCCGCTTAAAAGAATTGCCCCAGCAAGAATTGAAATACCTGCGATGGTAAGTTTTGTTCTTTTTTTCATTTAGTAATTCCTATCTACAAAATTTTAATAATTTGGTTAAAGACGTTTTGTTATCGTCATACGAATTTGTTAAGAAGCCTTGTTTAGCAACGATAACAATATCAAGTGATTGATTGTAATCAATGAGTTCGTCACACATTGATCTGATTTGTCTTTTGATGTGATTACGAACAACAGCGTTTCCAAGTTTAGAAGAAACAGATATACCAACTCTCGTATAGTTTAATGAATTAGTACAGTAATGGATGACATACGATTGGTCGCGCTGCGCTCTACCTTTTTTAATCGTAGTAGCAAAGTCATCGTTTGCTTTAATGCGATTAACAATTTTCATAGATTGCCTCAAATTAATCGGCTAATTTTTTTCTACCTTTAGCTCTACGACGAGCAAGAACGCGACGACCATTTGCGGATTTCATACGAGCACGGAATCCGGCTTTGTGTTGATGTTTAATTTTACTTGGTTGATATGTTCTTTTCATAAAAGAAACCTCCTATTGCATAGCGAGATAAGTTTAATAGCATTTATTAATAAATGTCAACAAAATGTGGTTTTTAATCAATAAAAGCTAAGCAAATTTCTTATTTGAAACGATATAATATGAGTAATAGAGGTATTATATGGAACACAAATTATCAGAAGGTCTTTTACTTGACGAAAAAGGCAATTTAAGCGAGACGGGGTATGGTTTCGACCTGGTCAGAGAGTATCGAAGAGGTGACATTAAAGCTCCAAAAAGTCGTATCAAAGAATGGGATTACTATTTTATTTCTGATGACGAATATGGAATCGCTTTAACGATCGATGATAATTCGTATATGGGTATGGCTTCTATTTCTGTATTAGATTTCAAAGCCAAAAAAGAGAATACAAAATCATATATTGTGTGGTTCACAAATGGAAAAGTTGGACTGCCTCCATCATCTAAAAATGGAGATACAAAAATCAAGAGCAAAAACTTTGATATGCTTTTTGAAAATAAGAACGGCAAAAGACATTTAATTTGCTCTATGAAAAATGTTGCTAAAGGCAAAGATTTTAAGTGTGATTTTCTTTTAGAAAAAACTTTAGATAAATCGATGGTAATTGCCACTCCTTTTAAGAAAGAAAAACACTTCTATTACAATCAAAAAATCAACCTCTTAAAAGCAAGTGGATCTTTTGATTTCGGAGATCTCCATTACGAGATGAAAAGCACCGCTCTCGGTGTGCTTGATTGGGGACGTGGCGTTTGGACATATAAAAACACATGGTATTGGTCAAGTTTGAACGCTGTTTATCAAGGACACAATATCGGTTTTAATCTTGGATACGGATTCGGTGATACAAGCGCTGCTAGCGAAAACATGTTTTTCTATGACAAAGAAGCTTACAAATTAGAAGATGTTGTATTCACCATTCCTAAGAATGAAAAAGGCCAACTAGACTTTACGTCTAAATGGACATTTACAAGTAAGAAAGGCGATATCAATTTAGTCTTTATTCCTATAATAGACAGGTACGCGAACACAAACGCGCTAATCATACAAAGCAAACAGCATCAAGTATTCGGATATTTCAGTGGATCAATTACCGTTGAAGGAAAAGAATACAAATTTGAAAATTTACTCGGTTTTGCCGAAATGGTAACTAATCGTTGGTAGTAATCCACATATCCACACAGGGTGGAAAAGTGGAAAAATTATCCACAATTTTTAGAATGTGGAAAAGTGGAAAACTACCTTAAGGAAGAAACCATTACGCATTCTATGTGGAAAACTATTTTTCCCTTAAAATCACATACCAAATAAATGTGAATTATTTTATAATACTTTCACACAAAAGGTGATTGTTATGAATAACTCAATATCAGAAATAGCTAGAATATGGCAACAAACATTAAAAGTAATAGATAAGAAGCTAGGGGAAAGAGACATTTTTGACTCTTTCTTTGCTAATTCTTATATTCAAGATATTAAAGGAAATACAGTGACAGTGGTCGTCGGAAGCGCTACCGCTGAAAGATTATTATCATCAAGGTATGTTGATGTCATCAAAGATTCCCTTGGCGAAGTTACCGATAACAATTATGATTTAGTGTTTGTCCAGCAAGACTCCATTGCTAAAAGCAATGTCAAAAATGTTTTCGCTCAAAAAGAAGAAAGCGAACCATCATTTTTTAAGGATGCAAGATTAGATCAAAATCTCACTTTTGAATCCTTTGTCGAAGGTGCTTTCAACATTGAAGCTTATAAAGCTGCTAGTGTGGTGGCCAAGAACCCAGGTCAAGCTTTTAATCCTTTATTTATCTATTCCAATTCTGGTTTAGGTAAAACTCACTTACTCCACGCTATTGGCAATAAAATTCAAAACAAAAATCCAAAGGCTAAAATCCTTTATATTAGTGCTAATGATTTCGTAGATGAATACGTTAAATATGTCAAAGGTGAAAGAGATTCAGAAACCTTAAAAGACTTCGTTTGTGGCTATGATGTCCTCTTACTTGATGATGTCCAGTTCTTACAAAATAAGGTTAAAACGGAAGAGATGTTTTTCTACATTTATCAAAAGATGGTCAATAGTAACAAACAAGTAGTTATTACATCCGATAGACAACCAACCGAACTAAAAGGTTTAGAAGATCGTCTTGTCACTAGATTTAGCCAGGGCCTTACCGTGAATATCAACAATCCAGACCCTGCTACATGTGTCAAAATTCTTGAAAAGCAAATCGAAAATGCTGGCTTAGATATTAGTAATTTCGATCCTGCAGTTTTACACTTTTACGCTGATAAATTTAGTGATAACGTTCGTGAACTTGAAGGTAAGTTTAATAGGTTAATTTTCTATGTCTCAGAAATCAAACAAGTAGAGAAAATTGATTTAGATGTCGCCATTGAAGCAGTGTCAAATATCACAAATGTTAGAAACGCTGCTGCACAGTTATCAGAACAAAAAATTATTAACGTTGTTTCGGATTACTATAACTTAGCGCCAGGACAATTAGTGGGCAAAACAAGAACTGGTCAAATTGCCTTGGCGAGACATGTCGCGATGTATTTAATTAGGATTAATATAGACATTCCTCTTACTAAAATCGGAAATATGTTTGGAGGTCGCGATCACACCACTGTTATGAACGGCATTACAAAAGTGGAAGAAATGTTGAAAACTGACGAGAGTTTAAAGGCAGCTATTAATGACTTGCAAAAGACTCTCAAATCCAATTAATTTTATTTTAAATAAAAAATAGTAATTATTAACTGGTTTGTGATACAATTAAATCAATTATAAGAGATTGAGTTTTCCACAATTTCCACAGACCTAATAATTATTATTAATATAATAATATAATAAAAATAGAAAGGAACTTTATATGAGATTTACTATCAAACGTGAAGAATTTTTAAAGGGCTTAAACATTGCTAATAGAGCAGTTTCTAGCAAAATAGCAATGCCAGTATTAGAAAATTTAAGAGTAGATTTAACAGATAGAGGTCTATTTATTACAGGTTCCAATCTAGATATTTCTATCAAAACTCAAGTTCCTTATAAATTAGGTGAAGAGGATATTATCAGAAATTATAAAGAAGGTTCTACACTTATTAAGGCGAAGTTAATCACTGATATCGCTAGAAAGATGGATTCAGATGAAATTACATTGGATGTCATTGATTCCACTATTGCTACAATCAGTAATAATCGTTCTGAATATCGTTTAAATTGTGTTAAACCAGATGAATATCCAGATCTTGATTTAGAAGCTTCTGGTGTTCAACTTACTTTAACTGTGAATGACTTCAATACCTTGGTTAACCAAACCGCTTTTGCAGCATCATTAAAAGAACAACGTCCAATTCTTACTGCTTTGAATTTGGAAGCTAGAGATGGAATTCTTACCGCCACCGCTACAGACTCCGCTCGTATGGCAAGAAAGACTTTAAATATTCCTCAAGAAGTGGAATTTTTAGCTAATGTTCCTGCTAAAATGATGGTGGAAGTTAGCCATTTATTAGAAGGCAAAGATTCACTAGATATCGCTTTCAGCGATAAAAAAGCACTATTTACCATTGGTACAACCATTGTTGCTACTAGATTAATCGCTGGTGATTATCCAAATACCAAAAACATTGTTCCAAAGATTACAAATTACTCATTGGAAGTCAATGCTAACGATTTAATGAAGGCCATCGAAAGAGCCAACATCTTATCAATTGATAGAGAAAACGTTGTTGATTTATCTATGAGTGAAGATGGTGTGGAAATTTCTGCTAAATCCAGTCAAGTTGGTTCCGCTGTTGAAAAGATTGATACATTTAGATATGTTGGTCAAAATTTGAAAGTTTCATTGCACAAGCACGACAGTCTATTGTTTTGATTGATAATTATATCGACCTTTCGGTTCTTGAACGTTTTACAAAAAAGAACGCTGGCGTGCAGGTAACCATTTACACCA
>CADCNT010000021.1 GCA_902802905.1 uncultured Erysipelotrichaceae bacterium | reverse complement strand
GCGTGTTCGGCATGCTTAAGAACGGGACTTGTTTCGAAACTATTTAGATTATAAATCATTTTTTGATTTTTACATAATTTGATAGTTGTTTTTGTCGTGAAATGAATTTTTTGCTTGATTTTGCTTATCTAATTTTCGTGCTGTCTGGGCGGTCTGTCTGGCGTCGTCAAGGTGTGCACGTTTCGTACGACTGCGTGTGAAGCAATTGGAGGCCTGCGTGTCGAAGCTTTGTCGGGCAGCTCGTCGTGTCGTCGTCGCAGTAGTCGTGGCAAAATTGGACAACTGGTGGAGGCTCTTTTCGGAGAAAGCGAATTTTGGACGAATCAGGAAAAACGAGTTTGGACGAACACACATATTGAAAATTAAGCCGTCCATTTCGGGGTTCACTTCATAGTACTCGGCTTTTTAATAAAAAGTTTATAACAAGGTTAGAAACAAAATGGTTTACAGCCTTTATTTGAGAAATTATCAAAATATAAGTATCTAGGATTTTTAAAATATCTTTATTGAATAAGATATTTTTCTTACCATTTATTAATAATTGTGATATTTTAATATTTGATAACATAGTTATCGATAAAAACAAAAGGAGATCAAAACAAAAATGAAAAAATATATGCCAATAATTCTCGCATCTGTTTTGCTTCTTGGAGGATGTAACGCTGGACCAAAACCAGAAGATAAAACAGTAGATAGAATAGTCAATCGAAACATCTATTCATATGATATGGAAGAAGACAAAATAACATCTGAAAAAATGGAAGTTTTCTTTAAGGCTAATAGTGAAATTCCATATATCAACATTAGATATGGTTTCAAAATATTTGAAGTAATTAGAAAAACTAAAAAGAGTAAAACTTCAACGGTGGATGTCGTATTAAATGGAAAAAAGGCGACTGTCACTAATGACGCTGGAGCTACTTGTGTTCTTGATGCCGAAAAACAAACTATCTATTTTCCAGATTTTGATGCATTCTTCCACAATGATAAAGCAGCAAACCCATTATCTTTATTTGACACAAGCTCTTTAAAGTCAATTGCTTATAGCACAGATCACCCTGCTGAATATAAAAAAGGCCAATCTGTTACTGTTGATTTAGCACAATATAGCCTTATTGATATTTATCAAAGTGGTGGTGAATTATATATGCCAACCCAAGCTTTCTCAAGTTTATTCTTGAGCTCGGTTGACCATATGGATATTGCATATAACATGCAGGATTTCTTCCTTGTGACTGTTTCTTCACCATTTGAGAGTGAACTCGCTGGATTTAAATCACTTAATGATTATGGTGAAAAATTCTATAGTGGACCAAAAGCTAACACAATCAGCAAAACTTACGCTGAATTCAATTACCAAACAATCTTGTTTAATCTTGATTACACATATGGAATGAAGAAAGCAAAAAACATTACAAGCTTTGATCAATATTTTGAGACCAAAGGCTATAAAAAAGATATGAAGTCCACCGATGTTCATACACTTGATAATAGCTTTGCCTACGCTTTATCTTCCTTGGTGGATTTCCACACCGTTAAAGCAGGAACCACTCCATTATATGGATACGAAGATGGCAACGCTGATAGAACAAAATTTGATAAAGATTGGCTAGCCTTTAATAAAGGAAGTGAAGATTTACAAAAAGCAAAAAAGAGCATCATTGAAAAAGGTGATATTCAAGACGGACTTGATCTCGAATTAATCTCAGGAACAGCCTTTATCTCATTTAATGAATTCACCGATTTAAATGAAACTGTCCTTTATATGGATGAAGCTATTAAACCAAAAGACCAATCAGTAATTAACGCTAATACCCAATTATTATTTAATGATGCTTATAAGAAAATCACTTCAAAAGAAAATGAAGGCAAGATTAAATATGTTGTTGTTGATCTTTCCACTAATGATGGTGGATCGATCTCTTCTGTTATTTATGCCCTATGCACATTATTAGGAGAAGTTCATCTTTCTCAAACTAATCCATTAACAGGAGCGGCTTCAACTGTTTACTTTAAAGCAGA
Source organism: uncultured Erysipelotrichaceae bacterium (assembly GCA_902802905.1). Classification (GTDB taxonomy): domain Bacteria; phylum Bacillota_I; class Bacilli_A; order RFN20; family CAG-826; genus UBA2450. The sequence continues at coordinate 4,317 of CADCNT010000021.1, read as the reverse complement.
TATTAATGCCGATGGCAAAATCGATGCCAATGATAAATCCTTATATGATTTAGGATATAAAATTGTCTTCCTTGATTCTAAATATTCATTTAGTTCCGCTAATGCGATGCCAGTATTTGCTAAAGATAACAACGCTAAAGTGACTATCTTAGGTGAAAAGACTGCGGGTGGCCCATGCGCGATTAGAGAGACATATAACGCAGTCGGAGCTAAATACACTCAATCAAGCTTATTAACTTTATCAAAGAAGCAACAAGATGGTAGCTACATCCATATCGATGGTGGTGTTACTCCTGATGTTGCTGTGGATGAAGAAAATATGTTTAATAGACTATTCCTTGGTTCACAAATGGCAACTTGGATCGATAGATAAGTAATTGATGAACAAAAAAGATATCTCCAATCTTGTGAAGATATCTTTTATTTTGGTTTGACTATTAAGCGTTATTAGTAACAACAACCTTAATTGTGTTCGCGCCTTTAACTGGGGTGATGGTAAATCTAAATTCGCCTTCACTTTCAGTGACTTGAGCTTCTTTACCGTCATAAGTAACGGTGATTTTCTTACCAGAGAGCCAATATTGAGCGTCATCAGTAACTCCTAGTGTAAGGATTATGGCTTTACCACATTCAACAGGATCTTTTGGTAGATCTTTAATGGTATATCCAGTAGTGGATGTTCCATCTAACGCTAAAGTGACGACTTGAGGTTTAGTTTGAATGAAGAAGTCATACTTCTTAGCGTTAGCGTTAAAGGTATAAGTAATAGAACCATCTTCTTGATTAAGAGTATAGTTGGTGTTCGCTAATCTCTTATCATTAACTTCGATAGAGTGAATTTCTTTAAATTCGTTTGGTGTTACTTTTACTGTGACACTGCTCTTACCATTAACTTCTAAAGCACTTTCTTCAGTTAATTCTTGTCCATTAACCGTAATTTTATAAGCGCCTCTATTGAACACTAATGTTGATTTATAAGAATCAAGTTCAGCAACTGTCGCGTTGCTAAATAATGCTGCTCTTTCTGATGCTGGAGTGTTCTTGTATTTGGCTGCTTGTTCTGAATTTAATGTAAAGAAATATACATCTTCTTCTCCGCCTTCTTTAGGAGCAACTTGTCTAGTTAAAGGAGTTCCATCAAATGAAAGAGTGTTTAGATAAGCGGTTGGATGATCTTCACTTGCTGAGAGCGAAATGTACATTACTCCGTCTTCTTCAGCACATAAGATAACGCCTTTATCCTTATCTTCACCTGTTAATTCGATAACATCTTTTCCTTGTCTTTCTTCATCGCCTTCTTCAGCGGTAAAATCAATCTTAAGTGGTTTTACACGTGGAATACTGAATTTATATTCATTGCTATCTTCTTCTTTTTCAATTGCGACACCATTAACGATGACTTTTAAATTCATGTATCCATTTTTAGCACGAAGATTAATTTTCGTGGTGGAGCCATAGAAGAGATTGGTTAAACCCAAAGAGGTAAGTGGATCAGTTTCCATGAAGTGCTTAACGTATTTATTTGCGTTAGTGATATCCACTTGTAAATCTTTTTCTTCAACAGCTTTATCTGCCCACTCTAAATCTAAAATGTTAGTTTTACTTTCTTCCTTAACCGGAGTAAGTAAATAAGTGATAATCTCCACTTGTGGTAAACCTGAGTCAGGATCTGGATAGAATTTGAAGATTCTAGCAGGTTGATCTTTATATTTCACTACAAGATCAGAGAAGAAATCTTTGTGATATTGATTCCATATAAAATAGAGATAGTATGCTTGTCCAGCAATAAATTCACTATCAGCGGTTACTTCTTGTTTCTTCTGGAAGTCTAGATATGTTGGTCCATCAAGGAAATAAACCTTATCGCCTTCCATTAAGTTATTAAATCTTAATTTAATTTTAAATGGGACATATGGAACGGTGGTAACAACGATTTTTGAGATGACAACATCTCCCTTTGCTAAGAATAATAAGTCAGCGCGGTCTTCATCGTAACTAGTTTCACTATATTTCCAAACGCCATTTTCATATGAATCTTTTGTTGTAGGGGTGTATGTAAGGTTTTCTTTACCACTTACAAAGGTAAATACGATCTTATTAATAAGTACTCTCTTACCATAAGTTGAATCATTATATAAGAAGACAAGCTTTAGATTGTTTTTGAGTGATAGATTGCCATTTTTAATTAATTCATCATAACCAGCGTCTTGGTTATCAATATTAAGTCTAACTCCCTTTTTAGTTAACTCATCTCTATATTTTTGTGGAGTTAATTTATCAAAAGTGAAGACAATGATATTTTCGTTTTCTGCAGTTGCGACTTTTAATGTATATTCTTTTTCTTCGGTTGGGGTGAATGCATATTTATTACTTTCAGCATTTGCTGGTGGTAATTCGGTGTCATCCATTTTTACTGAGGTGACACTATATTCCTCATTAAGTGCACTGACAGTGAATTCAATCGCTTTATTGAGTTCGTATTCTCCTTCTTTTAAAGAAGTTGTCATAAATTGGTTGGTTTCAATCTTAATTGACGCTTTTTTAGGAGCAGCAGGAGTGGAACCACAGCTTGCTAAAAACATCCCAAATAAAACAGGAAATAGTAAGGCTTTCATTTTCTTCATCGATATGTCCTCCGAGTATATACGCATTTATTATAATTAAGGGTGCGCACAAAAGTGCCACACTTTGAAAAATGAGCGAATTATTTCCAGGGTGAAAAGAATAACAAAATTGCACTTTATAATTACAGTGAATCTGTTCCTACATAAATTGATTATTATTTGTTCGTTCTTTTCTTTGATTGCTTTAGTAGTGGCGATTCCTTTTGAAATTCTATCTATTAGAACTGCGAACTTACGAGCCTACTGCAAGTTAAAGGTCAAATTGTTGTTGGACAAAGTCATTTATCCAAAATTGGATAAAAATGATTATCTGACAACCGAGCATTAGTCGAAGCATATGGTAGGGCCTTGAATTTGGGCTAAACATACTCAATGTGTTTGACAATAAGTCGTCTATAATGGGCGGCTTTTTTGCTGTTTGAGTTTGTGTGAATAATTTCAAAGCGCAAAAAAACTTAAATTGCGTTTTGGAATTGCGTTTTGGAGTTGAATGTGATAATATTTTCCTATGGAAAATAAGTATTCGAACAAATATTTAATTGAAACCGGAATTGGCCTTCAAGATGTTGACGGACTTAAGAATTCGACATATTTTTTATCGCAAGCTGATAGATATGTCAAAGGAGAAATATCTTTAGATGAGCTAGATAAAATAATTAGTTCTTATTATGAGAATAAACCTAGCGAAGATGAAAGAACAGAAGAGGCAGACATTGTGTCGAATAGAATTGCACAAATTATTTCTGATGATTCTTTTACATTTACAGTTGGACAATTGGTTAGCTTTCATAAGCAACTATTTGAAGGTGTATTTGGCCATGCTGGAAAATTAAGAGATTATAACTTCATAAAAAAAGAGTGGGTTCTTGATGGTAGATCTGTCATTTATGGCGATTATCATGAACTCAGAAACACTCTAGAGTATGATTTTGAGACTGAAAGAAATTTTAAATATGCTGATTTGTCCGAGGATAAAGTCATTGAACATTTAGCGACTTTTGTTTCTAATCTCTGGCAAATTCACGCGTTTCAGGAAGGAAATACTCGTACCACTGCGGTATTTTTCATCAAATATCTAAGGTCGCTTGGATATGATGTAACAAATGATGTTTTTGCTAAAAATGCCTGGTTTTTTAGAAATGCCTTGGTGAGGGCCAATTTCAAGTTCATCCGTAAAGGCATATATGCTGATAAAAATTACATTATTATGTTTCTAAGAAATTTACTTCTTAATGAACACAACATATTAAGAAATAGAGACTTATGTATTAGTATTGATTCTAATGATAATGAAACCACCCCAAGGGAAACACGCGTTTTAGAATTAATCAAAGCTAATCCGAGAATCAGTATTGATGAATTGGCAAGTAGAATTGGTGTTTCGCCACGAACTATTGATAGCGTCATAGCTCTTTTGAGTAAAGAAAACAAGATTAAAAGAATTAATGGTAAAAGATTCGGGCATTGGGAGATCTTATGATTATGCTGGTTTTTGGTATTATTATTTTAGCAATATTTGTGATGTTGCTCAGATTTTACACAGTGCTTCTGCTTGTATTTTCTAGAAAAGTTCTAAACAATTATATTAGATAAAAGAGACTAACTATTAAAAAACAATAAGAATTTTACAAAAATTTAATTCGAACTTAAAATAGCGTACTCTGAAAAGAACTCAACATAGTGAGCTTTAAAA
>CADCNT010000020.1 GCA_902802905.1 uncultured Erysipelotrichaceae bacterium | reverse complement strand
ATAAGCAGTATATAAATGGATAACACTTTGCTGTAACGCAATAGAATCAACTTCTTTTAAATATGGATACTTTTCTTTATATTTTGGAAGAAGCTTTATGAGGTCATATTTATTAATTTTGTAGCTATGATCTTTCTCATACTCTTTTTTGCATAGAGAAAGCAGTTCATTATAGACCTGTCTAGAACAACCTAAAGTTTTCTCAATTAAATCCTTTTGAGATTCGTTAGGATATAGGCGAAAACGATAGGTTCTTTTTACTAACTTCATAATATTCAACATTTAAGTTAGATATCAATTTATTGATATCTTTCCTACATATTAATTATATCAAATCTCTATATGTTTTTATATAACTATCTTTACTTTTTTTAATTATTTTTTTCAAATTCATCCCCCACCTATAGAGGTATCCATCAATTAAAATTGCTGTGGGGTCTTTTTTGAAATTATGATAAATTTATTTTTTGTTGCTTGTTTACCAATTTCCTTTGATAATTGAAATATGATTTGGCTATATGTTTTATTAGGAGTGTTTGGTTTTTTATTTATCTTGTTCCTAGCAACACTTATTTTTGTTTATGTTTTAACATTCTACACTCCTTTTAGAATCCAAAATGATGATTTTCGCTTAACAGAAGCCACTCAATTTGTGGGACAAGAAAAATTTGTCTATGAATTGATCGTCTCTCTTAAAAAAAGACAATGCAATCATATCTACACCACTAGTTTTGACAAAAAAGAACTGCATGCCCGTTTCTATCCGAATGAGAAATCTAATAAATATGTGATTATGTTCCACGGCTATCGTGGCACAGCTTATAGAGATTTCTCTGGTGGAGCCTCGCATATGATTGATTCTGGCTATAACGTTATCCTTGTAGATGAAAGAGGGCATGGAGAAAGCCAGGGACACAGCATTACCTTTGGTAATCGTGAGAAAAAAGATGTCTTAACTTGGATTGATTACGCTAAAAAAGTACACGGAAATGACATTGAAATCATTTTAGTGGGTATTTCTATGGGTGCTGCTACTGTCTTATTTGCTGCTCAATATATTCCAGGATCAATCAAAATTATTTGTGATTGTCCATATTCCACTCCAAAAGAAATTATTTGTGAAACGCTGAAAAAGCTTAATTTACCAGTTAAAATCTTTTATCCGCTTTTAAACTTTGTTTTACTTCTCTTTGCGCATTCATCTTTGAATAAGGATGATGCTTCTGAAAGTGTTAAAAAGAGTAATCATAAAGTTTTAATTATCCATGGAAATAAAGACACTGTCGTCCCACATAGATTTTCTTATAGAATTTATCAAGAAAATAAAGAAAAAGTTCGTTACGAACTCTTTCCTAATACTGACCATGGAGTCAGCTATCTAACTGACACTAAAAGGTATCTTTCGCTTATTGATGATTTCTTAAAAGACTAACTATTAGCCCACTGCCATAAGAACATTTGTGTTCTTACAGACATATACGCCCCTTCTTCTAGAAGGGTTTTTATTTCTTCTTTCGTGTACCATCTAGCTTTGATTTCTTCATCCACAAAGCAAGATTCTTTGATTTCTCCTTTGACTAAGCAAACCACTATTTGCATTAATTCATCGCTAGTTCCTGGAGAAGCATAAGTAGGAGATAAGACCGCTTCTATTTTCACTAAATCTAAACCAGTTTCTTCTTTTAGTTCTCTTTTTGCAGCAACTTCTGGGGTTTCTCCTTCATCGATTAACCCTGCCGGGAAATTATAGACAAATTTGTTAGTGGCAAGTCTAAATTCAGATTGTAAAACAACCTTTTGTTTATCTAGACTAAACGGAACCATTCCCACTCCTGCAGGGACATTGTTACCAAATGTATCTTTGGTTAAATTAGGATCTCTAGAGATAAATTCATACTCTTTGATTTTGTTATCCTTATTTAGATAAGAAGCAACATAGTATGAGAGAAATTTGCCTTTATGTATTTGTTTTAAATCTAATAGTTTCATGACACTATTGTAATACAAAACAAAATTAGTGCTATAATTTTAGTATAAATTATTCAAGGAGAATAAAAATGGCAAATACTAACGAAAGAATTTGCATCATTGGCGGTGGACCTGCTGGTCTTTCTAGCGCAATGTATTTAGAGAAAAAAGGTTACGCTAATTATGTAATCTATGAAAAGCTCAACAAAGTTGGAGGCAAATGCTGGTCTCCATTAATTAAAGTTAAACATAACGGCAAAGAAGAAGAGAAATCCTTTGAAACCGGTGCGATTATGGGTGCGATTACCTATCACGCAGTAAGTGAAATGGAAGAATTCGGTGGATATTATCATTCTGGTCCTGACTTCAAAGAAGGCGAACCAAACATGAGAAGAGAATTCCGAAAGGTTACTGGCGAAATCGATCATCCATTCGAACCAAAGGTGAATTTCTCATTTAAGAAGTTATTTGGCTTACTTAAGTTAAAGAAACAAATGAAAAAACTTAATAAGTTAATGCAAACCAAGTATGTCGGATATGACTGCTATGGCCACTTAGGTGTCGCTAGCGGTAAATATTACGGCATTTCCAAAGGCGTTGATGGATATTGTGGGGCGACTAAAGAGTCTAGCTTCCCTAACTATATCAAAGGTGAAAACCCAAATCTTAAAGATTTAGCGCTTCCATTTGCGGAATTCTGCAAGATTAACGGTGTTGAAGAAGTAATGAGAATTTGGATTGCTCCATTTACCTCCTTCGGATATGGCTTCTTTGATGAAATCCCAGCGGCCTTAGTCATGAAATATCTTGATGTCACCACTGCTTTAGAGTTCGTTAACATGAGACTCTGGACTTGGAAAGATGGCACTCAACAAATTTATGAACACGTTAATAAGAAACTTAAACACCCAGCAGTGTTAGAAACTGAAGTGGTTAAAGTAGAACGTAAAGATAATAAGGTTTATGTTACCGTTAAAGGAAAAGACGGCAAACAAAAAACAGAAGAATTTGATAAGTTAATCGTCACCACTCCTCTTGATTACTTCATCAAGTACGCTGACGCCACAAAAGAAGAACAAGAATTATTCTCAAAGATTATTCATGAAAGATATTGCGATTATATCGCAACATTCCCAGAAGGCAAATCTCCAGTGATCTCTGGCTATTTAGTGGAAAACATGGTTCCAGAAAAACTTGGTCACGCCATGGTTTATTACAATAGATGGGAATATCTAGAAAAAGACTGCCCATGTACTGTTTACGCTTTAGCAAATCATACTGGCTCACCTGATGTTGACTATGATGTCGTAATGAAAACTATGGATGAAGATATGGTAAAAGTCGGCTTCCCAATCAAAGAAAAACTCTTTGCCCAAGAAGTTTACTATTGCCCACACGTCTCAGCTAAAGATTACGCCGATGGATGGTATGATAAACTAGAAGCCTTACAAGGTACTAAGAACACATATTACGCTGGTGAAATTATCTCCTTCGGTGATATGGAAGATACCTGTGCTGCTAGTAAAGACATTATCGGAAGATTCTTCTAAAATTAAAGCAAACAAAAAACAACCCTTCTTTAGAAGGGTTTTCTTTTGCTTTATTCTTTTAGCCAGTCGTATGAATATGCTTGGGGAGAAAAAGCCAATTTATTAATATGGTCGCTTTCTTTAATTGCTATGTTAACTTTATTATTTGCCTCTTCTAATGAAGATCCTTCAAACATATATACATTGCGTAATGCTTCTTTTAATGAATGAGGATCTAAGAAGACAAAAGGATTATATTTCTTATAAATTGTGGATTGAAAATAATGATGTATTATCATTCTTTGTACTTCCAATGTAGTCTGATAGATGATTTCTAAAATCAAATCGTGATGTAAATAGTCTTTATAAAACTTGCTATCATATTCCATCTCGCTTCTAGCTTGTTTGATTTTATAGACTTTATCAAATAATTCTAAAAAGGAAGAACCTAATTCGTTGATATCAAAATTTTTGATGTCATCAAGCGTTTCATAGACGTTTTGAATACCAAAATTATAAGTCTTATCAAAAACATTCATCGAAGGGTTAGAAGGTGCAAAGCCACCATTTTCATCCGCAATTATCTTTTCTTTAATTAAACAATCGATGCCTCGTTCAATAATTTTTTTGTTATTGCCTAGCATATAAGAAGCTAAGAAAAAGGGAATTGATGTAGAGCAACTACTAGAACTTAAAACACTATAGATGTCATCACTAATCTCTTTTTCTTTAAATAAAGAAATCAAATCATTAACACGGTCTAATCTATTTTTGATCACCCAAAAAGATTTATCGACAATATCTTCTAAAGCAGGTTCGATATGTAAATCTTTAGCTAAGTCATCAAAAAAGTATGATGGTTTATCATTAAGATAATCAAAATAAATGAGGTCATAGCCTTGTCTACCTTCAACGTAGGCAAATATAGAGGGAATATAGTTAGAAAATAAAATGTTGGAATTTAAAAACCTAATTGAAATATTTTTCAATTTATGAGCGTCCGATATCGGAATAAGAGAAAAACTATATGTCCGTTTTTGATCGTTATTATCCCAACATGCATCGCTATAAAATAGACCGTCGATATGATATTTATCATCTTTTAAATAAATAAGATTATTCATGTGCGATTCCATGTGATCTTGTCCAAATACTGTTAAATAATTGATAAAACATTTAATGCCAACGTTAGTGCATAAATATTTATTGAGTTCCGAATAGCCCGCACAAACAATGTAGTCTGTATTTATCACGCTGATGATATCTCGAGGTAAATAAGAATATTCATCTATATAGTTTTCATCTTTTTCATGAGGATCATATTTATATTTCTTTTTTGTTAAGTAATTATAAATATATAGGTACTTTTCAAGCGGAGATAAATCACTTTTATTGATTCTATCAATAATTTCATCTAGCTTTTTGTCTGCTTTTATGACTTCTTCTAGCGTATAAGTTTCTTTATATCCTCCATCAAAATATAGAGGTATCTCATTTTCTTTTAATAACTTTTCTAGCGAAAGAAAAACCTTTAACTCTTCATCAGAAAAATTCTTTTGCTCAGCTTGAATAATGACTATAAGTTTAATTTTGTCGCTTTTTAAAGCTTTAACTTTATTTATGATTGGCTGGATATGATTTTTTTCATAAAAAGGGAATTCTAAAATTAAAGAAAGATTATCTTCCTGTTTATATAAAGCCAAATCATTTAATTGCTCTATCGATTTAATATTTATATTCATCTTGATTTCATGATACCGATAAGCAAAATTAAGAGCAACAAAAAAGATGGCGAATAATCACCATCTTCTATTAAACAATAATTAATTATTCAGCAGCGTCTTGATAGGTAAAACTAAATCTATCTTCACTATTAATAGTAGCTGTTTTTCCGGCATCAAGAGTCATTTTGATCTTGGTTTTGGAAGTCATGGATGCGAGATATCCAAATTCATTCCACTGCATTGTCATAGTAATACTTTGACCGCTAAGATCCATGGTTTCCACCACTTTAAATGGCTTAATATAGAATTTAATGCCTTTGAGATCTTCTGCTGATGCAGATTTGAAGGAATTTGCAGTAGCTTGAACTGTGGTGCTAATAAGTTGTGTCACTTGAGCAGCGTACTTTGATTCTGAGGTAGTTGAGAAACCGGTATCACCCCAAGTGAAATCCATTTCCACTGTTTGTTCGCCTTCTTCAACGCCTTGTTTTTTCAATTCTTCTCTCATAGCTTTAATTTCTGCTTCTGAAAAGCCACTAAAAGAGAGCTTTAAGTTAGAATAATAAGTTGCGTGAGCAGAGGCATAAACATGTTTTTCTACTTTATCTGCTTCTTCACAGAATTTGTCTTTGCTGACTGAATTATCTTGGCCACATGCTACTAACGAAACAAGCGCGCCAAAGGTAACTAATGTTTTTGCTAATTTCATTTTAAATAAACTCCTTTTGTTCTTAAATGTAGAGATATGCTACCGCATTTCTCTTTTAGCATATTTATTTTATTCATTTGGAATTTATGATTCAAGTGCTTAAACTATCGTTTTATTTCCAAATAAAAGAAATACGATTATTGAGAACAAAGTGATAATAGATTATATTTTTTCTATGAAGATATTACTTTTAGTGGCGTTAGATAAAGAAATCTCTATTTTAAACGAATTATTAAAAACAAAATCTCAAGGTAATTTTTGCTATGCAAAGCTTAATAATAATGAGATTTATACCGCGATTATTGGGGTCGGAATCCTTAATGCTTTTTCTTCCACGATTTCTTTGTTAGAACAAATTCATCCAGATATGGTAATTAATATCGGAACCGCAGGTGGACATACTTTAGAAGTTAATGATGGCGACATTATTGTTTGTGATGAGGCTATCTATCACTGTGGTTATATTATGACCAATAAGCCCACTTCTACTTGGGATGTAATTGAAGAGGCTACTCTAGTAATCAAAGGCGATGAGAAATTATCTAAACTATTCGATAAAATAACCGCTGATACAACGATCAGACACGGAAGAACTCTGTCTGGTGATTTCTTCACTAGAGATGTCGATGTAATTAAAGCATTAAATAATAAATATCATCACTTATGTGAAGATATGGAAACAATCGCTATTTATAAAGCGTGCAAAGATAAAAATACCCCTTGTATCGCTTATCGAATTATATCCAATAACGAGCTTAGAGGCACTTTATATCAAGACTATGTCTTGAGAGTTAATAAAAAGCTGCAATCTATTATTTTTGAGTTTTTAAACTATCTTGTTTAGTTTTAATGTTCTTTCTATACTTACGAACCAAAATAAAGATTAATGTATTTAACACTAAATTAAATGTCGCAGAGCATAAGAAGATAATCATTGAGATATTACCGATAGATAACTGCAACGAATATGCGGTTATACACATCACACAAGACAAAATATTGCATGCCCAGAAAGGAATCGAAATCGCTTGCGATTCTTTTAATCTAATTAATCTCACTAACTGAGGGACACGACAGATAACGCAACATAATGCGTCAACACTTGATAAAACTAATACTGCAATTTCAATTGGACTCATAATCTTTTACCTCTTATCTATTATCTATTAACTAAATAACATATTACTCTTTTTGTAAAAAGAAAACACGGCAATGCCGTGTATCTTTGTAAATTGTTTATTGTTCGAGTTGAGGAATTTCAACTTTGTAGTGAACCACTAATCTTTTGACCTTGAAGAAGTTAACGTCGCTAATATTATCAGGAATACTGATTTTGATTTCGTCTTTTGTAAAGCTATCAATATAGAATTTAGAAATCTTTTTGCCGTCAGTATCATCGATATCTAATTTTGTCCCATTAGGGTATATTTTTTCATCATTTTGTTCCTTTAATGAAGTGGTCAGCTAATTATGATACAATATCAACAAAGGTACTTTTATGATCAAAAAACAAATTGAAAATAACCTTTTAAAAATCACAGAAACAAAAAGAAGTGATTACACTGAACCACTTTGGGAAAACGATACTTTTTTAGAAAATATTTTCTATTGTGGTGACTTTAAATATTCTTGGTATTCTGTATTAGATTTAATTCCACCTAACAAATTTGCTAAACTCCATATCGTCCATGCGGCCGTCGCTAATTGTCTGAGAAATCATTACACCATCTTTTTAGATGACATCTATGAAAGGGTTCCATCCGAAAAATGGAATGATATGAACTTTTGTGGGTTCTTAGTTAATCTTCATCATTCAGCGATCAAATATGTTTCAGAAGAGCTAAAAATGAAAAAAGAAATATTCTTTGTCGCATGTGAAGCAGTTCCTGAAATGAATGATTATGATGAATATGCCTATTTTAATAGTTTCAGTGTGATTTTAAAGGAAATACCTGATTCACTTAAGAAAGATGAAGAATTTAAATCAAAGATTCTAGAAATAATCACTAAAGTATATGAAGGCACAAACGCTTCCTTTGATTTAGAAGAATTAAAGGAAATGATATAATCCAGAACAACAAAAAACACGTATTAATAATACGTGTATTTTTAACCCAATGCCTCCATTTACCCATTTTGATACACTGCATACCCCTACCTAATTTTTGCATACCCTTAGGATATTTTTGCATACCCCTATGGTTTAGGAGTAATTTATAAAGTTTTTATATCAAAAAAGCTAGAGCTGTTAAACTCTAACTTCTTCACCGCAATAGAACTTGAAGGTAATGCTTTTATCTCGATGGACAGTTGCATTCTCCACCATCATTATCCAAATTCTCTTATCCCATTTAAGATAGAGTACTTTATAAAATCTAAGCCATTTTATAACGTTGCAAATGGTTTTGACAATATCAGTTTGTAATCGTCGTCATGCATATAAAACTGCTCCATAAGCCAATAAATACCGTTCGTTCCTTTTTTAATTTTTGCTGAGCAGTTTCCTAGTTATTGGCATCGGTTTCAGTTGTTGCGCCATTTCGCAAAGTCTTGCCTTTTGTGAAGTCGTAATCATAGTTTGCTCTTATCTTTACCTATTTTCAAATAAACGTTTTTAATTCCTTCAAGTCCTGCTTTTTCGCCGTTCTCTACCGCTTTTCCGTACATTTCAATTGCTTTCTTATAATCTTTTCTCACACCAAATCCGTTTTCATAACATATGCCGAGATTGTGATATGCAATGCCCGAATTGAACTTTTCAGCAGCAGTCCTAAAACACTTAACCGCTTCTTTTTTGTCTTCTTTCACGCCGTTGCCTTGAAGATAGCAAAGTCCGATATTGATAATCGCCTCGTTCTCGCCGAGATTGTATGCGTCGGTAAATAATTCAAAGGCTTTTTTATAAGCCGCTTCGGTTTTGACGGTGTAGTAGTAATAAAGTCCAACTTGCAGACACGCCGACGGATTTTCGCCTTTTGCGCTCTTTTTCAGCCAATGAAGGGCAGTTTTTCTGTCGGCGGTCACACCGTAATACCCGCAAGCATACGCCATACCGAGATTATACTGCGCGGCGGCATTTCCGAGTTTTGCGGCTCGCTTGAAAAGTTTCAGGGCGGTTTTCTCGTCCTTTTCAAGCCCTAATTCGTCGCCGAGATACGCTTCTGCCATTCTTTCGATTGCGTCCGGAAAGTCCATTTCCATTGCCATCTGATAATAGAACAGCGCATTTTTGTAATCGGCTTTTTTTGTTTCGCAAATCGTCGCCATACACCAATAAACGCCGACATAATCCAAATCGCACTGCGCAAAACAATCGAGCGTGTCGTCATACTTGCCTTTTTTGTAATAGTAATACCCCAAATCAAGCAATGCGTCATCCTGACAAAGATTCGCCGCTTTTTTAAGATAATGAATATACTTCCTCTCATCGGGTTCTATTCCGTACCAACCTTCTTCGTATATGCGGGCTTGCATATAAATGCTTTCGGGGTCGTTGTGATTCACGCCGTCCGCTAAATACGCCAACCCTTTTTCATAGTCGTGCGGAACAAACCTGTCGTTCAGATACACATACGCCAAGTCAAAATTGAGAGAGTGATCGCCAAGGCTCAATCCCTTTTCGTACCACTCTATGGCTTTGGGAACGTCTTTCAGTTCTTCATTGTTTAAGTAGATAAAGCCTATCTTTTTTGCGATTTGAACGTCACCGAGATAAAAAGCACGCTCGTAGTATTTCAGCGCGTTTTTGACGTTTTCGATCTCGGAATCTTCAATTGGCGTATTGAAATAATACAATTTGCCGAGAGATCTTGCCGCTGCCGCCACACCCAAATCGGAGGCTTTGGCGTAACACTCGATTGCTTTTTGAATATCGATTTTTACATAACCAGTTTCATAGCAAAATCCGAGACGGGCAAAACACTCCGCTTCGCCTTTGCTTGCGCCCTCCGTATAAACGTCGAACGCTTTTTTGTATTGAGAGCGGTAGCCCCAAGTGTCGCCAAGAACAGTATATGCCAAAACGCCGTTGTCGACGGCTTTTTGATAGTACGTCGTTGCGGTTTTGAAATCGCCGTCATCGGAATATAAATCACCGATAGAAACGTAGTACTTCGGCTTTTTTACGGCGAGCCGTTCGTATCTTTCTATTTTATCGCTGTTTCTCGCCTTAAAGGCCGCTTCTTTTTCATCTAAATCTAACAAAATAATCACTCCTATATTAAAGCTTGCATAGGCATAATAATTTATGCACGACTTTACATTTTTAATTTTAGCATAGAAAAGCGCATAAAATGTGGCTTATTTAACTAATTAATCAACAAATGATCATATCTGTGTCCAACATTGTCACATTAGTTAAGCTTCTGGAAATATATAAGGGTTTTCCTTTCATTAACTATTAATAGATAAGAAAATTACAATTTGTAAAATAATAGCATTTACAAAGAATAAGAAATCAGCATGTCAATTGAAATCTGGAACAGTTTTGAAAACTTATAAATATAATCAAGAGAGGAAAATCTCTGACCATTCTCTGTAAGAATAACAGTCTTTCGGTCAACTCCAATCATATCAGCTAAAGCTGTTTTGCTAATATTGTTGCATTCCCTTATAGCACGTAACACCAAACCAAAAACAATAGGATTTAGTTGTTTGAAAAGGCAATCATATTTGTCCGAAAAGAAAACAAGTTGCCACTTTTCGTAAGCTCTCTCCACAACAATTGGAAGTTGATAGCTTACTTGCTCATGATGAGTCCAGTCATAAAGAGCTTCAAGTTCCTCAGACGTTAACAAATCATTAAAAAATCCATCTAGCTTAGCAATCTTCAAGTACGAGATGTAAGTATCGATGGAATAAATTCGTTTTTCTTCGCGATTGATGTAATCGTAAACAAGTTTTGAGTAATAAGTTAAATATTTCCTAAAACAACTCTGATTATTTTTTAGAATAAAGTCTACTTTGAATTTCATAGATTTCTTTAACCCTATGTGATATTTGCATAGAATTAAGGTACTTTTCAAGTTCAAAATAAACAGCAGGAGAATATAATTCTTTTACCTGAGTCGAGAATTGCATATCGCTATAGTTGCTTAAGCAAATTCTTACTTTCTCAACATATTCTTTTACTTTTGATATATCGTCTGGATCTCCAGCGGCAAGAAGCTCCATGGCAGTCGCCAAAGTAGAGTTATTAGTTAAATTTCTAAAGCGAGAATGAGATTCAATAATCTGAACATTTCCAATCCTCTTATTCCCTTTTGTGTGACTGGTTTTAATTTCTTTTAATTCTGGCTCTTTATCACTGAAGCCCTCTGTAAACATCAAGTATTTACCAACAGGAGAACCTTCTAACATACCAAGTTCATTTCTTAAGTAATGATTAATCACTATTTCTTCATCTGATAAATCGGATTCACCAATAACATAAACGCCTTTTGAAATGGTTCTAAGGAGTCCACTATCAATTAAACGTGAAACAATCTTTCTCAGATTGACATGTGGAATGTCCTTGAAAATATGCTTAGAAGCATAGTTGATATCAAAGATATCCCCTTTGTGGTTCTCACAATAATTTCTTACTAATTCTGTGTCTGATATTCTTCTCATACCTGTATTTTATACTAAAAGTGTGACAATGTCACTTTTTTAATACTATCATTTACTATCATTTATATACTTTGTATATATTATAAAGAAAAAGACATCCTGTGTTACCAGAATGTCACACTTTTCTCAATGTCTCCGTTTACCAATTTTGATACAATGTCCCCCCTCTAGGAGTTTTGTCCCCCCCTGAGAGTTTTTTTATAAACGGATGTAAGCATTATTGCTTACTAATAAATTTTATCACAGCTACTAATTAAAGAAAAGTCAGGTTTTAAATCCGATTGCATTGCGCAAGACGTTACATTATCTTCTGAAACATATAGCGCACCTTGTCCAGGCGGCTGTTTGGACGGCGGGGCTGGATGACTGGCTTGCCGACA
>CADCNT010000019.1 GCA_902802905.1 uncultured Erysipelotrichaceae bacterium | reverse complement strand
ATTTAGATTATAAATCATTTTTTGTTTTTTTCATAATTTGATAGTTGTTTTTGTCGTGAAATGAATTTTTTGCTTGATTTTGCTTATCTAATTTTTGTTTCAAAATAAAAAATGGGCTCGACTCACCTTTGTGCTTTCTGAGTCTTACCCATTAATCCAATAGCAGACAGTAATTTACCAGCTGGATCATCCTTTAGCCTTCGCTTCTCGTTAATTTCTTTAACTCTATCAAAGACTATTTTAGGAGCATCTGGCTTTTTGATTACTATCTGCATTACACCTCTAATAGCTTTTTCACACCAATGTTGTTTGTTTCTATTGAGCCATTTAGTGGTGTAGGCTGCTTTTGATTTTGTAGTTTTCATATAACCCTCCTAATTATTTAAAAAAGCATTGGCGACCTTCGTCATACGATACTTACTCTAATCTGTTGTTCACACACTAGCACGCCAGGCTGAGTAAGAGGGAGCGACCCTAATACTTCTGGAATGGGCATTGCTGCCGTAACCTAGGGAGGAATCTTAATAGTCCTCCAACTTTCAGGGAGCTTCAGCATCGTAATATTTATTTGAAAGATCCTATTCCGACGTTCCCCTACTCGAACCCACCAAAGTGGTTATAGGTAGTTACCTACCGTCAAGTCGAGCACTTCCTTTAGGAACGCAGATGTTAGTTTCCTACGCCAACATCATCACGTGGGACGTATTTCTACGGAGCCTCTTGTCGTGCCCACTCGGGTGGTTGTTTACATCGAAGAGCGTATCGCGCCACCAACCAAAGCGGTTTTCTAGTCCCGAATACCATTGCTGGTCTTCTACTAGGAATGCAGTATCCCACACTCTGTTCGTTATTTGGTTGGGCCCCAGCCATCAGCAAGATGACTTCACTGGGTTCCAATGTGCTTATAGTTTATATCACCGTCAATAGAAAGTGAGAGGACGCCGTTTGTCCTCAACAAATAATAATTGTGTTAAACTGTTTACATGGTTAAGAAATCTATCTATTTAGTTGAAAATGAATTGCGACCAGGCGATTATGTTTTCTTTGAAAGTGGAGAAGTTTTAACTGTTGCAAAATACGATGGTGACAAACATCGCATTACGTTTACTGACGGAACAGTAAGAGACCTTTATGTCATTTACGACAACTTCGTTTCTGATATACGTCATCCTACTCAAAAAGCCAAAAAAGAACCAAAACCTAAAATAAAACCTGAAACAAAAGCTGCTAAAACAAAAAAAGAATCTAAGGTATTTTCTCTTTATGCTTTGGCTAGTGGGAAACCAGGCAAAAAGTTCACAATTAAAGCCTTTTTGCAAATAACAAAGAACGCTAAAAAGAAGCCAGGTGGAGCCAATACTGAAAAGACAATTAAGCTTGATGATGGTTATGTTTATGAAGCTGATTCACAGCAAGAAATATCAACACTTAAAAAGTTGATTTCGCATGACGCTTTTAAAAGATTGAGGGGACAATGCATTAATATCCCGTATAGATATGGTGGTAAGAACCATAATTACTATCCTGATTTTATTATTCTTACTCAAACGAACAAAATTATCATAATGGAAGTAAAAGAAATAGCCCAAATGAGCACTAAACAAAATCTAAAAAAGTATGATGCTTTAAAGAGATTTTGTGAGAAAAATGGTTATTTGTATATAATGTGCGATAAAACCTTCAAACCTTTTGAAAAACTAGGCAAGTTCACAGTTGGCAGCAAAGTAGAAACTACGATCGATAATAAAATCGAAGAAAAAGGTTATTTTGATTATTCAGACTTTAAAGAGCTGACAAAAGGGAAAGATCACAACAAAATTAAATCAATAAGAAATTCAATAGGTATATACGTTAAGTCTCATAAAAATGTGAAAATGATTGGAGATTTAACATTTAAAAGTTCCAAATTCAAAATTGTAAAAAAGAAAAAATAGCAATATAATGTAGCCAGATAAAAAAGTCATCGTTTTGCATAGCTGGATGACGGAAAGGTTTTATGAAAAATAATTTAACTATGCAGAAGGGCAGAAGCCTTTTTGCACATGCTGAATTTGATTCAGCATTCACGCACTTTATTGAGTATAAGGATAGTGGACTTATGCTTGTACCTGTTCCAACTGGAGTAGGAAAAACCACTCAAGCAAAATTATATATTTGCAATCATTTCACTGAAAAAACATTCTTTTATGTTACTCCTTTAAACAAAAATGTTAGAAAGGTGTTTGAAGAAACAAGAGAAATGTTTAAAAAAGCCAAACTTTTGGACGAGTTTGACAAACGCGCTATTTTTCTTCAATCAAATTTGGACATGTTTGAGGAGCACATTGATGAAACAAAAAACTTTCTTGATGACAAGATAACTAGTTTACCATCATATAAAAAACTTTTAAGAAAACAACGTTCCGATAATCTGGATGTAGATGAAAAAGAAGAAAAAGCAAAATTGGAATCACAGTTCAGAAGCGAATTACATAAGTTGCTTGTTGATGAATTTAAAACAAGAAATCCGAACGAATTAATTCTTAAAATAAGCAATTCTGAAACATTTAGGCCCTTAATAACTTTATATCCTTCTATTAAGTCATGCGAAAAGACCATTTTCTTTTTAAGCATGGACAAATTATATGTAGGGAATACTCCGATTGTTGAAACACATTATGACTTTATTAGAAATAAACTCATGGACAACGCTGTCATTTTTCTTGATGAATTTGATAGCACCAAGGAAAAACTTCTTGGAAAGATGATAAATGAAGCGGCAGGAGATGCGGTTGATTTGCCTCAATTATTTAGGGATATCAACGATAAAATTAGGGGCGATGCTCCAAGTATCGATAAAGACATGCTTTTAGACATCCCGGGCAAACCAGAAAAAAAGACGAGCAAATATGCATTCGAAACAACTCAATCTGTTTTTATTGACAGAGTTACAAAATACAAGCTCGACAGAAAATTCAGATACAAAGGAACAACAGAAAGCCAATATTTCATTTTATCTGACTGGTCATCTCCAGTTGTTGCTGAATTAGGCAAAAAAGATTCTCCAGATTTATATGTTTCATATGACATTAGGAGTCAATCAAATTTAATAGTTGATAAAGAAGGAACAATGAAATTAACAAGTGTTTTCAAGCCGCTTTCTGGAGCAATTGAATATTTTGTGAATGCTTTGAAACTAATATCTGGAAATGAATATGAATATAGAAGACAAAAAAGAGTTGGCGAAGTGATTACAATCTATGATTGTGTAGATAGCGTGTTAGATAATTTTGATTTCAAACCATACGAAGCAAATTGGAATTATATTTCTCCGTTGATTAATAACAAATTAAGAAATAAGGACAGTAACATCAGAAAGAATAAATTTGAAATAGACTTCTATTCATCCGGTTTTGATTTTGTTTCTATTTCTAATAATATTCAAGCCGCACATTCTTCTAAAATCGATTGTATTTCGTTACATAGCACACCTGAGGATTATCTTGTTCAATTAGCCCAAAAAGCTCATGTTATTGGTCTATCAGCTACGGCAGAATTTGAAACAGTAACTGGTAATTACGATCTTGATTATCTAAGAAGAAAACTTAGCAACCTTTTCTACAAAATCCCCGAAGTCGATCAGCGTGTAATTGATAGTTATATACAAAGAAGATTGAGCGAGAACAAGTGCATGCCAATTCCAATTGAGATGCATGCTGATAATAGTGATTTTTATGGCCTTGAAGAAGTTTTTGAAGATTATGACGATGCAAAGCATTATGCTTCAGAATTAGAAAGAATTGAAAGCAGTGTTAAGGTTGAGGATTCATCTTCAGATTCCTATAAAAATAACTGCAAGCGATTTTCAAAAATGCTTAAGGCAGTACTCTCTTTTATTGATAACGACACCGGCAAAGTCCTTTTGGCTTTATCTAATAGAAATGTAGGAATAGGTATTCATTCAATAGAGAGATATGAGCATTTCTGCAAAGAAGCTGGAAGAGATATTTCTAATATTGAGTTCATATCATTGTCCAGCAAAACATGGGAAGCCGACATAAGCAATTATAAAAAAGCAATTGAAAATCAAAAAAGAGTGGTGTTATTCACTTGTTATCAAGCTGCTAGCACAGGACAGAATTTACAATTTGCTGAAATGCTTGAGGAGCTTGGAAGAGGCAAAGAAAAAGATATTGACTCTATTTACATTGAGTATCCAACCAATCAAATTGTTAAAAACACTCGTGGATTGAACAAAGAACAAATTATTGAAGCTATCTATCAAATTGAAGCTCTTTCAGAATCTGGCATGTTGGCCAAAAAAGAGAGAAAACCTCTCATTAAGTCTTATCTTAGTGGTTTTATGAGCGCCTATCAGAGTGACATGTATTATTGTAAATCAACATATATGCACATTTTAAAAACGCTATGCCAAGCTATAGGAAGAGTGTCGAGAACTTCAGACAAGCAAGGGAATGCTTATATCTATATTGATGAAGATATAGTTAAAAAAGTTGATGTTTCCTTATTGCGTGGCAAAGTCTTCACCAAAGAATTTGTTGCGTTTTTGGACTATGTTCATTTGCATAGAAACAGCGAAGCTTCTTCTGAAGAAGACAAGGAGCGCATTAACATAGCTGAAAATTTGAATGACAAGACTGGCCAAATGATATATGAGTTTTTGGGTGATTGGGCTGATTTTGATGAAGGCGAAATGAATGCTTGGAAAGAATTGAGAAGTTTCTCGATTTTGAACCCAACGGCAAACGCAGAACTATTCAATAAATACCCGAACTTCAAAAGATATTATCTTGAACAATCAACAGCCGGTCCAATAAACAGTTACTTTTATTCTGGCAGTGATGACTATATTGATAGTATTTCATACACAAAAACAAATGAAGTTTATTACCAAGTTAGCGGCGAAAATACTTGTTTGGACTATTTGAATAAGAACCCTGTTTTGCATAACATGTTTGCGTCTGAACAAATACCAATAAAATGGGAAAAAAGAGAATATATTATTCTTCCTACCATTTACAAAAACATATACAAGGGTGCCATTGGTGAATGCTGTGTAAAAGTGTTGTTAGAACATTATGGAATATTGCTTTCCGAAATCGATGATCCAAAGCGTTTTGAAAGATTTGATTATATTGTGAGTGGCAGAAGCAACATTGGTGTTGATGCTAAGTTTTGGTCGCTTGCAAGCGCTTCTGCTACGAGCGATGATTTAACAAAAATGGTCGAAGTTGAAAAAATACTCAAAAAAATGGATGAAGCTAAATTCGACAAAGGAATCATAATAAATATTTTGTGTCAAAATGCAGATAAATCTTTGAGAAAGCCTCATAGAGAAGGTAATGGAAAGATATTGGTCATTCCTAGTTTAATCAACCCGGATAGTGAGGATGCACTAATTGATAAAGAAGCTATGAACGCAATCAGTGATTTTTTGGAGGAATAACAAATGGAAAACAAACAAGCTATAACCAGTAGAATAAATCTCGAATTTGATAAAGATAAAATAGATAAGGATTTTTCAATATTTGCTATAACAACTGATGAAAAATTCATTAAGAAAGGAGCCGCTTTGCTTGATGATCCATACGGGGAATTAAGGGCAGTTTCTCTTGTTTTTGATTATGGAAGACTTGCATGGATCATGATAAGAAAATCAGATGGTATTTCAAATGCTGATATCTTACGTTTTATTGAAAAAGAAGAAGAAAACAAAGGTCATTTTACTGTTCAGCAAAAGAGCGCATACGACATCAATAGGGATTACTTATTACTTAGACTCTTCCTATATTCTCTAAATTTAGAGAAGAAAACAAAATATGCCTTTAACAATCTTACAGGCAAACTGTTTATTTCTAATATTGATTGGGTTAAAGGCGGAACAATTAATGCTCTTCAGATTGATGTTGATTGGCTTATGAATCTGTCTGTTAGTTATACAACCTTTAGCAGAATTTCTAAATTGAAAAAGTATGGTGCAGATATTTCTGGAATGCCTAGATACACATGGAGTGGCAATGATTTTATGTTGAAAAGAACCTTTGATAGTTCTATCGATGATGATTCTGTTTTTGTTCACACTTCAATAAGTAAAAAAACAAAGCCGCACATGGATTTTTATGACTACTATTTTGACAAAAGGAAAAACACAAAAGTTTTCTATTCGTATTTGGTATTAAATGCATTAAAAGATAGGTATTTACCTTATTTTAAAACGGAACCTCACTTTTCTTCTCTTGATGTCGTCAACGAAACCAACTCTTTAGATGATAAAAAGTATATGAAGAATGTAATCAATCATTTTGTTGGCGATAATGCTTTATCTATTCGCTTTATCAATCAATGCACTGATGGACACGATGATATTTTGGAAATAATGAAGGCTGAATTATATAAAATCCTTCAAGATGCCGATGGTGTTGTTGCTGAAATGATGATTGGCCAGCGCTTTATTCCTGCCCCTAATACTTGCTATATTGTTTTGCATCACAATGCGGATTATTACAAAAAAGAAAAGTTAAAAGATCCGTATGCAGATTTGAAAAGAGATACACTTCCGATACAATCGATAACCGTTGAAGATTCAGAAGATTTTATTAAAAAGGGGAGCCTCGGTTCTGGTGATAATATTCAAGCTTTTTATAAAACCATTTTGAAAGAACTAGTTATCAAAAACGACATTATAAATAAAAAGGCCATTACAATGGACGATTGGGGAAAACGATCTTATGACAAGAATTGGGTTTTTGGCATTGAACAAGACGATAAAAGATACATGATGATTGTGTTTCCTAATGGAGATTTCAAGATTTATCCAGATGAAGGCTTTGGGTTATTGCCATTTAAATGTGAATATAAAGAAGTTGAAAAGGCCGCGAATGTTTTAAGAGAATCTAAGGATAAAACAAAAAGCGTAGTAGTGGACCAAGAGGGAAACGTCTTGCTTCTATATAAATCAGGAATGGTGATTATGCCTAAAGAAGAGATACTAAATTTGGAGCATTCGTTGCATAACAAAACAATCATTAATGATTATTTTACTGGTGGTTATGATACAACAATTTATCAACGCGGATCCTATTCCTATTATTCTTCAGGAATACCACATAGCTCTAACCACACAATGCCGAATGGTACAAACATTTATAGCGTTAAAGTGATTGAAGGTAAAAACATTATTGATGATTTGTTGACAACCTTCAGCGTTCCATTTGTGAGATTGGATGGCTTTACGGTACTTCCATTTCCATTCAAATACGTCAGAGAGTATGCTGACATGCAACCAAAAAGACAAAAATAACAACTCTAAGGGGCTGAAAAGCTCCTTTTTTGCATAATATATGCAAATACGTATTATGTGCCCTGGTCAAACCCACCCTGTATCAGGGAATATGTTAGAGGTTTATTGCTCAGCAATACATTTTCGAAATCATTATTAAATTTAAATGAAAAATAGTGAAAAAATAGTGAAATAATAATGAAATTTTGATATACTATTTGCGTGAGAATAATCTATGATTAAAGTCAAACTCGATAGTGATATATTAAATTCAATTCTTGATATTGAAAAGAACAAGAACTCTTTAGATTTAGTTAAAATACCTATTAATCTATCGAATAAATTTAGAAAGAACACTAAAAAAAGAAGTTCATATGCCTCTAATAAAATTGAGGGCAATCCTTTAACATATGAGCAAGCCGATGCCGCTATTGAAGCTAAGAATAGACATTTTCTTAAACCAGAACAAGAAATTAGAAATTACTATTTAGCATTAGAATTACTTGAAAAGAAGCTAGATGTTAAAGAACCTTTATCACTTAAATTATTGCTAGAAATTCAAAAGCAAATTTGTGAAGGTGAGCCAAAAGAAAAGATAGGCCTGAGGGGGGCGATGCCTCCGGGAGTATTGTTTGCCGTTTGGAATGAAGATGGTACGCCGGCTTATATCCCTCCTGAATATTCAGAAGTCCCGACATTATTGGACGAATTATTTAAGTATATAGATGATTCAGACGATCACCCATTAATCAAAGCGTCGATTATTCATTATCAATTAGTGACTATTCACCCTTTTGAAGATGGCAATGGTAGAACCGCTAGGATTGTTTCTAGTTATTATCTTTCTTTAAACGGATATGGATTTAAAAATGTTGGTTCTTTAGAAGAATATATGTCTTATAACATTGATGAATATTATGACTCTCTTCAAATGGGATTACCTGTTTTATATTATGACGGGAGAAACAATCCTCCACACAGCGAGATATGGATCAAATACTATTTAAAGATATTCTCTTTGTATGCTTCTAAAGTGCTCTCTATTGCATTACAAGAATCTAATGATAATAATCAAGAAAGACTATCCCACCTATCAAAAAAAGCTAAAGATTTCCTAAAATATTTAGACAAAAATAATGTTTTAGTGTTTGCACCAATTGATCTTGCTAGTAAGTTAAGAGTTACTAATAGAACAATTATCAATTGGTGTTCTGAACTAGTAAATAGTGGCTATTTAAGGCCTATAATTGTCAATAAAAGAATCCGCCATTATGAGGTGATTAAATAAGCACATATACATATTCAGTTGAGTAGTATTCAAGTAACAAAATCTTTAAGAGGGAAAATTTCCCCCTTTTTTAATAAAAAAATCACATCCTATGAGCGCGTTTTGAAAGAATGTGCTTTTTTCTTTTGACTATACGCGTATGCAAGCGTAACATTTTTCCTTGGTGATTCTACATTCGTTGAATGTATATAAAAAAACTAAGAAAGGAAATTATAAAACTATGAAAAAGAGTTTATTGATCGCTGGTATTACTTCTATATTATCCTGTGGAATGGTTATTGGTTTAGCTGCTACTGCAAACGGTAATGTCGAATTAAAACCAGCATATCAAGTAGAAGCTTATACAAGAGTGGATAGCACAATTACAATCCCTGAAGGCGCCGCTATTGCTGGTAATGCATTTTATGTAAGCCTTATCAATGTTAAAAATTGGTGGTATACATATGAAGAAGAAAGCGTGCAAAAAAACACAGAAACATGGGCGTATTTCTTCAATAACGAAAAAGAATATGCTTGGGTTCAAATTACTCAACGTGTTCCTGCTGACACAGATGTTTGGGAAGTGACAGTTCCAAGTGGTTATACAGGCAATAATTATTGGTCTAAAGTCATTGTCTGCCGTTCTAGCGGAGGACAAGGCGATGCGACATGGTCCAATATTTTTGATCAAACTGGTAACATGGATATTGACGCATCCGGAACAAATGAAGTTTTTGTCAAAAACGGTGATTGGTGGGACCCAGCTGATTCCAACAAAAAGAAAAAGGAAGCCGATTCTAGCAAATACTATGCTTTCACCCGTATTGCTAAATGGTGCGCTAATAGTTCCCAATGGAATGATTATTCTGTTTGCCATGATAGTAGCCAAGGAAGCGATACCAGACCAAACGAATTAAAGGATTCCTGGGAATTTACAGCAACAACATACGCTAGTATTGCTGGTGCTGATGTCAAAGAATACTTCAAACGCACTAATGGAGTTGAAGGAAGCGAAACTACCGCTCTTGATAGAATGGCGAGATATGACTGGGTCTATAATAGATATCACGAATCATTAGGATTGGTCGACTTCGCTGGTAGATTTGTTGAGTAATAATAAATATGTTATTTGGGCTGTCACGTACAGCCCTTTCTTTTTCCAAAAAACGTGCATTAACGTGCACATATTTGTATAACAACTGATTGGGCAATGATGACGCTCTAACTAGTGTGTAACAAAAATAGCAAAATTGTTTCACACTAATTTTTATTGTGTGGCACTTTTGTGACTAATATAGTGATATTATCAATATATATTGAGCAATTATATCTTTGAGGTGACTATATGAAAAAGAAATTTTTATTAGTTTTACTCGCTTCCATAATGCTCTTTTCTTCTTGTGTTTTCACTCATGATAAATCTAGTAGTGGAATTAGCTATGAAGATGAAAGAGAAATTATTGAAGACGGTTTAGAAGATGTCCCTATTGAAGTAGAGGATTATCACGGAGATTTAACTCCGCTTCCAATTAAAGAAGATGTGGAATGTGAAGCAACCAAATCCTTATATGAATTTAAAAAGGGTGATCCTAATCAATATATTAATGTCATTTCTTTAGATGAAGGCTATAACCCTGCTTTAAAAGATTTAAGATTACGTAATGAATTTGATGAAGATGTTTCTATTCAATTAGTGAGCTCATCTAACGGAGTAGGAAAGTATTTAATCCCTGTCTCTAGTTTTGATGTTGATCATCAATATATCTTAAAATTATTAAATTCTAGATTATATTTCGAAACTAAAGATCCATCTATTAGAGAATTAAGATATTACGAATTAGAAGTCAATGACTCTAATAGAGAGCACACAATTGAAAAATCAGATATCGATTTTAAAAACCATAGCATTGATAATGTCCAATATTTTGATGTTGACGCTTTAGGAACATATTTTATCTATGATGGAAAATTTGACTGCAAAGTTGGTGAATATTTCCGTATCTCAGATTTAACAGAAGAAAAAGATAATAAAGAAACAGTATATGGAAAAGTAAGCAGTATCTCAGAAAACCCTAATGGGGCAGGTAAGATTATTCGTTATGAACCTGCAGATGGAGAGCAAATCTATAAAAATTTAGCAATTAAAGATGAAGTCTCTATTAATAATGACACTGCTGAAAACTTAGAGATGTATGGTGATAATGAAGAAACCGCTTTAGAATTAGGCAGAAGCTTCTTGGCCCACGAAGATGTTATTACCGCGATGAGCGGATTATATCATCACTTTAAAGTAAAACCAGAAAAGTACCGCTCCTCTCCTATTGATTGGGCGTCGCATTTAAAAGTATCTTTTAACACGAAATTTGAAGACGCTAAATTTACATGGGGTTGTTCAATTACATTAACTTTAAATCCTGAAGATAATTTCTCTGTTAAATTAGCGTTATCATATAAACAAACTACACAATATAAGATCTCTGCTGATGTCAGTATTAAATGGAAATGGAAAGTCATTCCTACTGGTGTTAAATATGAACTTCGAGTCGAAGAAGATGACACTAAAGAAGTATCATTTAAAATTGCTATTTCGACAAATTTAGCACCTGCTGATACTGAAAAAATTCAAGAAAGTATCGCGAGTGATTTAGCAGAAGCATTTGCTAAAAATTCTGATGTGAAATCTAAATTTGCTGGAGACGGTCCAACTTCTACTGCGGACGGCAAGAGTTACCCACTTATTAGATTTGATTTATATTATTTCTTCCCAATCGATATTCGTATCGAAATTGATTTCTATTGGAAATTACAAATCACTGTTGAATGTGATGTCACATATACCAGCCACACTAAAAAAGTTGATGTTGATATCACTAATAATAAAGGGGATGACCCACATTCAGAAACGCAGACCATGAATGATAAAAACCTGACATTTATGTTTATGGGTACTTTCCACGCTGAAGTAGGTGTTAGAGCCTCTTTTGGAGTTGGCATATCTGGACTATATCGTTTCTTCCACGCTGAAGTATATGTCACTGCTTATGGAGCAGTAGACGCTCAAGGATATTTAATCGCGGATCTACACTGGGACACAGAAGGAGAATTCACTATTACCGAGCATTGTGGAGGTAAATTTGAAGTATCTGCTGGAGTAAAATGGGGAGTCGATGTTGTCTTATTATTTGGTGGATATTCTGCAGAGTGGCCAATAGTGTCCGTCATCTTAGCGGGATTTTCTAACGGCAACTGTATCGATTCCTTTGTTAAGGAAGAAGAACAAGTAGATCTTACTAATTTTGATTATAGTGAAGAAGAACCAATATATATTTCTTTAGATGATTATCATTTATTAGGTGTTAATGTCTTTGATTCAAAAAATATGACATCCACATTTATGGATTTAAAACATGATGACACTACTAAATTAAGATATGGAAAATGGATTGATGATTATTCTAAAGAATATTTTAGATTTGAACTTGAGCATAAAGATAATGAGTATTTAGAATTAACAAGCGATTTCAAAGTCAGAATTAAAAAGATTAACGCAGTAGAAACTTTTGATGAAAATGTCTTTGTCTATGTTAATGATGAGACTAAATCTGGTAATCAAGTAGTGAAAAAAACCATCAAAATTCACTTTGAAAATAACAATAAACAAGAGATTTATATTCAAGAGCCAGGTGAAGATAGTCAATATATCGGTAGTTATTTAATGGACACTGATGTATTTCTACCAGTAGGGGTTGCTCCTAGATATAAAAAATTTGTGGGATGGAGAGAAGTAACCACAGAACACGAACCTTTATTTATCCCATATGATGAAAATAATCCGCAAGCATATCATGTCCCTAATGATGAACATATTTATTTCTATGACATCACTTTTGAATATGTTTATGAAGATTATTATTACTGGAATGTTGTCTGGGTGGACGGACTTGGTCACATCATTAAAATCGAAGATGTCATTAATGAAACAAGCGCGACACCTCCAGAAGCATCTATTAGAGATCGTTACATGATTAGTGAAAACGAAGACTATGAATATGTATTTATCCGCTGGGATAGTGAATATAACTCTATAACCAAAAACATGGTTATAAGAGGTATATATGAATATAAAAAGAAAGTAGGTGCTTAATATGAAAAGAAAAGCTCTATTGCTTGCTGGCTTATTATTAATTCCTTTATTTGGTTCTTGCCAAAATAAAGGAAAACCTAAAGGAGAAGAAATCGATCCTGATTATCAAATTGTTTTTAACAAAGACACTCATCTTCAAGATGGAGAAATTACTTCTCGAATTGGTGTACATTTCCATTTTGATGAAAAATCAGTTGATGAACAATCAAAAGATGGATTTGTTACTTTAAAACCTTTTGGTGGCATTTATTTACAAAATTATGTCCCAGGGATTAAAGAATTATATGTCTCTGCGATATATGATGGTGGATATTTTGATGAAGGGGGATATGTAGTAGGTACATCTAGTACCCCAAATAGTATTGAACATTATACCGCTAGTCAAACTACTGCTAGTTTATATGTCACTAGTGATAAACCTTATATATCGATAATTAATCGCGGGAATAAGGATTTAATCGTGGAATATTTAAAATTTAAATATGAAGAAGATCAAAGCGAACAAGCTCTTATCGATATGATTCAAGTAAGTGATGACTTCGCAAAACTTGATTTAGAACACCCAATTAAACCTTATGAACTTCACCCTATTGATGAATCTAAAATCCCATCTAATAGAATAGTCACAAGAATTGGACCGGAAGAATATAACGTTCCTGGAGAATATAAATATGGTTATGAAGTCCATATGAATTTAGCTGACCAAGGTAAAGGTAAATTATTATATTCTAGTGTCGCTAATTTTGTTGTTAAAGGAACAGTGAATGATAAACACCTCGCGGTGTTCCATTTAGAAGATAAAGAAGTATTAATTCCTGTAAGTGAAGGAGAAAAAGTAGATCTTACTTTAAAAGAAGAAATAAGTACATATAACTGGAACTCTAAATTTAATGATTTAACTTCTCCATTTGATAGTGATCGACATTTCTACCCTGTATTTAATGTTGTAGGTGTGCCAACTAATAAAGATGGAGATGGATGTCACCCTGTATCAACAACATATTCTTTATTTGATAAAAAAGTAAATATGCCAGATCCTGTCATGAAAAAAGGATATAAATTTGGAGGATGGTTCTTAGATCATGACTGCACTCAAGTATTTGATGGCGACGCTCCACAATGTGGCAATTTAACTTTATACGCTAAGTGTCTTGAAACTGATCGTCTCTTTAGAAAAGTATATTATTATGACTATAACACTAAGATCCTCAATAGAATTGATTATCTAGATGAAATAGAAGAAGCAGCAATTGATTTACCAACATTTGATGACATTGGTACTACTATCCCTTGCCCAGATACTTTAACTAAAGGATATGAAGTAAGAATGGGCTCAAGTAGAGTAAATATCTTACTTCCAGAAGGTACATATCCATATATGCCAGGAGATGGGCATTATGATGGAGACAAATTAACATATGAATCAATTAAAAGCTACGCTGGTGACATTAAATTATATGTGGTCAGATTAGAAATCTATTCATTACCAACTAGCAATGTGATGCGCTTTTTTGAAGATTTAGAAGGTAATTGTGTTATATCCGGACTTGCTCAAAATGAATTTAAAGCCGCGGAAAATGAAGAATTAGGAATTTACGATAAAATATTATCGGCAAGATATATTGATTTTGATCCATCTGGACAAATCACTTATAAAACATATTATGATCCAGTGAGATGTGATACTTATTTTGTCACTGACGAAGTTGATGGATATATTAATGACGGTGGATTATATAACGCGATATCTTCTCACGGATACGGTAATAAATATAAAATCCATTCTAAACCTTTATATGGTTTATTAAGACATGACTCGATTATTAAAGTTAATCGAAGAGCCTTCTTTAACCGATACGGCTTAAAAGGAACTTATTTCCCTAAAAATGCTTTAGAATTTGATTTAGAAGCTTATTCTAACACTCACTTTAATGATTATTTATTATTACCAAAATCTTTAAAGAAGATTGGTAAACGTTGTTTTGTTGGTAGCACAAACATTCATCATGTCTTCTTACCAAGCTCTATTGAAGAAATTGGCAAAGGAGCGTTCTCTATAGCCAGTTATAACGAAGCTAAGGGAGAATTTGAAAATATTAAATATCGTGATGACGCTAATAAAATAGTCTTCTATTATGAAGGAACAGAAAAAGACTTTAATTTGTTAGATGAAAAAACAAGATTAGAAATCACTAATAATGCTTCTAAAATTATTTATGAGATGAAATATAATCCTTGTTATTCCTTGTAAAAATATCTATTTGATTGTGCTTTACACCAATGTAACAGTATTGGTAAGTCAACATATTCCCTGATACGTTACACGAGCCTTGGTTACTAATATAGTAACCACTCATGTAAAAGCAATATATTTTGGAGTCTAAAAGGCTCCTTTTTCTTGGGCCTATAAATAAAAAGGTGGATTTAAGTGGACCGCTTAAAAAAACCTGCTTAGGCTATAAACAAAAAAGTGGAGACCTCTTACGCGTTGCGTGAGG
>CADCNT010000018.1 GCA_902802905.1 uncultured Erysipelotrichaceae bacterium | reverse complement strand
AAATATCCAGAATAAAATGAACCGTGTCTAAAACGAGACTGACCACAACTAGATAAAGTAGTTAATAATACAAGAGGGAGTTTTAGTAATGGTTTCATACAACTATATTGTATCATCGTTGCTCTACTATTTAACTATGCAGTTATTACCACTTAAATTCAGTGTTTCTTGTGGCGAGTATCATCTTAGGGAATGCGGTTGTCTTTTTACAAAGCGACATGAATATTGGATATCCTAAATCTAAAATACACACTACTTCGCCAAGTAAGACCCAACCAAACATGATGAAATATCCTGCAGGAGTTAAAAATTTTTTCCAAAAGGATTCATTATCATCCATTATGAATTTTTGGTATATAGTTTCTTTTTATAAGAAATTGGCTCTTCAGATACTCTTATTCCAAGTCTATTAAGGGTTTGTAAATCTACTTCACTTAATATTGTTGAAGAATGAGCTTCGCACCCCACTAATTTAGGAAGTTGTTTCATTGCGCGTTCCGCTAAAGGATTGGTTCTTGATTGAATTGATAAAACAATCAATACTTCTTCTGCTCTTAATCTTGTATTACTACGATGTAGGTAGTTAAGTTTTAATTCTGTTAATGGTTCTAACACCATCGGCATTAATAAATATAAATCCTTGTCAATCTTACCTAAAACCTTTAAAGCATTTAATAAGCAAGCAGCACAGGCTCCGAACAAAGCAGAACGATGTCCAGTTACAATCTTTCCATTAGGTAATTCAATAGCGAGGCTTGGCTCCTTTTCTTTATTACCAGTGTTAATCGCGGCTTCCACCACTTTACGGTCAGTTGGTTTAATCCCGGCTTTATTTAATAAGATTTCCATCTTCTCGATAGAGTCTTCATTTAAGCGCCCTAGATAAACGCTTTTCTTGGTTTGGTAATATCTTCTTATAATTTCATTAAAACAGGCTGAGGCGACCTTTTTGTCATCAGAAATGGCAAATCCCACCATATTGACTCCCATGTCTGTTGGAGAATTATATGGAGAAGAGCCATAAATGTATTCAAAGATGTTCTTTAAAAGAGGAAATACTTCCACGTCTCTATTGTAGTTGACCGCCATAACGCCGTATTTTTCAAGGTGGAATGGATCAATCATGTTGATATCATTTAAATCAATAGTCGCAGCTTCATAGGCTAAATTCACTGGATGATTTAAAGGCAAATTCCAAACTGGGAATGTTTCATATTTAGCGTAACCAGCATTAATCCCGTTAATATGGTCATGATATAGTTGAGATAAGCATGTTGCCATCTTGCCGCTTCCTGGTCCAGGAGCGGTCACCACCACTAAAGGTTTTGTGGTTTTAACATATTCGTTTTTACCTAATCCTTCTTTAGACACAATTAGAGGGATATCTTGAGGATAGCCATTAATCTTATAGTGTTTATAAACTTTTATGTCGTTCCTTCTAAGTTTATTCATGAAGGTTTTGATATTGCTATTTTCCGTATAGAAAGAGATAACAACACTAGAAACATATAAGCCAACTTCTTTATATGTATCAATTAATCTTTCCACTTCTTCTTGATAGGTGATTAAAGTGTCGTTTCTGACTTTGTTAGAGATGATGTCGTTAGAGTTAACCACAACCACCATTTCCACTTTATCTTTAATGCCTAAAAGCATTTGTAATTTAGAATCAGCTTTAAATCCTGGCAAGACTCTAGAAGCATGGTAGTCATCAAAAAGTTTTCCACCAAATTCAAGATATAGCTTATCTCCAAATTTGGAGATACGTTTTAAAATATTTTCTCTTTGGATCTTTAGATATTTATTATTATCAAATGCTTCTTTTTTCATATGTAAAAAGAATAAAACGAGAGACGATTATTTTCAATAATTTGATAAAGAAATTTAAAAGGAGCCAAGCTAGGCTCCTAATGCTACATTAGTCTACTAATATATCAATTATCTTATCGATGGTTTGCGAGGTTATTTCTACTTTACTTAATAAATAGTTTTTCGCTTTCTCGGCGTAGCTAGTGCCTTCAGCCTCTTCTATACCAGCAACATATTTGCCATCGATGCTAAATTTTCTAACTACACTTCCGATAGCAGCTAAATTAGAGAAGAGATAATCAAGCATTAAGTCTTCAGGAGCCATACCCACTAAAGCGCCTATAACATAAGCAAGTCCGCCCGTTCTATCTGTTCCTCTTAAACAGTGGAACGCAATTGGGTAATTAGATTCATCCGCTAAAGCTTCAAAGAATATTTTAAGTGAATCTTTGTTATATTTATTTTCAAAGATGTCAGTATTTCGATAAAGCATTGGAGCGGAAATATATTTCACATCTTTTCCTAAAGGAGAAGAGGTAATTCCATTAACTTCATCTACTGAATAATCGCTTCTTACTTCTCTTAAGTCGATTTCGGTTTTGACTTTCAGTTGTTCTTTAAGGGTTTTAATACCTTCTTTGGTTGGAGCACATTCATAAGTATTATGGGCGCCACCATAATTGAATTGACCAGTACGATAAATAAGTCCTTGCTTATAAGTTCTATTTTCGCCAATATCCCAACCACCTAAATCTCTACAGTTTTCCACTCCTTCAACAAAGATATTTCTTACTTTAGGAGTAGTAACGGTAAATGAATGGACTTCACTAGCGAAATCACTAATATAATGGGCAACAACTTGGTAATAGTAAGTAGTATGAGCTTTAAGATTATATATATCAGCGGACTCCATACTTCCTTCAAACTTCATGTAGTTGTTCATAATTTCTGATTCGCCAACATAGACATATACTTTTCTTGGTTTGACTTTATTGTTGCTATTAATCGTATAGTTGATAGTAAAAGAGTTAGGGAAAGAATTAGATTCAACTGCTTTTTGATTATTAGGATAAGCATAGTTATAAACAAATTGATCAGGATCATCGCTATTTAATAATTGATCTTGGATTTGTGAGTGGATATTGACCTCACCTAAATCAGATACTTCAAATTCCACATTAGATGGATTTTGATAATTATCACAACTGGTAATTAATAATCCGCTTAACGCGGTTAAAACAATAAATAATCTACTTTTTTTCATAGAATTAGCACCTAGAAACATTATATAGAAAAAGTGGACATAATAAAAGGAGCGTGTAAACACGCCCCTAGTATCGCTTAATAATACTATTTCCAACTAATGTCGATAGAATCTAAGTAAGCAGCGCCAGACTTTGTTCTGACACAAATGAATGTGTAATCAGCTTCAAATGTATAAGTAAGTACGAGCTCGGTTGAAGTTTTCTTTAATGTTGCAACAGCAGCAGAAGCATCAGCAACATCGGCGATTGCAGAGTATGCAGTGTTGGAAGCAAACACTAAGAATTCTCTATTATCAGTGGTCTTGGCATTACACTTGATGGTGACAGAAACTAATTTTCCACCAGTTGCAGTTGTCCAAACACCAGCACGTTTATCTGCTTTGCTTGTATCATATCTTAATTGTAATAAACCGACTGGATCGCCGTATTTATCACCGGAGATAGCGGAGTTACCAGCATAAACAGCGCCAGAAGTACCTGTTTTTCCAGACCAATCGGCATAGGTTGCACCTTCTCCAGAAGCAGGAACTGGGAGTCCTGTAAATTCAGGAGTAATATTGTCGGTTGTAGCTTGAGCTGGGACACCAGTATTCTTAACTGTGATTGTAGCGGCATCAGAGAATTTACCAGCTTTAGCGGTAATTGTAACTGATTTGGCTTCTCCACCTTCAGCAACATAGTCTGCAGGAATGGAAACGACACCAGCAGCAACTGTGACTAATTCATCGGAACTTTCCCATGTAACATCACCTAATTCAGCATTTTCTGGAAGAGGTTTAGCTGTTAATGTAACTGATTTAGCTTGGGTTGTACCTTGTAAATCAACATTAGAAGTTTTTGGGGAAACTTCAACACCAGTTAATTCGACTGGTTGTGGTTTTTCACCTTTTGTACAGAAGTGAATTGGGAATTGAGAGACATCAACTTTAGAAGCGTTGTCGCCTTCAATATAGGAAGCTAAGGAAGCACTAACGTTGACGTTTGTACCATATGTACCTAAGTAATATGTGCCATCTTTACTAGCGGTTGTGTGGCCACCAAGTTCGACGTATAAAGTCTTAGCAGCACTGTTAAAGATATAAGCTGTCTTAGCTTCATCATCAAATGAATAGTTGTTGTAGTCACCACTAACGGTAACATTTAAGAATTTTGTAGAGTTGTCGTTATATGTGACTTTTACGTTATATTTAGGATCGCCTCTGCTGTCAGTAACTTCGACTAATTCAAATTGAGGGGCTTTATCAAATTCGTGATCGGTTTCGATAAAGTTACCAGATTTTTTACCGGTGAGGTATAAGTCACCTTTGTCTCCTCTGCCAGAGGTCTTGACACCTAATCTATATTTTGTGCCAACAACTGGAGTTTCAACGTTCATGTAAACTTCTGGGATTTCGGCTGGATCGCCAGCTTCTAATAAGGTGTATTGTTCTGGTGCATTACCAGCGGTTTCATATGCATATGCACCAGCTGTAGAAGTAGAAACATAGTGTTTAAGTTTTGCTAAAACCTTAACTTTTGCGTTAACGGTAGCATCCGCAGGCATTTCACCCTTGTAGTAAACTAAGAATTGATCTTGAGATGGTTCAACAGCGCCTTTGGTATCAGACATATAGAATCCACTACCAGATTTGACAGCGGTGATATAACCAGTAATTTCATACTTATCGAACGAAGATGTATTATCGGCTAAAGCTTGTGCAGCAGCTAATGCGCCTGCAACGTTTGTTGGGATAATTTGTGGTTTTAAACCTTCAGTGGCAGATAAGATTTCACTACCTGCTGGATATTCTGGAAGGTTACCATTGTAGTTTTGAAGTTTACCTTTAATAAGGACTTCAGAACCTCTGTCAATTTTTGTAACATCATATGTTGCATCTTTGATAGGTTTAACTCTGTAGCATCTAACAAATTTAGATGTATCTGTTAAGGAATCAACGATATCAAATGTGATGTTGCCATAACCAGAATCATAGCCATCACAGCTAGAAACAACACCTGAGGTGTAGTAGTCGACGACTGTCATTGCACCAGAATCAAGAGTTTGAGTAAGTGCAACGGCTTCGGCAACGGTTAATGGGTCATCTTCTGATTTTCCGTGTGGATCAGAATATGTAATTGTGACTGCAACATCGTCACTGGCTTTTCCATATTTGGCGGTGATAGTAGCACTACCTGGGCCAACTGGAGTGGCTTGTCTTCCTTGAACTCTAACGACGGATTCATCAGAAACTGTAAATGTAACTTCGCCTTTGTTCACAGCAGCGGTAGCATTTTCTTCTTTGCCATCTTTGGTGATGGTGAGGTTGATGTTACGGCTTGCATCATCGGAAAGCCATTCTGCTTGTAATTCTGCTTTGTTGTCGATTGAGATTGTGTAGGTGTGCTTGTCTACTGGTTGGTTATTGCCACCACATCCGACAAGAGAGAACACTAATCCACCGGCAAGAATTGCAGCAGTGAATAATCCTTTTCTCATAAATTTCCTCCTTTTTTAAGAAATAAGAATGGATTGTTTGTTCGTTATTTATTCCGTTTCATTATTGAACGAACGTTTTGTTGTTAATGTCTTTTAGTAATACGGAGTAGATTCTCTTCCTCTTTAAACCAAGAAGAGTGCGGTAAACTCCAATTACCACTAAAATTACGGAAGCAATGCTAAGTCCTAAAAACACCCAGAACTCAGCGCAAGACGTAGAGATGGCGCGCCCATCTCCGGTCGTCTTATTAGATAAGAGCAAGAAGATCATTGCAGTAATGAATGCAATTCCAAATAATGCAAGAGCAGACATTCCTTTAGCAAAGTCGTTTCTTCCTCTTTGGAGTTCAGCATGGCAAGAACGTGATAAAGATTTTACTTCTTCTTCACTATGGCCTCTATGGATAAGACGGCCACAACGTGGGCAAACATATTGAATGTCTGCATCAGTATGAGCGACATCTTTAAATTTTTGCCTTGTTGAACTGGCTTTTTCTAATTTGTCTTCATTAAGTTGATAACCGCAATGGTAACAATACAACATAACTATTACCTCTTATCAAGCTGTTTTGACAGTGCCATCAGCATTGTAGTAGTCAGTACAATGGAGTTGGTCAGTCGGGCTAGTGAAGACAAATTGATATCTTGGAGTATTTCCACCGGTGTAGGCGGCCAAGACACCACTTATATAGAAGGATTTTCCAACAAAGAATTCTTGAGTATCCCAATACTCATTAGTCTTATTTGGATTGCCCTTAAATAAAGTCGTAATGTAAGCTTGGAACTTGTGGGTTCCGAAAGTTAATGTAATTTCACCAGAATCATTCTTATAGAATTTAGTGCATTCAACAGCGTCAGAAAGTTTGGTTGAGCAGTAGAAGCTGGTGTATTTAACATTTAAATCAGTAGAAGATAAGGTGCTATCTAATTGAGCAGCGGTAAACACGAAAGTATTTAATTGATATTCTTCAGTGTTATCAGCAGCTCTAATAAGGATGTGGCAATCATCTTCTTCTGCCATGGATTCAACGCTTGGGAAGTGACCTTCAGCACCAGTTAATTGGAAACCAAAGACTTCACTAACTTTGACGATACCACAGATTTCAATATATGTTCCTGGAGCTGTGTATTTGGAAGGAACACTACCCATACCACAGAAGATATTAATACCAGCATATTCGCCTTTTTCTCCGGTGAATGGGTTTGTGGCGGTACCATTGGCGCCTTCATCCATCTTATAGAAGTTTTGTAAGTACATTGTGCCATCAGAGAAACCAGCAACAGTGCCAACGATTCTTACTTTTGCACCATCGAATGTTTCTTCTTCAGGAACTTCAATACCTTCAACTCTCTTTTCGATTTCACGTTTTAAATCTAATAAGGAAGTTGTGACATAACTACCATAGTTAAAGTCTGGATCTGGTTCACCGCTCCATAATTTAAGTTTGAAATCTCTAGCTTGCTTTTCAGCAGCAATAAAGATTTCTTGATAAGCAGGAACATCAGAAACGTTTTTAACATAGGATAAGCCTTCTTGAACAATCCAAAGATTGAGAAGGATTAGCTCATCATATGCAGCGTGTTTCTTGGTGAGGTTGATCCAAATAAGAGAAACATAACGCTCACCAGTGGAGTCGGCGGCAGGTTTGCCGTAGTCATCTCTAGGAGTTGAGACAACGATTGTGCCATTTTCATTGGCTTCTCTTAATTTCTTCTTAGTAAAATCACTGGCAGCTTGACCATATTCTTCAACACGGCCTGTAGACTCAGGTGTATCAATACCCCAGAATCTTGATTTAATAGCCTTGTTTGAAGTTTTGGTGACTACTGGATCAAAGTGAGCTGTATCCCCATCAATTGGAGTTCTTAAAGTCACTTCACCTACGCCGTCAGCGTAGAAATCGTGTCCTTCATAATCCAAATGAAGTCTAACAGCAGGATTTTGTGTGTAATCGATGCGCTTTTTACCACCACCATTACCGCCACAACTGACAGTAAGGATGCTAGCAAAGCCAAGGACAACAAGTTTTAGTAAGTTATGACGTCTTTTCATATAACGCCCTCCTTATTTTTGATAATTTATTCTTCCATGTCGGCTTTCGCTGTATTAATTGCAGCATCAATAGCGCCACTAGATGTAGCAACTTTACCGGTTAAGTATTCGGTAACTGCACTACCAACAGCAGTTCTTAATGTGGCAGAGCCAGAGAAGACTGCGGTGTTGATATAGCGGCCATTGATATCGTCGGTAACAACCTTAGCTAATTTAGCGTAGTTATCGCCTTCTTCAATGAATTGGAAATATTCTTCTGTAGAGTAGCAAGAAGTTCTCACAGGAACATAACCTTCAGAACCTTTTAAACAAATATAAGTATTTTGTTTGGTGGAAGTAATGTATTTTAAGAATTTCCAAGCATATTTTAATGTGAGTTCATTTTTTGCATCGGAGAATGTTGGGTTTCTTAAGAAAGCAATAGATGCACCTTGAGAGATGTAGTAAGGAGTATTGTTTCTGTAAGGAACTTTACAAACTGTGCTTGTGAATGTACCAGCGCTTGGGAAGGTATATCCACCACCACCAGATGAACCGATGGAGAAGATACATTTACCTTCTTTGAAGTAGTTGGATGCATAGGTACCAACAACACCCTTGGTGGTTAAATAACCTTTAGTGTGCCAATCTTTATAGTCGTCTAATAATGAGACAGCACCTTTGTAGTTGACTCCGTTTGGACCATCATCAAAGTCGATGTGTCCTTTACCATTTTTAATAGATGAATATTGATATCCTTCTTGATACATTTGGGTAATAAACATATTAGCATCACTATCATAGAAAACAGGGACTTCTAATTTGTTATTGATATCGCTTCTGTGTTCATAGGCAACTTTAGCAAACGCCATAAATTCATCCCATGTAAAGTTAGCGATTGTTTGTTCGACTTTACCTTCGGAAACGATAGATGGATTATAGTATCTCATCGCTTCAGTAGCAGCGTCGACGTTATAAATCATAACTTCAGATGATTTTAAGAATGGGATGGAATATGTGCCTTCAACAGTGAATTGTTGACCTTCTTGTAAGAAGGATTGAACGAAGTCATCAACGCCTTCTTTGTCGCCTAAATATCTATCAGTACCAAATGTTAATTCTGGATCATTGATATAGTCATCAAAATTAACGACGTATTTGGTGCCAAATTGTCTGATAAAGTCAGCAACAGCGTCAGGATAAGCAACAGTCATGGTTGGAAGGGTACCATCAGCGAAATAAGTTGTAATCTTAGTGGAAACATCGCTGTAACCGCCTAAGTATAATAATTCGACATCAAGATCAACACCTTCGTTTTCCTTGACTAAGTCTTTAAACATTTTAATTCTTGTGTTAAGAGCGGTTTCAATCTTATCGCCAAAGGTGTGACCAAAGACGATTTTGATTTTATTGCTTCCACCACCGGAGTTGCCACCACATCCCACAAGTGTTGCCGCTAAGAGGGAAAGTGAGGCTAATCCGAACACTAATCTTTTGTTATTTTTCATAGAGATTATCTCCTAAAGGTAATATTTCTAAGCTTAGATTATTCCATATCAAGCTTAATGTTGTTTTCAGCTTGATCTAATAAGGCTTGAATTTGCGCTAAGGTTAAACCAGATGTAGCGTTTAAAACAGCAGCCATAACACCACCGACTTGGGTTCTAGCAGTAGAAGAACCTTTGAAAACAGGAGAGGTGAAGACATTATTACTAGCAACAGTGCTATACTGAGCGTTCTTAGCAACTAATAATTCTTTAGTTTTTGGATCTTTGCCGGTTGTATCAGCATATTCAAGATAAACTTCTTGAGATAAGGAGGAAGTTCTAACTGGTAAATAACCAACGGTGACTGCCCATCTAGCAGCATTCTTGGAATTGGTCATGAAATTATAGAATTTCCAAGCAGCTTCGATTCTAGCTTGTCTCATGGCTTTACCATCTTCTGGGTGAGCTAAGATACAAAGGGATGGTCCTTGAGAGATAACGTGTTTGTTACCATTTTTGGCACCTGGAATAGCGGTGACGTTAACATCAAATGTTTCACTAACTTCGTGTCCAACACCAGCAGTAGAGCCGATATTGAATAATAAGTTTTGAGCAGTGAAGAATGAAGAACAATAGGAGTTGTTTTCAATTCTTGAAGATGGAACGATGTAGTTTTTCTTACCGGCTTCATTAAATTTAGCTAATAAGTTCTTAACGTTGTCATTATTGAAATCTAATGTTGCTTTACCAGTTTGTGGATTAACGGTTGTGTAGCCATAACCATATTGTTCGCAAAGGTTAATGAATAAGTTTGCTTCGCTATCATAACCACAAATACCAGTAATTTTGCCTTGACCAGCGTCTCTGATGATTTTTTCAGCTGCTGGAAGAGCGTTATTGTATTTTTCGATGGCTGGACATAACTTATCAAGGAATTCTTCCCAAGTTAAGTTATCAAAGTAGTCAGTAGTAAGTGGCATACCGCCATTTAATTCTGGATCAACACTTGCTAAGTTAAGACCAATTAAGACATCGGCGTTGTAATATAAAGCTTCGGTTGATTTGGAATATGGTAAGGAATATGTGCCTTCGACAGGATATTTTCTTCCTTCTTCAAGGAAACCTTGAATCATATCTTCTTCTTCAGCATCGGTCCAACCAATTTTTGGATCATCAATTAATTCTTGCATGTCGACTGCGACACCATAGTTGATGTAATCAACAACGTGGTCTGGGTAGCAGATGACGAGATCCCCATATTCGCCGTTAGCGGAAGCGATATCAGAATTGGTTTGGGTGTGAATGCCATCATATCCACCTTCGGTAATGCTTTCGACGTGAATGTTTGGATTCGCAGCTTCGAATTTGGTGATGAGATTTTCAACTTCTGGTTTATAATCTTTTCCCCAAGAGTTGACGTATTTGATAGTAACTTTCTTTGCGGATCCTCCGCCACCGTTACCACCACAGCCAACGAGTGACATTAATGCGGTTGCACTAACTAACACGATAAGTTTTTTGTTCATAATTATTTCTCCTTATTAATAATTAATGATTTATATTAAATTGTCTCTACGACTAATCTAATCCAATGATTAGCCCTTAATACCCGCTCTTCCAACACCACGCATGATGTACTTGCGGAAGAAGACGAATAATAAGAATAATGGGACGGTGACACAGAAGGATGCAGCCATTTGATAGCCGTATTCAACTTCGTTAGTGTCAGGGTCGGTAAATGCGCTACCACGTAATCCGTTAGAAATTAAACGGAATTCATCTTTTTTAGTAACGAGGGCTGGCCACACATAGGAATTCCAAGTACCCATGAACTTTAAGATGGTGATAGAGATTAATGTTGGGGCAGCAAGTGGAACCATGACTTTCCATAAGAATGACCAGTCAGATTTTCCATCCACTTTCGCAGCAAGATATAATTCGTTAGGGATTTGTTTGAAGTTTTGTCTTAACAAATAGATGTAGAAGACGCTGATCCAGAATGGAACGATCATACATAAGAAGGCTTCTAATCTAGTTTGATCAGAGACCCAACCAAATGCAGAAACGGTTAAGTAGTTAGAAATAACCATCATTTCGCCTGGAATCATCATCGTCATCAGGAAGATGGCAAATACCGCATCTCTTCCTTTGAATTTTAATCTTGCAAACGCAAAGGCTGCAAAGATAGTAGTTAATAAGGTGCCAATTGTGGAGAAAATCGCCACGATAATGGTATTCAACATGTAGTTTGTGAAATCAAACACCGTAAAGACATACGAATAGTTGGTCCACATAACGATTTGTGGGAAGAATGTTTGTGTTGAGGCAATAATTTCTTCTCTTTGTTTTAATGATGTAATAATCATCCAGTAGAATGGGAAGATAACTCCAATGGCGAGTACAAGAATGAAAGCATACGTGAGGATTGTGCTAACAATCTTCATGATCTTTTCAGTTCTTTTAATCGCATCAACAGTTTTACTGGATTCTTCAATTGATAGAACGAGATTTGGATAGACACGTTCTTTTTTAAAGTCGATATATTGTTTGTTGACTTTTACAGCTTCTGACATATCAATCTCCTCCTATTAATAGTGAACTCTAGCCTTCGAGACTTTCATTTGAATGAAGGTGAAGACTAAGATGACCACGAACAAGAACACCGCTGCTGCAGCCGCTCTTGAAGTAAGGCCTTTTTCCACGTTTTGATAAACGTAATAAACGATTGTTTCCATATCTGGAGTAATAGAGTTCTTACCAAGAGTACCTGGACCACCGAACATAGAAACGACGGATGTGTATTCCTTAAATGCCGCGATAAATGATGTAATCATCAAATAGAGGATTTGAGGGGATAACAATGGAACAGTAATTCTTGTTAAGGTCTTGAACTTACTGGCAGCGTCAATTTGCGCAGCTTGATAGTATTGTTTATCAACGCCTTGTAAGCCAGATAAGAGAATTAAGATCTTAAATGGAAGTGAGTGCCAAACGATGTAGATACATAATGGAATCATAGCGACCCATCTTTCAGCACCATAAATCCAAGTGATGTTGGAATTAAAGATATAGTTAATAATACCGTCTTTATTGAAAATAACTGAGAAGACTAAGCCAATAGCGACAGCGTTAGTAACATAAGGTAAG
Organism: uncultured Erysipelotrichaceae bacterium; assembly: GCA_902802905.1. GTDB lineage: Bacteria > Bacillota_I > Bacilli_A > RFN20 > CAG-826 > UBA2450. Next base: position 15,926 of record CADCNT010000018.1, on the reverse strand, counting down.
AAGAACACTGTTTGTAAGAATTTTTGGAACCACTTGATAGAATTAAGGGCGACAGAAATTAACAAAGCAAGTGCAATGGAAACAGGGACGGTTACAAATGTGATAATTAAGGTGTTAGGAATCGCGTACTTGATAAAGTTTTCTTCCCATCCACCAGCACCGGTAGGGGTGATGTGGAAGATAACACCAAAGTTTTCTAATGTTATACCTTTAAATGTACCTGTTGCGTAACTATAATCCTTCGCAAACGCGATAAATATAGTATTAATTAAAGGATAAAGGAGGAAGACGGCGATCAAGATGATAACTGGTCCGAGGTATAACCATGCTTTCCAGTTATTCTTACTCGCTACATCTTCAATGCCTTTAACAGCGTAGTCTTTTTTCTTACTCTTTGGAGAAACTAAACGAATAATTGTGTTACTTTCTTCGTTATATGAATCCTCTTTGTATGTATCTAAATACATATTGCCGACATCAGGCTCCGCCACCATTAAACCATTGGTGCTTTGAGCCACAGCTTGAGGCTTCTTTTTGATATGTAAGAAATATAAGACTTTATTAAAGAAAGCTTTCATAATAAGTCCTCACCAAATCTTTATTTCTTTTCCTCATCGATAAAGATTCTTTCTTCGGTTTCTCCGTCGAAGATGAACATCTTATATGGTTTGACCTTAACTGCTAATTTCTTATCAGTAGTAAGGTCTTCTTGTTGAACAATGATCTTAAATGTTTCTTTTGTGCATAGTGGGTTTCTAGCCACGATAGAAATATCTCTACCCATGATTTGCACCATATCGCTTTCACAGTGGAGGACACCTTTATCACCATCTTTAGCAATGGCAAATCCTTCTGGACGAATGGCAACATAAACATCTTTTTTGCCTAAATCTTTCTTAGCTTCATAAACAACATCATCGCCAATAACGACTTTCTTGCCATCTAAGCGACCCTTGAACACGTTAATTGGTGGAGTACCTAAGAAGGTAGCAACGAACAAGTTAGCTGGTGAATTGTAAACGTTTTGTGGAGAATCAATTTGTTGCACCACACCTAATTTCATAACCACGATTTGGTCACAAATAGACATTGCTTCTTCTTGGTCGTGGGTAACGAAGACGGTGGTAATACCTGTTTCTTTTTGAATGTGTCTAATTTCTTCACGAGTTTGTAATCTCAAACGAGCGTCGAGGTTGGATAATGGTTCATCAAGTAATAAGACTTTTGGCTTCTTAACAAGAGCACGGGCGATAGCAACACGTTGTTGTTGACCACCAGATAATTGATTTGGTTTTCTTTCGAGATATTCATCAACTTGAACGAGTTTAGCGGCTTCGTACACGATGTCTCTTCTTTCTTCTTTAGTTAATGAACGGTGAGCAACAGCTTGAGCGATATCTGTTTCCACTTTTGATAATTGTAATTTTTCGGCTAAGCCAGCAAGAGAAGCTTGAGCTTTATCGGTTGGACATCTATTCATCTTGAAATAGAGTCTTGTTTCACCTAGTTTCTTCTCGCTTTGCTCTTCAGCACTACTTCTTTCGAAATAGACTTTTAAGTCAGAGATATCAATCTTTAATTCAGAATAATGTTTCTTAATGATTTTCTCTAAATCCTTATTAACAACGGAGTTAACAAAGAGGAGAGGTCTTTCATATTCTGGGAAAGAATTTAATGTATGGAAGAATTCTTCGAGTTTGAGATGTGGGACGCCGTAAACGATGCCAGCGATTTCGTGTCCTGTATGAGTAGAGGAAACGACCACTTCACCTGGTTTGCCAAATGCTCTAGCTCTTTCTTTAAATGCGTTAATTGTGTCATCTAGTTGATTGAAGGTAAATGTCTTTGGAAGTCTGGCTTTGTAGGTGATGTTCATCATTTCGTGTTCACCGACAACGCCAACTGCCGCTCTGACGGTTGTGTCAAATAAGGCATCACTTGTTTGTCTTTCTTGTCTAGAGACTTGTTCGACTTCAACAATCTTACAAATGTTATCTTCAAAAATCTTAGCGACTGCTTTGGATTTGTTCTTTAAAAGAACATGAATCTTAAGATCGGCACCTGCTAATTCAGTACGGATTTCATATTCTTTTTTCTTAAGACCAAGCTTCTTCATTAAGGAATCAAGTGATTTCTCAATGCCTTCTTTGAGGTCATCAGCTTTCATCTTGTAAGCGTATTCATATTCGAAATCAAAGAAGGTTACAAGAGGGACTTCCACTTTTAAGTTTGTGAGTGGGAATTCAATATTCTTGTAAATGGTCATGTGAGGATAAAGGGCGTAGTTTTGGAAAACTAAACCAATACCTCTTTTCTCTGGAGAGAGATTTGTCACTTCTTGGTCACCGAACCAGACTTCACCAGAAGTTGGTACTTGTAAACCAGAAATCATGTAGAGGGTTGTGGATTTACCACATCCGGAAGGACCTAATAAACCTACTAATGTTCCATCAGGAACAACGAAGTCCATATCCTTAACGGCAATTGTGTCACGAATATTCTTTTTCGGATCACCTGGAAATATTTTGTTTAAATCCTTAATTCTAATTTCCATATTCAAACGCTCCTTTATTATTTAGTTCCGTCTTCAGCGACGTCTTCATTGAGTTTTAATTTAATGTTTCTCTTACGGTCATTGTTGGCTTTTGTCATTGTCACGATGTACTTAATGAAGTAGCCGATGATAAGGACAGAGGCAACTGCAGAGATAATGATGTAAGCATCAAGTGGATTATAGACAACGATCGCATTATTGAATGCTGTACCACGGACGATGATGAATGTGATACAAAGTATAACAATCAAGCTACCGAATAATCCTAAGATGGCTTTAAACCAGAATTTTTTAGGCTTGACACGTCTAAATTCATCGTTCTTATATTTATTCTTGAAGAAGAAATATGCAGCGATTGCTAAGGCAATATAAGCAACGGCATATCCAGCACACATAATAATAAGCATGAGATCGATGTTGAAAATATTTGCTGAATTTTGATATGGCATAACCATAAAGTAGCCAAATCTACAAGATAATTGACTACGAGCAACAACACCGTTTGTGGTGTCGTACAAATCAAGTGTGATGTAGAAGGAAATAAATGATAATTGTCTTAGTGAAGTAGATGAGAATCCATGACCAACTTCACTATTCTTAAATAAGAATGAGACAAAATTACCTTCTTTACTTCCTAAAACATGTTGATTGACTGGAGTGTGAATTGGCACTTCATCAATCACTTCGCTATTTCCATTCATATAAACAACGTTAAATTTACAGGAATTCAAAGATGTGAAGCGGTATCTGATATACATTCTGCCGCTATCGATGTAATCCTTGTATTGCTTCACGAATGAAGATTTCAATGTGGAATATGTATTATTTCCTGCTTGATCAACAATTAAATCAACAGAAGTATAACCACCGAATGTGGAGATACCGCTGAATTTATAGGAAATCAAGTCGGTGACATTTAATGTTTCAGAGTAGCCTTTTGATGGGAAGGAGTAATATGGGTGAGTAGTATCAGGAACCCATGAAGAACCTTCTTGTTTGGCTGGGAAAATATTGTGGATACAGATTGATTCAAAATCAACTTCACCACCAAGGGTTAAATCAAGTGCAAGGTCAGCGTTGAGGTTATTGGAGAAACCATATAACTTATAACCAACTGCGTCGTAGATTGAACCAATTGAGGATGTGGTAGATTTGCTGAATTCAAAGTATTGGATTTCGCTAGATCCTTGAAGTCTATAACTCAAAACGAGTGGATATTGGGTACCAGTTGTTGGATAATAGCCAATCATAAAGTTGGTTTCTTTATCACCGTATTCAACAGAGCTACCAGCAATCTTCACGTTCTTTTTGCTATCAGAGATGCTGACGCCATAATTAACTTTTGCGCCATGATTCCATCCAGCAGCCCAAGTTGCAGGAATTTCGCTTTGTTCAAACTCAACATCAAATGCAAATGTTGATGGTAATCCTTCAGGGAACGAATCTTCGTAAACTATATCAACAGTATTAGGAATGGCAACCTTGCTAATTCCACTATTCACTGCATCGATAGATAAAGCGTCAGAGAGAATTTCGTTAACTTTAAATTGGAAGAAGATGTTTCTTGAAAGTGTTTGAGGGACGTAAACCGTTGGCTTATCGGCTTGATAATTAAGAGAGTACAATTGACCAACGAATTGTTTTGTCTCATATTCGCCTCTTTCCCAAGCTTCTTCGATTTCCTCTTTTTGCTCTTCTGTTAGGTTAGAAAATTCATTGTTGAAGTAATCGTCGAATGTCGAATCATTTGGAGCAACAGTAAATGTTTTAGTGCTGTCCTGATAACCAGTTCCACCTGTGGAGAAGTAGAAATTAAAAGATTGCCCCATTGTCGTTTTTGAAGAAGAGGATGCTCTTACCTTCAAAGCGTCATGAGACAATTCTGTTTCTCCTGGGAAACTCGAGTCATCATAATTTGTGTTTCTTGTTGTTGTGCTCTCCTTATACGCTTTTGCACTTACAGCACGCGTATTAAAGAAAGAAAAAGAGAGGACTGATGCCCCTAACAACCCGAAAGAAACGCAAAATAATGCTTTCTTAAAGTTCATAATCGGATTTTCCTTCCGTAGAATTTGTTTCCACAATCATATTTTATATGAGAGTGGCATATTATTCAATTGTTTCTTTTAGTCAAAATTAGGAACTTTGAAATCGACAGGCTCTTTATGAGCGTTAATTCTATCGAAATCAGCCTCATCATAAGTTTTATATATTTTGGTGCGAGTAGTGTCGATTTCAGTTAATCCCAACATGTAATCAGGAAATCCTTGTTTGTTTTTGGAAAACACCATAATTGAAAAAGAAATCAAGAATGGAAGACCAAAAGTGACAACAGAAAGGACTAATTCTGCAAAATAGAAAATAGCAAATCTAGCAGTGATGCGCCCAAAAGAAGGGGATAATACACGGCCGTCCACTATGCCAATATGATACAAAGCTTTACCTAAAGTGTATCTATTCCTTCTAAAGCATATTGTTGGAACGTAATAGACCAAAATACCAGTAACCAGATAAGAAGGAACAATGACCGCAAAAATAAGCATCAAAGCCATGTATCTAGTTAATTCATAGTAATGAGGAATCTTGGTTGTTAAAAAGCCCTGACAATTAGTGTCGATATATGGGGTATATGCTTTTGTATAAAAATAGCCATAGATATTTGGAACATAGCTTCCAGGAGCAAATAATACTGGATTTTCAATTATTTGATCACCATCTTGCACAAATAAAGGGGTACCATTATATTCAGATTTTGTGTTCTTATAGACCATTGAATCTTTCAAGCGATATTCATTGTAGTTTTTAACGATATCAGCATAGTCAGAATAGATACAAGCAGTGTGAGCATAATCGATAAAGCTTTCGATAGCTTGTCTAGCTTTTTTCATCTTGTAATCAGTGCTGTTTTTGCTATCGCTATTTAAGTAAGTAATAATGTCATAAATTTGGCCATTATCTTCTTTGATGTAAACGCCACTATCGACTCGGATTTGGTTAAAAGCATTAAAGTTAGCGTTATATTCTCTAGAATTAACCATAATGTAACGGCTTAAAGAAAATAAACCAGCAAAGATAAAAGCAAAAATTAAGATATCGACAAAGTTGGCTAAAACTCGTCGATGAAACTTAGGGCGATAGTAAATCACTTCCGTTTTATGTTTGTCAGAAGATATAGCGCCTTCTTCAAGTATTTGATCCAATTGTTCTTCTTTTTCTGCCATAAGTGTTAAACATTATAACCTTTTGCGCGATAGATTTCGTCTAGTTTATCAGTGGTTATCATCACTGAACGAGAAAAAATATCCGATAAAGCACGATTAAATGGATTGAATAAGATAAATATGAACGAAGTTAAGCAAAGTAAAGCGGCAAACAAAGTGAACACCACTATAACATTGAGATTAAAAACAAAAGAGAAGGTTACAAACGAAATTGGTAGGATAAATAAAAATCCAGCGTTACTTAAAAGCGCAAATAACGAATTACTAATCGATTCGCTACGTTTACAAACATATAATCTCGATATGTTAATGCGTTCGATATGCATCATCATCATTGAAATAGTTTTACGATTCTTATCAATAAGAGGAATGATTAAAAATAAGATGAGACACGCTAAAACGTAGGCAATTAATATAGTGATTGTAACAAGATACCTGAGATATTGACTAAAGTTTTTAACTGTGGTCTCGCACTGGTTATATGATTGAGAGTTATAGGTTAAGTCGTTTGTCTTTATATCGGTGAAAACTTCCGCTAAAAGAGGTAAAAATACGTTACTTTTAATAGTCTTAACCAATGTTTTCACTTCGCTTCCTAATTCTATTTTTGGATCAAAGTATGGAATAAGTTTCGATTTGGTCAAATCATTTAAAACATAGTCATCACCACTTAAAGTGAAGTAATGATTTGTTTCATTATAATGGTCAAACAAAGAAACGTATTGATTATGATTATCTCTTAAGTCATTAAAATAATGAAAGATAACTTTATTAGCGTCTTTATGTCCATATTGAGGATGAGTTGTGTCTGGAGACTCTACTTCATCTAAAGTATAATAGGAAAGCCAACAATCAAATGTATAAAGGATATTGGAATCAATATCATCGTCATCATTGCCTTTATAGGCTAAAACAACCCCGTTCTTATAAAGAATTGTATGCATCATGCTCATTGATTCATTACTTTTCTTTTGCTTAGCGCTAAAGCCAGTAATAGCCTGTCCAGTTGGCATGGTCATTGCGTTTAAGAAAACGAACGCCGCTAAAAAGCAAATAAAAAAGTCAGCAAAGAAAACAAGAATTCTTTTCCATTTACCTAATGGCACTACTTCCACTACTTTCTTTTCTTCTTCTTGTTTTTGATCAATGCTGTACATTAATTATTATCTTTCTTTTTAGTTAATTTCTTAAAGACAATTAAATCAATCCCAATAAATGATAGGGTAGATAAAATAATACTGGATGTGATAATACTGCCAGAGCAACCTCCTGAAGAAGATGATTTGCTAGATTCTCCAGTACCCACTATTACTTTGCATTCATCTACAAAAGATAAATCGGTTGTACAAACCACTATTTTGGTTGTACCGTTTTTTAAGCCTTTAACCACACCGTTTTTATAAGAAGCGATTGATTCATCATCACTATACCAATCCAATTCTACTTTGCCGTTTAATTCGGAAGGTTCTATAGTAGCGCTAATAGAAAAGGTTTCGCCAATTTCGATATGTCTTTCATGGACGTTTAAAGTTAATCCTGTCATATCTGGATCTGGTGGTACTATAGGTTGAGAAGCACAGGCTGCTTTAGTTGCGCTATTATAATCACCCCAAATACGGCAAGCATATTCTGGATGGTCAATAAATGGGTTTCTATGTCCTTGAATACTCTCTACAGCTTCATTTCTAACATTTTCTCGAGCGTTAACTGTGTACTGCAAATTCCATTTTAAGAGCGTACTTAATTTGCCCATTGTGTGGTTATCTTTGCTATCGTAATCACGGTCAACTAAAGATAAGTTTGCATCTGCAACTATGCAGTAGAATATAATTCTAGCGGAGTCACCACGATATGTTTCATCTCCTAAACTACCTGGGTCCCATCCTTGGCCAGTTGGTTCAGTGAAAAATGAATTACCACGTCCCTCATTTTCATCTTGCATAGAAGGACGAATGTGATGTAAATCTTTTTCAACATCGTTTTGTCCACGGCTTCCAGTATTAATGTAAAGTTTAGAAAATGGCCAAACATGTTCTTTATTCATATTGCCAGAATAAGTGGCAGAAGTTCCTGAATAAAATGCAGTAACTTGGTTAGACGTTTTTCCAGGATCGGTCTGTTTAAAATAATTAGGAAGAGAATTATATGAAATTAGATTTCTTCTTTTTGTACTATTTAAAGCTTGTAACTTAGTAAGTAATTGATTTCCGGCTAACGAATCACTAATACCAGTATAATATGTCGCAGCGTCTCCATTTTCATATCCATATGCAAGTTTAATGCCTTTTTTAGCACTTAAAACTCCGCCTACAGTAAGAGACAAGGCTAAAATAGATAATCCCGCTAATAAAAATCTACTTGAATGTTTCATATAATAGTTCCTGAGATATAAATATCTATTTAGTATTATACACGTTTATAGCGATTTAAGCATTTAAAAAGACCCATTTGGGTCTCTATTTACTATTTTTATTATCTGGTCGCATGCCAAATCTAACATTTAGAATCGCTTCTATTTCCTCAAGAGTGTAAACTCTACCAGCTTTGACATCATCTAACCCTTTTTGAACTAACACCATTACTTCTTCTTCACTTAAGTTTCCTGTGCAAATTGGTTCACGCAACGGAGGAAGTTTTACATCAAAAGGAATTCCGCGATGTAATATTATTTTACGATATAATTCATTGATTGCTTGTTCTGGGGTATATCCATTAACCCTTAAAATTGCCTCTGCTGAAAGTTTTAAATCTGGATTCATTTTGAATTCCATTGCTGTCATTTCGCTCATATCAATACCCCTAAAGTCACTATAAGGTTTTTATTTAAATTTTCAATGAAAAGCAAAATAAAAGGAGACTCTTTCGAATCTCCTTAATAGCTACTTTTAGCGAAATTATTTAAGAATTTCGTTAACTGTACCAGCACCAACGGTTCTGCCACCTTCACGGATGGAGAATTTGGTACCTTTTTCAAGAGCGATTGGGTGAATTAATTCAACGGTTAATTCAACGTTGTCGCCTGGCATAACCATATCAACGCCTGCTGGTAAGGTGATAACACCTGTAACATCGGTTGTACGGAAGTAGAATTGTGGACGGTAGTTGCTTAAGAAAGCTGTGTGACGGCCACCTTCTTCTTTGGTTAACACGTAAACGGAACCTTTGAATTTGGTGTGTGGGGTAACACTGCCTGGTTTAGCAAGAACTTGACCACGTTGGACTTGATCACGGTTGATACCTCTTAAAAGGACACCAACGTTATCACCAGCTTGGACAAAGTCACAAGTTTTTCTGAAGGATTCAAGACCAGTAATAACTGATTTTAAAGTTTCTTTAATACCAACGATTTCAACTTCGTCACCTAATTTTGCTGTACCTCTTTCGACACGGCCAGTAACAACTGTACCACGACCGGAAATGGTCATAACATCTTCGATAGCGAGTAAGAATGGTTTATCGGTATCTCTGGTTGGAGCTGGGATATAGGAATCACAGGCATCCATTAATTGCATGATAGCTTCTTGAGCTTGTGGATCACCATCAAGAGCTTTTCTTGCGGAACCACGAATCACTGGGACTTCATCGCCAGGGAAGCCGTAGCTATTTAATAATTCACGGACGTCCATTTCGACTAAGTCTAATAATTCTGGGTCATCGACTAAATCGGTCTTGTTGATGAAGACAACGATGTATGGAACACCAACTTGACGAGCAAGTAAGATGTGTTCACGAGTTTGTGGCATAACGCCATCAGTACCGGCAACAACTAAGATTGCACCATCCATTTGAGCAGCACCGGTAATCATGTTCTTAACGTAGTCAGCGTGGCCTGGGCAGTCGACGTGAGCGTAGTGTCTTTTTTCGGTTTGATACTCAATGTGGGCAGTATTAATTGTAATACCACGAGCTTTTTCTTCTGGAGCAGCATCGATTTGATCGTATGCTTTAACTTCAGATAAGCCTTTTTTTGCTAAGACAGTTGTAATAGCGGCGGTTAATGTGGTCTTACCGTGGTCGACGTGACCAATGGTACCAATGTTAACGTGCTCTTTAGATCTGTCAAATTTTTCCTTTGCCATTGTTTGAATTTCTCCTTTCAAATAAATGAATTCAACATGTTAAATATATAGCAACTTTAATATATAATCAATACCAATTTATTGGTAATAATTATCTGACTTTAAGATTAGCGAGCTGACATGCCGCTTTTCTTAATAATCTCTTCTTGGACGTATTTTGGACATTCGCCATAATGGTCGAATTGCATTACGTAGTTTCCACGTCCTTGGGTCATACTACGTAAGTCAGTGACGTAACCGAACATCTCAGAGAGTGGTACTTCTGCTTCAATGATTTTGGCATTGCTTCTTTGAGATTCACCAGTGACGAGTCCACGTCTTCTAGCGATATCACCAAGAACATCACCATAATATTGTTCAGGAACTGTAACCTCAATCTTCATGATTGGCTCTAAGATGACAGGTTGACATTTCTTAGCGGCTTCTTTGAGGGCTAATGAGGCAGCAACTTTATAAGCTGCTTCGGAGGAGTCAACATCATGGTAACTACCATCAAATAATGTGGCTTTGATATCCATGACTTGGAATCCAGCGATCATACCTCTACCTAAGGCATCGACTAAGCCGTCTTGAGTTGGTTTGATGTATTCTCTTGGAACACTACCACCAACGATGGCATCAACGAACTCAAATCCTTTTCCTGGGTTTGGTTCGAATTTGATCCAAACGTGACCGTATTGACCACGACCACCAGATTGTTTGATATATCTACCTTCACAATCAGCGGTGCCTTTAATCGTTTCACGATATTCGACTTGTGGAGCACCAACATTAACTTGAACATTGAACTCTCTTCTCATACGATCAACGATGATGTCTAAGTGAAGTTCGCCAACACCAGCGATTAAGGTTTGACCAGTTTCAGCGTTAGTTCTCACTTTGAAGGTTGGATCTTCCTCAGCTAACTTTTGAAGAGCGATTGACATCTTTTCTTGGTCGGCTTTGGTTTTTGGTTCCACTGCTTCTTCAATAACTGGATCTGGGAATTCCATCTTTTCTAAGATGACTTTGTTCTTTTCGTCACATAAGGTATCACCTGTGGTGGTATTCTTAAGTCCGACAACTGCTCCGATATCTCCAGCGTGAAGTTCAGGGACTTCTTGTCTATGGTTAGAGTGCATTAAGACGACACGCGCAATTCTTTCTTTCACACCTTTGGTGGAGTTAAGAACATAGCTACCGCTCTTAAGTGTACCGCTATACACACGGACATAAGCTAATCTTCCGATAAATGGGTCAGTGGCAATCTTGAATGCTAAACAACCTAATGGTTCATTATCATCTGGTTTGCAAACGATTTCATTACCGGCATCATCAGTGCCTTTTGCAGGTGGAATATCAAGTGGGCTTGGTAAGTAGTCAATGACACCATCAAGTAACAATTGAATATTCTTGTTCTTGTAAGCACTACCGCAGAAGACTGGGTGGAATTCACCAGTTAAAACGGCTTTTCTGATGATGGATTTAATTTCGTCGACTGTTGGTTCTTCACCTTCTAAGACTTTCATCATGAAGTCATCATCGAAGGCGGCAAGAGCTTCAACAAGTTCGGCTCTATGAGCTTCCATAGAATCAACCATATCGGCTGGCACTGGAATCTCGGTTGGTTCTTGCTTATCAGCTTCGTAGATATAAGCTTTTCTTTCAATGATATCAACCGCTCCTTTTAAGGAAGATTCAATACCGATTGGAAGTTGAACCGCTTTCGCGTTAGCTCCTAATCTTTCTTTTAAGGATCTAACACACATTTCGAAGTCCGCACCGATAGCGTCAAGTTTATTAACAAAGACGATTCTTGGAACTCCGTATTTGGAACCTTGTCTCCAAACTGTTTCTGTTTGTGGTTCCACACCGTTTTTACCGTCTAAGACAGTAACGGCGCCATCAAGAACACGAAGGGATCTTTCAACTTCAACAGTGAAGTCGACGTGCCCTGGAGTGTCGATGATGTTAATTCTATTGCCTTTCCAGAATGCGGTAGTCGCAGCGGAAGTAATAGTAATTCCTCTTTCTTGTTCTTGTTCCATCCAGTCCATGGTGGCGCCACCTTCGTGGACTTCACCAATTTTGTGGATTTTACCTGTGAAGAATAAGATACGTTCGGTAGTAGTTGTTTTACCGGCATCGATGTGGGCCATGATACCGATATTTCTAGTATGAGCTAAATCAAATTCACGTCCCATGTGCTACTCCTACTCTTACCAACGATAATGTGCGTAAGCTTTGTTAGCTTCTGCCATCTTGTGGGTATCTTCTCTCTTCTTAACTGAAGCACCAGTACCGTTAGCAGCATCGATGATTTCGTTAGCAAGTCTTTCTTCCATGCTCTTTTCGTTTCTAAGTCTGGAGTAGTTAACTAACCATCTTAAGCCTAATGTGACTTTTCTTTCTGGAGAAACTTCAGTTGGAACTTGATAGTTAGCAGCACCAATTCTTCTGACTTTTAATTCGACTTCAGGCATGATGTTGTTGATTGCTGTTGCGAAGACATCCATGGCTGGTTTACCAGTTTTTGCTTCGATTTTGTTGAAGGCGGTGTAGAGAATCTTTTGTGCGGTTCCCTTTTTGCCATCAAGCATAATTTTGTTAATTAAACGTGTTACTAATTTTGAATTGTAAATTGGATCTGGTAACACATCACGTTTTGCAACGCTTCCTTTACGTGGCATATTATTTCCCTCCTTCTAATTATTTGGCCGCTTTTGGTTTCTTAGAACCATATAAGCTACGTCCTTGACGACGAGCTTCAATTCCGGCGCAGTCAAGTGTTCCTCTAATAATGTGGTAACGAACACCTGGTAAGTCCTTAACTCTGCCGCCTCTAATCATGACGGTTGAGTGTTCTTGTAAGTTGTGGCCTTCACCACCGATATAGGCTGTAACTTCATAACCATTGCTTAATCTCACACGAGCGTATTTACGCATAGCGGAGTTTGGTTTTTTAGGGGTCATGGTACCAACACGGGTACAGACGCCTCTTTTTTGGCTAGCTGCTTGGTTGGATTCTTTTTTCTTTAAAGAGTTCCATCTTTTTCCAAGAGCAGGAGCTTTTGATTTTACAGTGGCAGTTCTACGACTTTCACGGACTAATTGATTAATTGTTGGCATATATTGCTCCTTTCAATTACTTATTAGTTATTTGACTTGTGTAATTGTCCACGTTACCGGGTGTGTCAGCTTCTTTCCTTAAAAAAGCGACCAAAGCGGTCAACGTGCCTTAATTTCACACGCTCATATATTATATATATAAAAATGATACGCGCAACAAAAAAATAAAAAATTTTCAAAAAGATAAATAATGTACTTTTTTGGGGATAAAAATTATTGCTTTGTAAATTCTAAAAGGTCTTCTATTTGGCACAAAAGAACCTTGGATAATGCAAATAAAATTAGACTATTTGCCTTATTGATATCTTTATAACCTTGTTCATATTGTTCGATTGTTCTTATGGAGACTCCTGACTTCTCGGACAATTCTTTTCTTGTAAGCTTCATATCTTTTCTTCTTATTTCAAGATTAGTAGTTTGTTTTCTTTCATTGATTAGTTCATTAATCTTTTCAATAAAATGCATAATATCCATTTCATGATATGGATGGTACATGCTTAATATTTCACTTGCAGATACATATTTAAAAACGAAGATGAATGGAGCGGATGTCCACCACTGATAATAAGCCAAACAGTATCCAAGCCAATATTCAGGCGTCTTTTCAACAAAAGCTCTCTCAGTTTTATATTCAACTTCAAACACTCTATCAAAGAGTTCAGAACCAGATAAACCACTTATTACGCCTGGATAGCCCCATTCAAAAAGTGTGACTTCATCAGATATAACAAATTTCATGAAAGCATCATCTGCGCTATAGTGATGTTCATTAATTGCAATATCAAAATAAGAACCTAAGAGGTTACAAGCATCATCTAAATATAGTTGACTATAAGCGTGGATCATTTGGTTTAATTCCTTCGTCTATTATTGTTGCGATATTAAAGTCGGTCTTATTTCTCTTCATTACTTTTGTGGAATTATATAGTTCTCTAGCTTTTAAATCTCGATTCATTTTTGTTTCAAAATATTTCTTCTTATCGGCATAGTGAGCTTTTTTAAATTTAATCATGGAGAATGCCTTTTCACTAATTAAAACAAATTGCTGACCTAAATCTCCTAATTTCATCGCTCTTACTAGTTGTTGATAAGAAATCGCTCCACTAATAAAATCTCTAGCAAAAGCAAAATAGCTGTCATCTGCACGATAGCCAATAATGACATCATAAGAACGATAATCCAAAAGAAAATTGTTTTTTATGTACTCTTTTGCTTCTAAAGCAAGAGGATTAGAAATGTTAAATGTTCTATTTTCCAACAATATAGCTAACCAATGAAGAGGAGAATAATCAATTAGATTTAAAACGGATAAATCCGAAACATCAATTTCGTATTCATTGGCAAAGCCACCATGATTGAAATCCACTGCCCACTCTTTTGCTAGTTCGATTTCAAACGTGCAATAAAAGCCAAGTCCATAGTCATTATATGGCTTGCCAAAACCATAGACTGGTTTCTCTATAATATGATTAGAGCCATGAAAAATCGTCTTCTTCATGGTTTTATTCTAAACTAATAATTTATAATTATCAACAATTTCACTACTTCTGTAGTAGTAGTTATTCTTCCTTATAGCCAATTTGGCTTGGAGTCTTACGAGCAAAACTTTGATTATAGCTAAACTTATAATCCATTTTTAAGGTGAATGTTTTATTCTCTTCAACATCTACAGTTCCACTACAAGAACATCTAAGTAGTAATAAAGATGAAGCGTTTACAATTGAATAAGCTTTTAGACCACCAGTAGTATCTGTAGAAGTTACTTTAAGAGTTCCATCACTACCTTTGAAATATTTTAAGTTAGAAGACGCAAATTCTTCTTGGATATAGATAGGATTATTGATAGAACGACTAACTATTCTTTTACCAACATTAAGTGATTCCTGATAAGCATTAACTGCTTGTTGGCCCTCAAAGACTTTTTGTTCGTGACTATCTTTACCATTAGTGGTCTCATCCACTACTTGGTAGAGCATGCATTGTTCAACATTTTCATTTCCTAAATAAATGGTATGACCAACTGTGTCCTCTAAAAAATCTCCGGATTCTTTTACTTCGAAATTATGCTCTTTCGCATATTCGTAATAATAACCTTCATCAAAGTATCTTGCTAAATTGTATTTGAAATCAAATCCATTCGCTTTTTGCACTTGATTAAAATTGAATTGAAAGCGATTAATCGCATCAAAATTCTCTTGAGCGGCAGCGACCTTTTCTTCAGTGTAATATTCTCCAAATTGTTCTTCGCTAATTTCGCTATAACTTACTTGGTTACAACCAGCAAGAGAAAAAGCAGTTAATGTAGTTAAGAAAACAAATAGTTTTTTCATCTTAATAGACCTCCACTACTAATAAACCATAATGGTAAAGCCAAATAATACTAAAGTGCCAACCGCACAAGCTAAGCCAAAAGCAATAAAGATAGGAATTAAGAATTCCACACCCTTCATTTTGATATTCACATTTGGAAATAATTTTTTATTCGTAGCAAGAGCGAAAATAAACATTACAAAGCCCATAACTAGGCCAAGAATTGCTAAAATGAGGCCTTGTATATTAGGTTCTTTAGTTCCGCCAAAGCGATAGAGAAGTGCACCCACTAAAGCTAAACCGAATAAAACAAAGGCCAATCCACTAAAAATAAGAATCTTGATTAAGTTTGGTTTATAGGTTGGTAGACTTCTAAAATTCTCTGGAGTTAATTCCCCTGTAGCGTTACCTTCAATTGGTCGAGCAGGATCTACTCCTTCGCCAACTGGAACATCAATTGAATCTTGTCTCGTGAAAGGCAAACCACAATAAGGACAAGAAGTTGCGTTATTATCAGTTACTTCTTTACCACAATTTGGACAAATCATATTTATCACCTTGTATTATAGAATTCGACCAAAGAATTGATTGATCTTCATCTATAATCCTTTCTTTGGGAACCGTGTGAGTTATTCATTTCACAGCAATGATATA
>CADCNT010000017.1 GCA_902802905.1 uncultured Erysipelotrichaceae bacterium | reverse complement strand
CCTCACGCAACGCGTAAGAGGTCTCCACTTTTTTGTTTATAGCCTAAGCAGGTTTTTTTAAGCGGTCCACTTAAATCCACCTTTTTATTTATAGGCCCATAAAAAAAGCCCTAGCTTTAACGGCTAAGGCTTAATAATTAGATTTAATTAAGCATTCCAAGTAGCGTAGTAGGCTGTAACTTTAGTGTAAGTACTGCCACCGCTTGTCAAACTCATAACATCGAATTCAATATAAGAATTGGTCTTATAGATGCATTCGTAGCCATAAGTAGCAGATGGTGTTTCTGGAATGTTAAATAATGGTTCTAATAAAGTTAAGATTGCTTCAACATGATCGCCAGAAAGATAGAATTGATAACCATTGTCTGCAGAACTTTCAGTGACGAAATCATCTTCAAATGATGTGAAGTCTGGTAATGTAACACCTTCGATACCATTAGCAGCATACATATCTTTGATAGCCTTGTTGATGAATCCGGCTTTCTTTGGGAAAGCGATGTCAACGAAGACATAACCTGGTTTTGGTGTACCAGCAGTATTTCCATCCCATGCACAAACATCATATTGTCCGTTTGGGGAGAGATAGTGCATATCACCATAAGTGTCAACACCAGCTTCGGTGAATCCAGCTGTCTTTAAGGTTGTAGCGTAAGAAGCGATAGCAGCTTCTTCATTACCAGCACCAACTTGCATAACGACTTGGTGTGCGGTTTGACTTGCAACGTAGGAGAATGATAATGCTTCACCTTCAAATGCTGGAAGTGGATCTGTGCATTCTTGTGCAGCTAAGTCTGCAGCGATTTCTTCGGCTGGCCAAACTGCTGGTTCGGCAAGGCCGAAACTAATGTACCACATACCCCAGAAGGATTCGACTTCAAGAGTAGCGAGTGTTTTGCCAAATCTACCAGCGTAATCACCATAGGAATCTTGTGCTAAATTCCAACCAGCTGTATTAAGTGATGCGGCCCACGCATCAATTTCTTCATCGGATATACCATCAACCATGTAGTTAGGGCCACTAATATCATAGGTAAATCCTTCGCCTGTTAAGTCAGGAATTGTAACATTGATGCCTTCATCTTTATAAGCAGATACTACATCAGCGAATGAAATCTTTGTGTCTAAAACATAGAATTCAAATCTGACTGAACCATCAAAGTCGGTGTAGTCTTGTAAATATGCTCTAGCAAGTGTTTCGCCATAAGCACATCTTAAATCGCCATAGTAGTCTTCAATTGTCCAACCAGCGTCTGCTAATTCAACGCCATAAATATCATATGTAACGCTTCCTCTTCCATAGCTAACTAATTTAACGAAGCCTGTTGCTTCTGGCTCTTCACCTTCGCCTTCACCTTCGCCTTCAGCTAATCTAACTTCAGGATCTTCTTCTGGAGCTTTAACTAATTCTGGTAAATCAATCTTAATCTTGTTATCAGAATATAATTTTTCTGCTTCATCAAATGAAACTGATTCAAGTAGTTGTGGCTCATATACGAATTCACAGTAAAGGACATTTCCAGGATTAAAATTATCGCCTTCTTCTGGAACCACATAGGCAAATGAGACATAGGCTTCAGCACCATTCTTTGTTTCTTTGTAATAGTATTCCTCACCTGATGATCTAGATTCATTTGGTACTTCAAGTGTCCATCCAGCTTTCTCTAAAGATTTGCCATAATTAGAGAAAATATCTTTGTCGTTGTCATCAGAAACATAGAATTCACCATAAACAACACCATCTTCTGGATAGTAATCTACATCTGGTTCAAATGAGAATGAATCTGCATCGAATGCGGCATATGGTAAAACTTCGCCGAGATGTTGCATCATGAATTCTTTTGCATCTTTGTCCCAACTTTTTTGTCCGCCACTTCCTTTACCACACGATACGGCAAGTAATGTAGCAGCGGCAACTGTAAGAATTAAACTCTTTTTCATAAGTTGTCTTTTTCCTCCTTTAAAAAGAATTAAATTTGCTTTCAAGCATACACACGTATATTGCAACATGCAAGAAAAAAATGATAAACAACTAAACATTTTTGATTAATTTTTGCTGAATTGAATTGATTTTATCTATATTTTCTTCTAAAAATTGATGTTCTTTTTTTCCTTTAATAAAATAATAAAATAAATATATTTATACCCAAATATGTCGACTTGTGTATAATATTAGCAGTCTCAATTTATTAGGTAATTATCTATCCGATGGTGAAGAGATTCACCTAATGTATTGAAGGAGGCTGTATTTAATTATGAAAAATATTAATCAATACAATTTTGATATCATTCACGTTGCTACCCATTTAAGAGACACTCTTGAATATGTTTTACCACGTGAACATGATGCAAAAGTTTTTGACCAAAGAAAAGAAGTCTTAACCAAAGGTTTATCTCCAGATACCCCACTTGGAAAATTCTTAAAAGCTAATGAAGATAAATTCACTGAAATGATGAAACGTTATCAAGAATTACTTGATGATGTTTATGGTGAGAATTCAACTATCTTAGTGAAAACTCCAGAAGGCAAAATCCGTGTTGATCACTCTCAACATTTAAGAATTTATGAATTAGTTACAAGCATCATGGAACCTATTAGAGATATCATCTATTTCCATGTTAACTTAGCAAGAAAGCAAAATGAAAACGAACCTGTTATCGAAGATCTTATGCCTTTAGATGATAGACATTATCGTTTATTTACCTTCTTACTCATGATGCAAGATTTCCAAAAATCATTCTTTGAATTCCAAAAAGTGATGGGAGAATCTCAAGGCAAGCCAACTCCACAATCTAACTTCATTGTTCAAAACGAATTAAGCCATTATGCGAAAATGCTTAGAGATGTGAGAGCGCATAACCACTTCACCGACAACGAAACTCTTGATGCATTAGATAGATGTATCCAAGTAGTGGAAATGTCTGAAGGTAGAAGAGATAGAAGAGATAATAAAAACTTCCCAGATTTATTCAAGGAAGCTCTTGATCAAGTCAATGCCTTATTAGTCTTAAATGGACCAAAATGGCAAGAAGCATTCAATAAAGCATTACAAGAGATGTTAAAAGACATTAGAGCCAATCAAAAACCTAATGCCTAATATTCTTAGGAGAAAAAGTGTCCATGAAGAAGAATTTATTAAAGAAATTATCATTATTTGAATTAATTGCTTACTCAGTTCTATTATTAGTCGGACTTTGGGGCTTAGTTTATGTTGTCCTTGGCATCGCATGTGAATTCGTATCCACAAAAACTGGTATCGCTGGTGCAGATAAAGTTTTATATAGCACATTTGGAATCGGATTCCTTTGGAGCGGACTTATTATTATGGGCGCCGCTACTTTAGTGGCAGTGGTCATCTTATTAATCAATGCCAAAAAGAGCGATCGTGACTTTGAGAAAGCTCAACGTAGAGCGGCTAGACTTAAAAAGAAACCTGAGCAAGAAGAAATTGTGGATGCTGAAGTTGCTCCTGTAGAAGAGAAGAAAGAGGAATAATCCTCTTTTCTTTTGTAAATAAAAAGCCAGTTATCGCTGGCATTTTATTTACATTGCAACTTTACTAATGTCTATACCTGTGTACAATACCCTAACAATTGTAATGGTTTTGCTCTTCTTGTTAATGAGGTAGAAAACGTTGTATTTTTCTACTGGCATACGTCTATATTTTCGAGAATGAACAATTATTTCCTGAAATATTTCTGAAAAATATACTAGATTATCTATTTTTGATCTTATTTTAAAATAGATTCTTTCAGCGGCCTCAGGATTCAATAATTCATTTTTAATATAATTGCCGATAGTTACGAGATCGTATGCAGCTAGTTCACTAATAACTAATTTGTAATTCAAATCTTTTTTATCATTTCATCTACCTCTTCTAAAGTGTATGTTCTGTTTTTTGCAGATTCTACACCTTCCTCCAAAAGAGCGCCTAATTCTTCTTCAGACATATTTCCGGTTGCAATTGGGGCAGGCAAAGAAACATCAAACGGGATTGCATGTTTTAAGATTATTTGTCTGTAAAGCATTTGAATAACAGCAGATGGGGTTATACCAAGGCTATGTATAATTGATTCTGCTAATTTCTTATCTTTTGCATTTACTTTGACATAAACAGCAGCGGTTTCACTCATGTTTTTACCTCCTTTCACCTATACAATATGGCAAAATAAAAATAATATCAACATATATCTAATATATATCCAATGAATATATCGTAAATGATTATTAATCTGCAAAATCGTTATCTATTACAACGACATAATTGTAATCACTATGTAGCTCACTTAGTTGCTTCACAAGTGATTTTTTAATCTCTTCTACTTTTTGTTCTTTATAATTCACAATGATATCAAAAGAAACAAGTTTCTTTTCTATATCAACGTAGAATCCATGAACTTGTAAGATTGATGGATAATGTTTTACTAAACGGTATAAATCTTCTCTGATACATTTAACTTCAGGAACGCTTGAATTTGTTGCATAGATTCCTACAGTTAAAATGATTCCATATTTTTCGTATACCGCCATCGAGATATTTCTGGTTAATGGATGAATTTCTTTTGCAGTTAAGTCGTCTCTGACTTCGATGTGAAGTGAACCAATAGTTTTGTCTGGTCCATAGTCGTGGAGGATAAGATCATATACTCCAATTACTTCTGGGAATGATGTTACTAATTGTTTGATTCCAAGAGCGATATCTTTTTCTACTCTTCTACCGACAATACTGCTGACTGAATTAATAAGGACTTCAATTCCGCTTTTAAGAATAAATAAACCAATTAAAATACCTAAATAACCTTCAATTGCCACATGCGCAAACATGGCGACAATCGCGCCAACCAAAGTTGATAAAGATAACAATGCATCAAATAACGCATCAATTCCGCTTGCTTTAAGAGCTTCGCTGTTGGTCTTTTTACCCATCTTTCTAAAGAATAGACCTAATCCTACTTTTACAAGAATAGCAACACTAATAATGATTAAACTAAGGTTAGAATAAATAGCTTTAGTTCCTTCAACCAGGGATGCAATTGATTCGTAAATTGCGGTGCCACCAGCAACAAGAATAATAAAGGCGATAATTAAAGAAGTGACATATTCAATACGTCCATGTCCATATGGGTGGCCTTTATCTGGCTTTCTATTGGCTAATTTTGTACCAACAATGGTAACAATACTACTTAAAGCATCAGTCAAGTTGTTAACTGCGTCCATGATAATTGAAATAGATCCGGCGATAATGCCAATTGTTGCTTTTGCGCCGACGAGTAAAACATTACCTAGTATTCCAATTAAACTGGTTCTAACAATCGTTTTTTCTCTATTCATCTTTAAATCCATCCAATAATTTATATAGAAGTGTATATAAAGTTTTTGCTTCTTCCTGGGTTAGATTCACTTTTTTAGCAATCTGAGGAGGAACATCTTTTGCTTCCTCTTTAAGTTCTTTGCCTTTTTGAGCAAGAGACACAATTAGTTCTCTTTCATCGGCGGGCTGTTTTTCTTTTTTGATTAATTCCCTGTTCTCTAATTTGTAGAGCAGTGGAGTAAGAGTGCCGCTATCAAGATAAAGACGTTCTCCAATCTCTTTAACTGAGATGTGATCTTTTTCCCATAACACCATTAAAACAAGATACTGGGTGTAAGTGATATCTAACTTATCTAAAAATGGTTTGTATCTTCTAACAATTTCTTTTCCAGATGCGTATAAAGGAAAACATATTTGATTAGAGAGTCTTAAAACCTCATCACTGTATTTCATGTTATTCCGCTAATGCTTTTTTAATTCTTTCTTCGATATCTGCAGGTTTAACTGTTGGTTCAAACCTTGCAATGACTTCACCTGTTTTATTCACTAAAAATTTAGTGAAATTCCATTTAACTCTTTTGTATTTACCGTCTTTTGTACAGAGGTATTTGAAAAGTGGTTCTGCTTTATCTCCATTCACATCAACTTTCTTAAATCTTAAAAATTTGGTGTTGAATTTAAGCGAACAAACGTGATTGATTTCTTCATCGCTTTCAGGTGCTTGATGGAAGAATTGATTACATGGAAAATCAAGAACTTCAAATCCTTGTTCATGATATTCTTCATATAACTTTTCTAAACCATCATATTGTGGGGTGAATCCACATCTTGTAGCGGTGTTAACAATTAATAAAACTTTGCCTTCAAATTCTTTAAGAGAGATTTCTTCTCCATTTTGTTTTTTAACTTTAAATTCATAAACTGACATTATAATTCCTCCTGTCACAAATAAATTGTATACAATCTAATTTTAAAAATAAAGAAAAATAAAACTTATCAAAAGATAAAATCATACGTATAATAAATATCCTGTATGGAAAAGAAGAGATTTTTTAACACAAAAATGATAGCGACCACAGGTGTCCTATTAGCGATAGAAATAGTGTTACAACTAATTGGTAACTACATTATCATCCCTGGTGGATTCGCTAATCTTAATTTCTCTTTAATTATTATTGCTTTAGGCGCAATTCTTTACGGACCAGTCGTTGGTGGATTTTTAGGACTTGTTTCTGGGGTAATGACTCTATTCTCTCCTAGTACCATTTCCTTCTTCTTTTCGGTTAGTCCAATCGGCACAGTTTTGGCTTGTATTTTAAAGACAACTTTAGCAGGAATTATCGCTGGATTATTAATGAAACTATTTAAGAAAAAACATGAAACTGTTGGAATTATTTTGGTGTCTATCCTTATCCCGGTAATCAACACTGGAGTGTTTGCTATATTCTGTTTATTGTTCTTTATGGATATCTTAAAAGGAATTAATCCAACTAATATCGCAAGCGCGTTATTTATATCTTTAATTGGTTTTAACTTTGTATTTGAAGTTTTAACTACTGCAATTATCGCACCAAGTTTATATAAAGTTATGCAACACGTCTCTATTTATAATAGAGCCAACAAAAATATTTAATCTAATTCAGCAAAAAATATTAAAAATATTTGCAATTAAACTTATTTTTGGCATATATTATTTCCAAACTTACAAATTTTCAGAAAGGAGATTTATATATGAAAAAGAGTAGTTTATTAGCACTCTCTATGGTCTCGTTAGTAGCCTTAGTAGGATGTAATAATAGTGCACCTTCAAAACCAAACGCAAAAGCAATGCTCACAGATTTATTCTCATTATCTTTTGGAAAAGAATCTTTGAAATATGCTGAAATTGAAGAAATTACTGCTGATGGTGAACTTGCTGAACATGGTTGGTATATGGAAGGCAGCACAAGCCAATATTTTGGTGGTTTAATTTTCACCTTACAATCTGGTACAACTATAGCGGATTGTTACAATGAGATTCTCGTTGGTACAGCTGAAGAACCAGCTGAAATTTCAGCATTCACAACCAAATATGATGATCAACTTCTTTTTGAACCAGATTATGAACTCAAAGAAGCAGATGGATATTTCACTGGTGCTTTATATGTTGGAAAAGTCAAAACAGACAAAGAAGGCGCTTTTGTTTCCGCACAATATGTTCTTATCCTCATTCAAGCTAACTTCATTCCTGCTAATGCAGAAGGCGAAGATGATCAACTTTTATTCATGGCCGCTAGTTATTACCTTGAAGAAAAAGCTGAATAATAAGAGTTTTGATTTGTTGAATAAATTAACACCTTTGGTTAACGCCTAAGGTGTTTTTTTAATGCTTTATAAAGAGGTATAAATCTTTTTCTTTTATAAAAAAGAATAATTACATATAATATTAGAGTTTTGCAGGTAATAAGATGATTGAAATAGTGGAAGCAATTAATAAAAAGCAAATGAAAACGTTTGCTACTTTTCCTATTAAACTCTATCGCAAATGCAAATATTATGTACCAAGCATCGTTGAAGATGAAATGGTCATTAAAGATGGTAGTAAAAATTTATCTAAAGGCACCAGTGAATGTAAATGCTTTTTAGCGTATAAAGATAAAAAAGTAGTCGGAAGAATCTGTGGCATTATCAATCACGAATCTAACAAAAAGTTTAATGAGAAGAACATTAGATTTAATCGTATTGATTTTATAGATGACATTGAAGTTGCTAAAGCGTTAATTAAGGCGGTCATGAATTATGGAAAAGAAAATGGACTTGAATATATTCACGGACCCTGGGGATTTAATGATACAGACCGTGAAGGAATGCTTACAGACGGGTTTGATAAAATATCAAACTATGCGACAAACTATTCTTATCCCTACTATATAGAATTTATGGAAAAACTTGGATTTGAGAAAGAGAGCGAATGGGTTGAATTCCAATTCGACATCAATCACACTGATCCAAGATTCCATGAAGTCGCGGAAACTTTACGCATTCAAGGTTATCGTGACCTTACTGATATGATGCCAGTAAAGAAAATTATTAAAGAATACGGAAATAAATTCTTCGAATGTTATAACCGCAGCTATGCTGCGTTAGACAATTTCATTCCTGTTGAAGGTGAATCAATAAAAGCAACTTTAAAACAATTTGGCACTATTTTAAATCGAAATTATTTTTCAGTGATTGTTGATAAAACTGATAATGTTGTTGCTTTTGGTGTTGGTCTACCTTATATCGGCAAAGTACTTAGACAGGCAAAAGGAAGAATGTTAAGAGCGGCTATTCCTCTACTTTTAACTATTAAAAATCCAAAAGCGGTGGAACTTGCTCTAATTGGGGTTGATCCAATTTATCGTAATTACGGCATTCACGCTCTGGTGGTGGATAAGTTCATTAATTCGTTTAAAAAACATAACATTACGGAAATCTTGATGGATCCAGTGCTAACTACGAATAGCAAGATGCTCCAAACCTGGAAAGGGATGGAAAAGACAGTCCGTCAAAGAAGGCAAACATTTAAAAGAAAAATTGGTGAGATTTAAGTCTCACCTTTTTAATAAAAAAGATGACCGAAGTCACCTTATTTTAAGAAGAAGTTTGCAATTTCTTCGTATACTTTTTGATTCTCTTTTTCGTTTAGGATTTCGTGTCTCATATTTTCAAGAGTCACAACTTCTATTGCCTTATAGCCAGCCTTTTCAAGCAATGCTTTTGAATCTTCTCTTCCTTTTTCAAAACCGGTACAAGGATCGTCTTTTCCGGCGATTAACAAAATAGGGGTGGCCTCTTTTGCTTGTTTATAGGCTTTAGCTTTGCCCATTCTTGATAGTAATTTCATTAAGGCATAATAACTACCAATTGTGAATTCAACTCCACAGAGTGGGCTAGCGATGTAACGATCAACATTCTCTTCGTTATATGATAGCCAATCCAATTCTGTTCTTGGATTTTCAATGGTTTTGTTAAATGAGCCAGTACTTAAAGTGGTTAATAATTTTGAATGTCCTTTTGGCCCCTTGAAACAATTAATGATATGAGTTAAAGCAACCGCGATACCTGCAACAGGATTAGGATTAACATATCCACTTAACGCCACCTTTTCATATTTATCGCCTTCACTTTGGATTAACACTCTAGAAATAATTGTGCCCATCGAATGACCAAATAAGTAGACAGGTAATTCTGGATATTTTTCTTCAATATATTTTCTAATTGCTTTTTGGTCTTCAATTAAGAGTTTGTCACCTCTTTTATTGGAAATGTGAGAAAGAATAGGAGCGTTTTTGCCGTGTCCTCTTAAATCACTAGTAATTACAGTTAAACCTTTAGTCGCTAAAAATTCAGCGAATAAGTCATATCTTTCTTTATGTTCTTCCATGCCATGGATAATTTGCACAACTGCTTTTGGAGTGCTTGCTTCAAAAACACTGCAGGATAGTTGATATCCATCAACAGCGGTAATTAAAATATCTTTTTTTGCCATATAAAAATTCCTCTACTAAATTATATAACTTTTTCATATTATTTGATAATTTTTATGCCCTAATCTAATATATATGCATATACGCGTTATGAATAAATGTTTTGAAACCTTTCCAAAAAGAGACAAAGTTAAATACTTCCTTAAAGAAGTGAAAAATTTTTTATATCCAAATTATTTTGAAGATGCTGGTAAATCTATTACTTTGTACAAACAAAATAAATTGAAATTGATTAGAGAAATTTATCAACAACATATTTGTAAAACAACCGCTGATGGTTTTTTATCTAAACTTCCTGAATTAAAGAAAAAATTAGATAAAGATTTAGATTTTTTCTATGAAAGTGATCCTGCCGCTGATAGCAAAGACGAAATTATCATGGCGTATCCTGGCTTTATGGCAATTGCCTACTACCGCATTGCCCATGAACTTCATAAATTAGGCGTATGCTATGTACCGCGTATTATTACTGAAATTGCGCATTCTAAAACTGGAATTGATATTCATCCAGCTTGTAAGATCGGTTGTCCTTTCTTTATCGACCATGGCACTGGTGTTGTTATCGGTGAAACAAGTGAAATTGGTAACTACGTGAAAATGTATCACGGAGTCACCTTAGGCGCTCTTTCTCTTGATGGTGGTCAAGCATTACACGGAGTAAAGCGTCATCCAACCATTAAAGACCACGTTACTATTTATGCGGGTGCATCCATCTTGGGCGGAGAAACTGTCATTGAAGAAAGAGTGGTTATTGGTTCTAACGTCTTTATTGTGAACTCTGTGGTTAAAGACACTAAAGTTATCTATTCTGAAAACAATATTAAAGTGAAATAATCTTCTAAGGTATATTTATGGGTCTACGTTCAATTAAAGAAATATTTATTACCGGGCATGGACCGAGTTCGTCTCACACAATGGGACCTTATTTTGCTTGCCAATATATTTTAGAAAAATATAGTGATATAAAAAGTGTTGAAGTCACTTTATATGAATCTTTAGCGTTCACTGGAAAAGGCCACTTAACTGATTACATCATTGATGTTGCTTTAAAAGGTGTAGAACACACGATTGTTTTTGATACAACCACGAAAACCCAACATCCAAACACCATG
This sequence comes from uncultured Erysipelotrichaceae bacterium, assembly GCA_902802905.1. Classification (GTDB taxonomy): domain Bacteria; phylum Bacillota_I; class Bacilli_A; order RFN20; family CAG-826; genus UBA2450. Next base: position 58,830 of record CADCNT010000017.1, on the reverse strand, counting down.
AAATTTAAAGTAGTGGATTCTAATAATAAAACTCATACAGAAAAAGTAATTTCTATTGGTGGTGGTTCTATCATTACCGCTGATAGTCTTAATGCTTCTGAGAAGACATATATCTATCCTCATACTCATATGAAAGAAATTGTGAAGTACTGCCAGGAGAACGATTTATCTTTCTATGACTATGTTTGCAAATTTGAAGATAATGACATTTATGAATATTGTAAAAATGTTTTAAAAGTGATGGATGAAGCCTACGAAAGAGGCTTAAAAGCGGAAGGCCTTTTACCTGGGAAACTCAAAGTTAAAAGAAAAGCTAAAGCGATGTATGACGCCATGGAAGATACAGCTTTAGGCGAAAATGATGTGGCAATGAATGTTGCTATTGCATCTTTTGCTGTTGCCGAAGAAAATGCTGCCGGTGGAATTATTGTTACCGCTCCTACCTGTGGTAGTGCAGGCGTTATTCCTGGATGTGTGAAATATTTAAGAATGAAAAAAGTAAGCGATGAAAACATCATTAAAGGTTTAGCGGTAGCAGGTTTATTTGGCATCGTTTGTAAGATTAATGCTTCAGTATCTGGAGCAGAATGTGGTTGCCAAGCTGAAATTGGTGTAGCTTGCTCTATGGGCGCCGCCATGATTGCGTTCTGCTTTGGTAAAGATATTGTGGACATAGTCCAATCAGCGGAAATTGCTCTCGAACATTCTTTAGGCTTAACTTGTGATCCGGTTGATGGATATGTGCAGATTCCATGTATTGAAAGATGCGCAATTTATGCGATTAAAGCAATTAATGCCGTGAAATTAGCTATTGTTATTCCTAACGATGATATTCATGTATCTTATGATGATTCAATTAGAACAATGTATAAAACTGGTTTAGACATGAATGAAAAATATAAAGAAACCTCATTAGGTGGCTTAGCGGAGATTATTAAAGATTAGTATATTATTAGCAAAAATTTTAATTTTTGGTATTATATAAAAGCAAAAATACGGAGGACGTAAATATATGTATCGAGAAAATGCTTGGAAAAAATATAACAAAGCAGAAGAAAAGAAAGTCTATAAGTTAGCGGACGAATATAAAGAATTCTTAAGTGCTGCCAAAACTGAAAGATTAGCAACAAGAGAAGCCGCTAAAAGACTTGACGCTGCTGGATTTAAAAATGTGGAATCACTTAAAAAAGTGAAACCAGGTGACAAAGTCTATTTTATTAATAAGAATAAGAATGTTTGTGCCTTTATTATTGGTAGCAAACCAATTAGTGATGGCTTAAGAATTTTAGGCGCTCACATCGATTCCCCAAGATTAGACTTAAAGGAACACCCAATTTATGAAAGAGCCGAATACGCTCTTGCTGATACACACTACTATGGTGGTATTAAAAAATATCAATGGGTGACAATTCCTCTAGCTTTACATGGTGTTGTTTGTAAAAAAGACGGGACTTCCGTTGAGATTCACATCGGCGATGATGAAAAAGACCCAGTCGTTGGTATCTCTGATTTATTACCACACTTAGCCGCTGATCAAATGGCTAAACCAGGTGCAAAACTTATAGAAGGCGAATCACTTGATATTACTATTGGTAGTAAACCACTTAAAGGTGATGAAAAGAACGCTGTTAAAGCTAATGTTCTTGCTATCTTAAAAGAAAAATATGGTATTGAAGAAGAAGACTTAATTTCTGCCGAAATTGAAGTTGTCCCAGCTGGAAAAGCTAGAGACTATGGTCTAGATAGATCCATGATTGCTGGTTATGGCCATGATGATAGATGCTGTGCATATTCCTCTTTAAGAGCGTTATTAGATGTTGATACTGTTGATTACACAGCATGTTGTGTTTTAGTGGATAAAGAAGAAATTGGTTCTGTTGGTGCTACTGGTGCTCAATCCCGTTTCTTTGAAAATGCTATTGCTAAATTATTAGAATTAGCAGGCGAAAAAGATGCTTTATGGAAAGCAAGATTAACCATGGAAAATTCTAAAATGTTATCTAGTGATGTTTCTGCTGGTTTTGATCCTTTGTTCCCAGGAGTATCCGATCCAAATAACGCAGCTTACTTATCTTATGGATTAGTTTTTAACAAATACACAGGCGCTAGAGGCAAATCTGGTTCTAACGATTCTAACCCAGAATACTATGCTTGGATTAGAAGAGTAATGGATGACGCTAAAGTTAATTGGCATAACGCTGAACTTGGTAAAGTTGACCAAGGCGGCGGCGGAACAATTGCCTATATTTTAGGTAATTACAACATGAATGTTATTGATGCTGGTATCCCAGTGCTTAACATGCATGCTCCACAAGAAATCATTTCCAAAGCTGACTTATACGAAGCATATCGTGGATATATCGCATTTTTAAAGGCGGAATAGGAAATGCCTAAGCAAACTCAAAAGAGAAATATTTTTCAAAATATTCACGATAAATTAGTCTATGTGTTCCATGATTCCAAATTCGGACATTTTTGGAGTAAGTTACATTTACAATATCTTGTTTTAGCATTTGTGATGTATGGTTTTAAAGCAGTACTTTATTTTGGCATTGCTTATATTCCATCTAATCCTGCTTATTTTGGTAATCCAAACATTCCTTATAGTGCTGGACCATACGCGATGTGGATTGATAACGCTATTCCTCTTATTCCTTATTTCTATTTCTTTTACATCCTTTATTATGTTGTTCCTGAGTTTATGCTTTGGTGCTTATCATTCTTTGATAAGAAGAAAATGTGCACCCTTGTATTCTCAACAATGGCGACAACATTACTTGCGTGCATCTGCTTCTTAATTCAACAAGTGAAGATGATTAGACCTACTGACGCAGAAGTTTATAATGCATCCTTAGGTGTTTATAACTTAGATACATTATTTAGATTTGGTATTGTTTGGCAATATCACGCTGATGAGACTGCACTTAACTGTATTCCATCCTTACACGCTACAGTAGGTATGACTCTTGCTATGTCTGGCTTATGGACTGGCAAAGATGAAAAACATTATCCAATTGGATTACGTATCTTCTGTATCATCTTTGGTTTTGGTATTGTTATGTCAACTTTCTTTGTTAAACAACATTACTTCATCGACGCAGTCGTTGGTGCTGGCTTAATGGCTATTCTCTACTTCGTATTTAAGTGGTGGATTGTTCCTCCATATCTTAGACATAGAGAAAAGAAAAAAGCGCAGAAGTTAGCAGAAGCCTCTGCTGCACAATAATTTTATAAATTATATTTACAAACGAGAGATATTACTTTAAGATATCTCTTGCACTTGGCGAACGTGGTGAAGTGGTTAACACATCTGGCTGTGAACCAGACATTCGTGAGTTCGATTCTCATCGTTCGCCCCAGAAAGATGTTCAAAAGACATTCCACTAAGGAGTGTCTTTTTTCAATATTGCTATGCAAAGCATAAATGAGTATCATAAGTAATAAGAGAGAAAAAATAGCATGAGTGAAGAAAATAGTAAGGTTGCTTCTGAAAAACCTGTAAAAATCTGGCATGCAAAGAATATCCATTTAGTTACTAAAGAAAATGATATTAAATTTCGTGGTCCTTTATCTTACCGTCATTTAAGGATAATGGGCTGGATCTTTGTTGTGATTGCCCAAATTGGTGTTATTTTAGGTTTAGCAGATAAAGCTAAATTAATTGTAATGAATCCTGTTTTATTAACAGCTATTCAATCCGCTTCTATCTTAATGACTCCATTGTTCTTGTTTGCCGCTTTTGCACAAGTACTTGTTGCTAAAGATGGTTATAAACGGCTGCTTAGGACTTATATTTTAGGTGCAGTTGGTATTTACATTGTCTTTGTTATTGCCTTCTTACATTTTGGAGTTGGTTTATTATATTCCATGTCACATGATTGGAATAAGTCATTTATCGCGGCATCAGAAGTTGCAAACGCAATGAATTATGATAGTAGTGTTTCAATCAATATTTTTATTGATTTAGTCTTCTGCACTTTAATTACTTTCTTCATTAATTATCGACCAACTAAATATTTCCAAGACAAGAAGATTTATTTGTTTAGAGCGCTTGTTGCTCTACCAATCCTATATGAAATAGGTTCTAGTTTAGTCAAAATCTTCTGCTCTGAAGGCTATATTTCAGTTAGTCCATTCTTTATTCCTTTGATGAGCACGAAATCTCCTGTAATGATTTTTATCTTCATTGCGATGGCGTTATTTGTAAAATTTAGAGAAAAATACTATATCAAACGTGGTAGAACCCATAGCGACTATAAAGAGTTCTTGTCCACTAATGTAAATAGATTACATTTCTCCTTATTCTTAGTGGCGGTTATCATCATTGCTGTGATTCTTGATATTGCATTATTCATATTTGTATTTGCATTAAAAAAACAAGATATTCCTGTTGATTCATTGATAAAAGAAAAACTAATTATATCCGCACTTGATGGTACCTTTAAATTAGGATTTGGTAAATGTGTGCCAATGATTTTATTGATACCTGTTATTATCTTCTTTGATTACACTAGAACTTATAAGAATAAGATTGTTGACATTATTATTCCTGCAGCAGGTCTTGCTTTAGTGGCTTTGGTTTATGTTGAAGGTTTATACGACATTTTAAGAGGCTACTTATTCACTAGGGCAAATAATCTAAAAGCAAACCCTGATGCCAATCCTGCTATTTTGTTAATAAAATCTATAAAGGATCGATTTAGAAAATGAAAATAAGAGAAAAATGGAACTTTGTTAAACCATCTGATTTATTTTCCATTTTATTCGGAATTGCTTCGGTTGTGGTTTTATGCTTTGCCCTTCTATCTTTAAATGATGCTCTAACAGGAGGATCTTTTGATAAGCTGTATTTTTTACTTGTGTTTGTTGCTCTTTCTGCTTCTCGTGGCATTCTTGCTTTCTATTATGGATTCTTTGAAAGACAAAATAAAATAGCGTTCTATAAGAACCTTGGTATCGCCACTGTTTATTTAATTGTTGTCATACTAATAGCCGTTATTTATAGCAGATATGTTTATTTCTTCCATCTTGTTTTGGGCTTGTATTTAGCCACAATTGCCGCAAACAGAATTTGTCTTATTTTCGAAAAAAGAAAATTGTTCACAACAATTTATAACATCGTTCTTCTTTCAATTCTTGTTTTGTTATTTGTTGCTGTTTACGCTAGCCCTAATGCTACTGAAGAGTCATCAGTCATGACCGTACTTCTGTTCTTTATTATCATTATTTCTTTTGCAGAAGTTTTGGGCTTTGCATTCAGCAAAATCAAACTAAAAGGCTTATTAAAAATCATTCGTAAAACATATATTATCGAGATTATTTATGGCCTTATCATGTTGATGGTATCGTTCTCCTTCTATTTCATGATTATGGAGGACAATATTAAAACGTTTGGAGACGGCTTATGGTATTCATTCTCAATTGTTACTACAATTGGTTTAGGTGATGTATACGCTGTATCTCCTATTGGAAGAGTTTTGTCTGTAATTCTAGGAATATATGGCTTAATCGTTGTTGCGGCTTTCACTAGTGTCTTCGTTAATTTCTATAATGAAACCAAAGCCAGCGAGCATAAAAACGACGAAGAAAAGATTAGGGAACTTGAAAAACGCCTTGAAGAAAAAGAAGCCGAAAGAAAAGCCAAAAAAGAAAAGAGTCAAAAAGAATAACTTAATTATATGAAGTCTGTGCATGTTATAATAAAGTATAGGCTTTTTAAATGCGCTTAGTGTTTGTCTCATCCACTTTTAAAGATATGCAATTCGAAAGGGACGAATTGTCTATTCGTCTTGCTCCTCGAATTAATGATTTTTTAGCAAAATACGGGGAGTCCGTGCGATTTGGTGATTTAAGATGGGGTGTTAATACCTCGGAATTAGAGAGTGAAGAATCGTCTAAAAAAGTATTAAAAGTATGTTTGGATGAGATTGATAACGCAAAGCCATACATGATTGTTTTTGTTGGCGAACGCTATGGCTGGATACCCTCTTCTTCCTTACTTGACGAAGCAATGAAGATGAAAGATATCACTAATGTTCCAAATGATATATCAGTAACAAATCTAGAAATAGAATATGGTGCTTTATTAAATCCTGATTATGAAGGAAGAATCCTTTTCTATTTTAGAAGGCCTTTTGATACTTCTAAGATGAGTGAGGAAGAAAGAAAGATTTATGAATCAGAATCTCCACTCCACAAAGAAAAGCTAGAAGCATTAAAAGAAAAGATTTTAAAACTATATCCAGAATATGTTCGTTACTACGACGTTGAATATGATCAAGAGAAGAAGTGTTTAATTGGCTTAGATAAATTAATGGACACTATTTATAGTGATCTCACTAGAATATTCGATATCGATTATAAATATCTAAATAGCTTGCCTAAATATCAAAGAGCGATTATCAATAGTGAAGTCTATTTTGAATCGTTCTTTAAGTACGCTTTCTTTAGAAAAAATCTTAAAGATCCTGTGAATCATAAAAGTGAATTTAAAGAAAATTACGATGCGGCAAGATATGAAGATATACCTTGCCTACGTTATGTTCTTGGTGAACCTGGGTCTGGAAGAAAAACCACAATCGCGTGTTTATATAAATTAGCAAAAGACAAAAACCCTAATTATGTTCTTCCTTTTGTTTTTGGTTTAGATGAATTTACACATGATAGACAAGCTTTAATTGATACGTTAATTTCCTTTTACGAAGAAAAACTCAATTATCGTAATTTAAAGAGCAAAAATATATTAACTTTAGTGGATTTGATTAAATATAACGATGAACATAAAAAGCATCATTTCCAAATCTTTATCATGAATCATGATAGATCCATTATTACGTTCCTTAAGGAATTAGAATTCTATGTTAAAGAGATGTTCCACACAACGTTTTATGTAATGAGCGATCGTAGTGATAAATGGTATTCACCTTATTTATGCTTTGCTTTCCATTCAGATGCAATTGTTTTAGAAGAATTAACTGAAAAAGAGAAAATCGCAATTATTAACAAGATTTGCGAATCTAAACATAAAGAGTTATCAAGTATTGTTGTTAATGAAATTCTCAGAAAAGAGAATAGTGGTAGTCCTCTCTACCTTTCTTTAGTAGTGGAAAGATTATTAATGTTAGATAACGAAGATTTCCAAAACATTAGGAATCTTGGCGATGGTATGTCCGCTATTAATGAATATATGATCTCCATTGTTAAAAATCTAGGTAACGATATTCATTCCATTACAAAAGAATTATTCAAAGAATTAGCGGAAAGAATAAATTATGACACGGTAATGCATATCTTATATCTAGCCGCTAATGATTGTGGTTTGCATATAAATGAATATTGTGACTTCTTCTTTAAATGTAATATTGCATTTAAAGAGTTAGATGCTTCGCTTCTATATAACATGATTCCAAGTTTGTTTAGACCAGTAAGCATTTATAATGCGATTGATTTTGCTTTTGAAGAAGGCAAAAAAGCAGCTTTGGAACTTGTTGATAATTACATAAAAGAAGATTTTTATATGGAATATGTGAACTATCTTGATGATAGTGTTCCTTCTTTAATCAAAAAAATGTCAATTTTAAGAGAGCATAATAATCTGGAACAATTCTACATTACATATACTAAATTTATTGCGTCTGCAAATATTGACCAAAACCGATTGATTGATAAAGCCTTTACTCAAATAATGGACTTGATAAGCAACATTCTTTTTGGTGATGATGACTTTAAAGAAAACTTCATTATTTATTGTCTTGAGCAAATCTTGGAACATGATGATAAACATAAAGGCAAACTTCTTTCCACAATCTTTTATCCATATTTCATGAACGTTACTACCGATAACGATAAAGAAGACTGCGTTAATATTTTTTATAGAATAAGTAAGTATCTAAAACAAAAAATCAAAACGAAAAAGTATCAAAATAACGAATATCTCCATTTAATTTGCAAATTAGCAAGTTATATTAACAATTCAATTATAGACGGAGAATATATTAATCCTCTTGATGATGATTTGATGGATGGCTTTAAAGAAGTTGCTGCTGAAGTTGAGAATTTCTATGATAACGATATTGCTTTAAAGGCTCTAAGTGAAGATAACGTTTATAGTGTTTATTATAATCTGTTTAATAAGCGTGCCTTGCTAGCTCACGCTTTAGAGTATTTTGACAACCAGGACGAATATGAACTATTTGAAAATTATTATAAACAATTTGTATTAGATAACCTTCAATTAGACAAATTGAACAGCGCTTTAATCAATGATGATTTCTCTTCCTGGTATAGTAACAATCTCATAGATTCAGTGATTAGTCTTTTCTATAGCTTGATTGTAACAAAATACGAAGAATCAGAAGAATTATATTTCCAGAGATTAAATCATTTCCTTAAAGTTGGGGAACTAGTTTTACAAAATGATTTTCTTAATCTAGATAGATGCTCTTTCTATGAACTATACTTTGTTGAACCATTATTTTCTATCTTCTCCACTTTAGTGGAACTTGAAAACATTGATGAAACCATTCAATACAATTTAAGAGATTGGATTTTGTTTAGAGGCCGACTCTATTGCGCTGAAAACCCTACTAATATCGGCTATTTAACTGCATATGCCTCCGCTATTTATAACCGTGATATTTGTGAAATTCCTAATGAAGATTTCTTCTTCATCTACCCGCTACTTTATAGATACTTAACTAATGATTACCAAAATACTCTTTGGGATTACACAATATCTTTAGTGATTCATAACCAAACTTTATATAAGAGTGAAACTGATGAAGAATTTATCTATTTATCTGAAATGCGATTCAATCTTGGCGATTGCGAGCAAGTATTTATGCGATTAGTTTCCTATTTATATTATTGTGATAGAGATTTACAAAGCGATTATTTAATTGGCACGCTTTATGCATATCTATATTCTGATTATGATTATGAGAATCAAAAAGAATATAAAAAGTGGATGAAAGACTATTTAGCTTTAGCTAACACTGTCAAAGAATAAAAGGAGAATTCTATGGCAATCAAATTAACTGTTAAAAAAGCCAAAGGAAAATACGATCAAGGAAGAAGCAAATTTTTAGGAAATCCAGTTTTACCAGAAAAATGGATAAACGCTTTTGATGGTTCAGTTATCTTCTTTTTACAAATTAGATTAGAAGAGATCAAAGACTTAGACAAAGAAAACCTATTGCCACACGAGGGGTACTTGTATTTCTTCTTAGACACAATTGACTCCGAATATTCATTAAAACCAATTGTTAAATACTATAAAGGTGAACCAGAATGTGTTGTTAATGGATTCAACGAAGTAGTGGATGACTATGAACAATATGTTGACGATTACCTAGTTGAATTCTCAGAATGCGATGATTATGAAGAAGGAATTAAACTCTTTGGTAAGCCAAACGATTGGAATTACGCGGAGGAGCCAGATAAATTGCTATTACAATTTGACCCACTTGCGTCAGACATGGGTATTTTCTCTCAACTTGATGGATTAATTTATTTCTTCTTTGGAAAAGATCCTAAATTTAAGGATGTAAAACTTCTTGAGGAAATCTCTTAATATGTTAGAAAAACTGCAAGACGATGTATTAACAATAGTAAAAAAGATTGAAGAAGAAAGAGAAAAGGACAATCCTCGTTCTTTTGTTATTTCTCCCTTTTTAAGTGAAATTATAACTTTGCTAAATTCATTTAAAGAGGATAATCAAGAAGCAATTAACTTTTTATACAAAACATACAATTATGTTGCGAAAATGTATGCTTACATTGGTCGTTTTACGTTAGCTAGCAAATATAGACTAATTTCTTTAAAGTACGCAAAGAGGTTAATAAAAGTTCCTAAAGACACAACTGAGATTATTTATCAACTATTAAGAGATAGAAATTATTATGTTGATGACGACTGTGAAGATGTTAAAGAATTAGCTCAAGGGATGACTGACCCTACTGTTCTTGAAAATATATTTGCAGAAAGAATGAAAAACAGGCGTTCTTTAAAGCATGATCCAATTGAAATGAGTGATGAATATCTTGCTGTAATAGATGAAGTAGAAGAAAAAGTCTATAAGAATCGAACAATTTCTGGCATGGGAGCATGTCATGAAATATGGCATCTTAAATATATTTATCTAGCAGAAAAAGGAATTGAGTGGCGTTCTCCTGCAATGATGAACCCACATGTCATGTTTGATTAAATCTAAAAATAAATGAAAATGCCTCCAGTATTGATATATAATCAATTTGGAGGTTTTATTTATGAAAAGATTATCCGATATGATTAGACCATTCTTAGGATTTGTTTTAGGTGGTTTATTAATTTTAGTTTATTTGAACTATGTCAATGCGATTTATGTTCAAAATGAAGTTTATGAACTTTTCGTCCTCGGAATCATTGGCCTTCTTGTTGCTTCTTGCTATTTAGCTTTAGCAATTTTGCAATTCATTTTTGGCGAAAGAGCCCCTGCATTTATGGGCATTTTAAGTGTGGTTCTTTTCCCTTCTTTAATTTGTGTTGAGGCATTGCTTTATACTATTTTGCTCCTCAGAAGTGGACAAACTATCAGTGCTACCGGTTGGATTATTAATTTGACATTAATCTTAGGAGTTTTGATGTTTGTGCCAATGTACATTGTTGCATATTTCACTAAAGTGAAAGCATTACAAAGATTAGCATTTTTATCTGGTTCCATTTTATTCCTTGGATTAATTGTTAATTTGATGTTTGGTTACGACGGAAGTACAGTTGCTATTGGCCAAGTATCTTTAGCTGGATTAGTTATTTACGTTTTATACGGTTCCATTTTGTTTACTACTCTTGCTAAGTTAAACACCAAAGAAGAGTAATTAATGATTTTTGAGTATCCTGCGATTTTTTCAGAAGATCCAGAAGATCCAGGTTGGATTAATGTTTCTTTTCCTGACATTGACGCCGGAGTTACATGTGGTACAGATATGGATAACGCCATATTTATGGCGAAAGATTTATTGCACCTCATGTTAACAACCGCTCCCAAACAATGTCATGGTCCAACACCTCTTGATGATTTAAGGAAAGAATTTCCAGATGCCAATATCATTATGATTGAAGTTGAGGTAGATGAAGTAGTAGCTTGTTAGCCTCAATAATAATTAAAAATAACGCCATACGTGTGTAAAATATGGCGTTTTTATTATATTTTGAATAAAATAAATACATGCTAAATATTCTTCTCACAAATGATGATGGATTTTCTGCTACTGGAATTAGTGTTTTAAAAGGACTTCTTTCTAAATATGGTAGAGTAGTAATCGTTGCTCCTAAAACAGTGATGAGCGCAAAAAGTGTATCACTAAATTTAGGACATCCAATTTCCATTGAAAAGATGGATGAAGATTTATATGTTGCAGATGGTACGCCTGCCGATTGCGTTTCATTTGGCTTAGGTAATTTAGATATTAAGTTTGATATTGTTGTCTCTGGCATTAACCATGGATTAAATATCTCTTACGACACTATGTATAGCGGAACTGTTGGTGCCTGCCTTCAAGCACTAACATACCGTGTTCCTACATTTGCGCTTTCTTGTGAATGCAATTTTGATCTTGTTAAAAAACATTTCGATAAGTTATTTGAATATATTCTTTCGCACAAACTGTTATCCTCTGACTATATGTTGAATATCAATTTCCCAATTGGTGATAAAGTGGAAAAAATCGTGCATACTCACATCTTTTATCGCACGGAAACCGCTTATTTTGAAAAAGTTGATGGTAACAACTATATTGCAAAAAGAAAATTAAATGATGAACTTTGTTCTGATGAAGAATCAGATGTTTACGCAGTTCACCATAACTGTATTTCCATCAGTAAGTTAGCGAGGACTTTGGATTATGGCAAAGATAACTTATAAGGGTGGAAGGGAGATTGCTCCAAAGCGTACCAAAGAGAAAATTCTTTGGTGGCGTTATCTTTTAGTATTTCTTACTGGTATGGTTACTATGGTTGTTATTTTAGCGGCTACTGGCGCTTTAACCGCTACTACATATACAACCAAAGAAGTTATTTTGATGTTCAGTGGTAATCCTGATGATTTGTTACAAGCAGAATATCAAAATCTCTCTATTCTCGAATTAATCACAACATTGTCCCAAAAGAAATTTGAAACTTTGGGCGATATCAATAGTGTTACTCCATTAGTGAAAAAAACACTTGAAGAAACTATTAATCCAGTTTTAGAGGCTGAATTACATTATGCTTACCCGTGGGAAGAAATAAGTACTAAACCATTTAAACTTCCTGCAAGTGATAGAGAAGGAGTGGATCAAAACGAAGATTTATCTACCTATTTAGGTAGAGCTATTAAAGAAGGAGTCACTTTAAGTAGCTTTTTTAATGGTGACAGCATTCCTGAATTAGTTAATTTATTCCTCTATCCAAAAGACGAATATGGAAATTATGATCATGACCACCCATATACATTGATGGATTTCATTACCGCTGATAGTACGTTTTTTGACAATATTATCAACGGCATTCGTATTAAAGATGTTATTACTATTGACTCAAGTGATGCTCTTCTTTCCACAATTGGGGACTGGAAAATCACTGATTTTAATCAAGAGAATATCAACACATTAAGTTTAAGTTTATTCTTGGATTCAACTTCCACTAATCCATTAATTGTTACTTTGTGTACTTGGACCATTGGGGATTTAAAAAATCCTGATCAATTTAATTCACTTAAAATTGCGGACTTGGTTACTATTGATGAAAACACACCTCAATTACTTATTGCTCTTATAAACAAAGATTACACGATCGCGGATCTGCAATCTCAAAATTTATATAACGTTCTCACCATAGGTGAAGTATTTGACACAACTGGCAATAAGTTTTTACAAGCCATTTCTGGTTTTACTCTAGCGCAACTACAAGACTACAACACGATAATGGGGCTCAAATTAGGAGAGCTCTTTGATGTTGAAGGAGAAGGCTCCATAGTTAGCAAATTTGCAGATACAACCATTGAAAAGTTAACCAGTGATGATTGGTTTTCTAACTTAAAGATTACTGATTTATACACTGCTGATGAAATTGCTTCTAATTCCATTCTTTCTGCTTTGGTCGGCAATAATCCAAATATCAAAATTAGCGACTTATCTGATACTTCTGTTATTCAAAGTTTAACTATCGCGGATGTTTTATCTCCTGAACAGGTGGCTGCTAATTCCATTATGACTGCTTTAAAGGATTATCCAATTGGCGAACTTGGTGACCATATCAATGAAATATCACTTGGAACCCTTTTAGATATTGATGTTTCTGATCCATCAACATCTCAGCTTATGAAAACTATAGCAGGCACCGCTGTTGGTGATCTAAATGATAAGTTAGATAACTTAACATTAGGCGATGTTATGGATTTATCCAGTTATCCTAACCTTGATAATGACGAAGTCAAAAATACTTCAATCCATAACTTTGATAATATCATCGATACTTTAAAAGACCACTTAACTTTAAAAGATGTAGTGGATATTGTTACCGAAGGTGAAAACAAATCTCCACAAATCTTAATTACATTGAAAGATACTCCATTATTGGAACTTGCAGACGTTATTCCAACCTTAAAGTTGAATCAGATTGTCCCTCAAGAAACTCTAAACACCCATCCGCTTCTTTTAGCATTAGCTAATGTCGCTATTTTAGATGGCGATGCTTTAGTGGATAAAGTTAATAGTCTTGAACTTTGTGATATTTATACAAGAGACCAATGTTCAGGTATCCTTTTAACAATTTGGGACAACTATGGTGGTGGTCATTTAACTATAGATGATTTACCAAGCGCAATTAATGACCTTCCACTGGTGCAACTATTAGATGAATACATGTATGAAGAATCAACTCATCCAGAAGCAACTAGAATAATTGATGGAGTAACTTATCGTCGTATTAAAGCGGTGTGGTGGTACCTTTTCACGCAAGAAGGTGAAACCTTCACTAATGAAACCAAATACTATGTATTAGGTGTTGGTGCTACTTACAAAGTCGATGGTGGTTTTGATCAGATGGTCACAAACATGACTTATCATATGGCAAATGAATCAATCCGTGATTTGAATTCAGCGGGGCTCCTTAATCTTAAGAGTGAAAATGTCGGACTTTTGGATTATCCAATTAACTATGCAGGCAAACATACAATTGGAGATTTAACCATTTCTGAATTCTTTGATTATTGTATGATCATTATTACTTCTTTAAATCCATGAAAAACGACATTCATATTATTTTTGTTGATATAGACTGGACAATATTTGATCATTCAAAACGTCCTTCTAAATATGATATCCCTTCTTTGAAGGCTCTTAAAAAAGCACAAAAGAAAGGGATTAAAGTTTTTATTAACACTGCCCGACCATATCATTCGGTTGAGCAGATTAATTTTTTTGATTTTTTTCAACCCGATGGTCTTATTCTAGGAAATGGAAATCTTGTCACCTATAAAGACGAAGTTATTTTCTCCTCTGACATTCCTATTAAAACTTTTGAAAAAATATCCAAAACGGTTTTAGATCTAAAACTAAATATGGAAGGCATCCGTAAATATGATTGTTTCTTAATTAGTGATATTGATGAACACGCTAAAGCACTATTTGCAACATATCCTGAAGATATGCCACATGTTGAGGATTATCATGGACAAGATACAATCGGTATTAATTTGTTCTGCACTAAAGACTATGATGAAACAATTAAAAAAGTTGTTCCTCAAGATTACATCTATTTCCGTTATCACGAACATGGAGTAGATATTGCTCCTCCACCTCATGATAAAGGTGAGGCCATTAAAATGGTTTTAGATCATTTAAACATTAGTAAAGACAACGCTATGGCGATTGGTGATGATATTGCTGATATTCCAATGTTTGGTCAAGTTAAGTATGGAATTGCTATGGCAAATGGAAAAGAAGAAACAATCAATTCTGCCACTCATGTAGCAAAACACATATCTAAACACGGAGTTAAACATATCTTAAAAGAACTCGTCTTTTAAAATAACTTATAACATTTGTATACAATAATTTAAAAATTATTATATAATAGCAACGAAAAGGAAGTAAAAAATATGCCATTAGTTAATACTATTGAAATGTTTGAAAAAGCTTACAAGGGTGGCTATGCCATTGGAGCTTTTAACTGCAACAATATGGAAATCGTTCAAGCGATTACCGAAGCTGCGAAAGAATGCAATTCTCCAGTTATTCTTCAAGTTTCTGCTGGAGCAAGAAAATATGCTAAACCTGTCTATTTAAAGAAGATGGTTGAAGCTGCTGTCGAAGACACAGGTTTACCAATCGTCTTACACTTAGACCACGGTGCAGATTTTGAAATTTGTAAAGATTGTATCGATGGTGGTTTTACCAGCGTCATGATTGACTGCTCAAGCAAACCATTCGAAGAAAACATTGCTATTACTCGTAAGGTTGTTGAATACGCTCATGCACACAAACCATATGTTACCGTTGAAGCTGAGCTCGGAACCTTAGCTGGTATCGAAGATGATGTTAAAGTTGAACATGGTGCTGAAAGCTATACCAGACCAGAGCAAGTCGAAGAATTTGTTAAGAGAACTGGTGTCGATAGCTTAGCTATCGCTATTGGAACAAGCCACGGTGCTTATAAATTCAAACCAGAACAATGTACAAGAGATCCAAAAACCGGAAAACTTCTCCCACCTCCATTAAGATTTGATATCTTAGAAGAAGTTAGTAGAAGACTCCCAGGATTCCCAATCGTTTTACACGGTAGTAGTTCTGTTAACCAAGAATACGTTGATATTATCAACGCTCATGGTGGAAAACTCGTTGATGCTGTCGGTGTTCCAGAAGAACAATTAAGACAAGCTGCTAGATTATCAGTTTGTAAGATCAATATCGATAGCGATCTTCGCTTAGCAATGACTGCTGGTATTAGAGAACACTTTGAAGAACATCCAGATCACTTCGACCCACGTCAATACATTGGTGATGGTCGTAAATATGTCAAAGAACTCGTGAAACACAAAATCACTGAAGTCCTTGGCTCCAACGACAAGATCTAATTTAATTTATTAAATTAAGAAGAGACCTTTGGGTCTCTTTTTGTTATACTATTTTCATGAATATTATTTTTATTTGTCATGGAAATATATGTCGTTCCCCCGTCGCGGAGATTATCTTTTCAGATTTAATTAAAAATGCGCATTTAGAAAATGAAATCTTTGTTTCTTCTAGAGCCACATCTTTAGAAGAAATAGGTAATGATATTTATCCTCCTATGAAAAGAGTGCTTTCTAATCATGGATATATAGACGAACATCACTACGCTCAAAGAATAAGCAAACAAGAATTTGAATCTGCAGATTATATATATTATATGGATAAGAATAATTTATATTATTTAGAAAGATTATTTGGACCAAGTGATAAATTTCACTTAATCACCGAATTTTTAGACAACGTTGAAATAGAAGACCCTTGGTACACTGATAGATTTGAATTTGTTTATCAAAGAATCAAAAAAGCAGTGGAAGTAATATTTCAAAACATAAAAAAATAACTCGGTTGCCCGAGCTATTTTATTTTCTGAGTAGATTATTCCTTTTTCTCAGCTTCTTTTGGCTCTTCTTTTTTCTCTAATTTAGCCTTAGCTTCTTGTCCTTTTTGGTGAACATTATTAATTGTTTTAATAATGATGAAGAGGATGAGAGCAACTAATAAGAAGTTAATAATTGCGGAGATAAAAGCGCCCCAGTCAATGTAGTTTGTGGCTGACCAGTCAACGGAAATACCTGGATTTGCAGCTAAGTAGTCTTTGATTCCTACAGAAGCTGTTGGCCAGAATTTAGAGCCATCACTTAAGACATAGCAGTCTAAGACTGTTCTTGCAGAATCCAAACTTCCATCACCTAAGATTTTACCAATGATGTAGTTAATGATTGGTTGAAGAACACCACCAGTTAATGCAGTGACAATCGCGGTGAAGGCACCACCAATAATGACACCAACAGCCATATCCATGACGTTGCCACGAGTAATGAATTCTTTAAATTCTCCGAAAAAGCCTTTTTTATTTGGATCTTTTTTCTTGCACATATTTTAGTTCCTTTCGTTTAAATTATAATTCAAACGACTTTATATTAAAGCATTTTTTTAATATCATAATTGTGGCAGGTAAAAAATATGATTGATTTACACTTACACCTTGATGGCTCTTTATCCTTAGAAGATTTTAAATATTTAGCAGAACGTAACCACGTGGAATTGGGTAAAGAATTCCCTAAAAATGTTTATGTTCCTAATGACTGCAAAAGCTTAGAAGAATACCTTACTAGATTTGACCTACCTTGTTCTTTACTTCAAGATGAGTTTTCTATTGCCTATGTTACCGCTAGTTTAGTAAATAGATTATATAACGCAGGCTATATATATGCCGAAATTAGGTTTGCTCCTCAACTCCATACTATGAAAGGAATGAGTCAAGAAGACGCAGTTCGTGCGGCTGTTTCTGGATTAAAATTTGCCCTAAAAGATAAGAAGGGGTTTGATGCTAATTTAATACTTTGTTGCATGAGACAATCCAGCACAGAAGTGAATATGGAAGCAATCAAATTAGCCGACGCATTCCGCCTGGATAAGGTAGTTGCTGTTGATTTAGCAGGCCCAGAAGCATTTCATACCGGAGACTTCTATACCCCATTATTTGATGAAGCAAAATTAAGAGGATTAAATATTATTATTCATGCTGGAGAAGCTTGTGGTAGTGAAGAAGTAATTCGCTGTGTTGATCTACTTCACGCTCAACGTATTGGACATGGTGTTCATCTTGAATTAACTCCAAAAAATATACGTAAGATGCAAGAGAAAAGAATTGCGTTTGAGTTCTGTCCTACTAGCAACCTACAAACTACATCATTACCAGATTATAAATCTGTACCACTTAGAGAGTTTGATAAGTATGGAATTATGGTCACAATTAACTCTGATAATATGACTGTAAGTGACACTGATGTACTTAAGGAATTCAGACATTTATTCAAAGAATTCAAATTACAAAAACATGAAGTAAGACATTTCTTAACAAATTCAATTAACGCCTCGTTTGCATCTTCAGAAACTAAAACAATGTTACTTGCAGAGCTAGCAAAAAAGATAGATGCTTATTACGAAGATATAATTAGAGAATAGATATTAAAAAAGAGCTTACTTAAGCTCTTTTATTTTACATACTCGTTAAAGAACAATTCCACAATTGGCTGATGCCATTTGAATTGGACATCTTGTTTTAGGAATGTGTATGTCACTCCTTCATATTCCATTGAAGTAACATCGTCTTCTGTAACTACTTTTTGATCAAATAGATATTCATCTCCAGTATCTTTTAAAAGTGGGCTCTTGCTAATTCTACTTTGATTGAAATATGAAGTAACTTTTAAGTTACTATCAACTGAATCGTTAAGGACAGTAATCATGTCAATAATCTCGCCGTTCTTCCATCTTTGGAATGTTGGCACATAACCAGTGTCATAACCGAAGTCAGTATTATATACAGTGCTTAAACCATATTGATCTTTGATTTGTTGATATAAAGTCATGTCACTACGATAAGATTGGATATCAAAGATATATAGATAATCATTTATAGTAGTGGCTTTGTTTTTATCAACCCAGCTATGGATGTAATCTTTTTCTATTCTTCCACAATCTCCACAAGAAGTACGTGCGACATATAATGAAAATTCTTCTTTTGATTCGATGGTTTCATCTAATGTTTCTTTATCTACATAGTAGAGTTTTGGCATATAGACGTTATCGAGCATGAATTTCTCAAATGTTTTGTAGTCTTTAAACATCTTTCTATTATTTTCAGCGTTTTTTCCATAAACTGATTGTCTAATTAATTTGCCTCTTCTAAAGAAACAAATTCCAGGCATATGATTTGTCACTGAATAAACGCCAAATTTATTGCTGTGTCCTGCAAATAGACCAACATCAAAAAGCTTTACTTGATAATGGTGCTCGTTAGCGAATCTAACAAACAAAGGATTAAAGTCTCTCCAACATCCACAAGTACGGTCATTAAATGTCACTAAAACAAACGAAAGTTTATCAATTGTGCAAGCTTCAAGCTCATCATAATCCATCTCATGAAAATCAGAATAAGTGATTGATTTCGAATAGATGTTTCCTGTGTCTAACGCAATCTTAGAAGTGTCTAAATTGTTAGATCCACAACTAGCGAGAATTAGGGTAGGAACAAGAGCAAATAATCCTAATAATTTTTTCATAAGTAGATAAAGTATAATTCTTAATCAAATTTTAGTCAAAAAAAGTGAGCGAAAAAATGCGCAAAAAATTCAACAAATTTTCAAAGGCTGTTTTTTAAACAAAGCACTGATTTAATCGAGATATTTTTACATTGTAAATCTTTCAAAAAGTTGACTCAAAAAATTGATGTAAAAATTTTATTTGTTTTTATATTATTTTTCCTATATATTTTTTTGCGAAATATTGAATAAATATTCTCACTGATTTTTTGAAAGGAAAGGGATAACTTATGGCGAAAGAAAACTGTATTATCTCACTTCAAGGTGTGAACAAAGTCTATGACGGTAACACTGTCGTTAGTGACTTCAACCTTGATATTACTAAAGGTGAATTTGTCACCTTCTTAGGACCTTCCGGATGTGGTAAAACGACAACCTTAAGAATGATCGCGGGTTTTGAAACCCCATCTAGTGGTCAAATTTTATTAAATGGTGAGGATATCACCCGTATACCTCCACACAAAAGACCAATCAACACTGTCTTCCAAAGATATGCATTATTTCCATTCATGAATGTCTATGACAATGTTGCATTTGGCTTAAAACTTAAAAAGATTCCTTACGAAGTTACTAACCGCAATGGGGAAACGGTTACTAAATATCGTAAGTACACAAAAGAAGAGATTGACCAAAAAGTCATGCGTGCTTTAAAGATTATCGATTTAGAAGATCTTGAAACACGTGACATTTCAACTCTTTCAGGCGGACAACAACAACGTGTCGCCATTGCTAGAGCGATTGTTAATGAACCAGAAATCTTGCTTCTAGATGAACCTTTAGGTGCTCTTGACCTTAAAATGAGAAAAGAAATGCAACTTGAATTAAAGGATATGCATAAAAAATTAGGCATCACCTTTATTTATGTTACTCATGACCAAGAAGAAGCTTTGACTATGTCAGACACCATCGTGGTTATGAAAGGTGGAGAAATCCAACAAATTGGTAATCCAATTGATATCTACAATGAGCCAGTTAACGCATATGTTGCTAACTTTATTGGTGAAAGTAACATATATAACGCTACTATGACCGGCAAACTCAAAGTCAAATTCTTAAACCATGTCTTTGACTGTGTCGATGATTTCCCACTCAACGAAAAAGTTGATGTCGTTGTTAGACCAGAAGATGTAGAAATGACTGTTGTCAAAGGTAGTTTAGATTTATCTAAATTATCTGGCAAAATTGTTAATAAAATTTTCAAAGGTATGCATTATGAATATGTTTTGGAAGTTGGTAAATCAGAAGTGGTGGCTCAATCTACAAAAGATTATGAATTAGACTCTACAGTTTATATTGATGTAGAACCAGCCAACATTCAAATCATGAAGAAAGAGTTAACTAAAAACCTCTATCCAGAAGCATGGCTTGATAAAAACAACAAACTTATTATTTCTGATGCAGAATTCGAAGTTGATGTCACGCAATTATTAAAAGGATCTCATGTTGATGATGAACTCTATTTAATATCTGCAGATGGCAAAAAATATGACTTAGATGACGCGGATGTCATCGCCGAAATCGGCTTAGGCGATATTGAAATCGTAGATGGATATGATAATGGTAACGCGAATGGTGAGATTATCTCTACCATCTATATCGGTGACCACTGGCAAGTGTTAGTGAGAACCGCTGAAGAGGAAGACTTTGTGGTTGATACCCAAGATAACTGGAATGAAGGTGACCTTGTTTCCGTTATTGTCAAACCAGAAAAGATTACTCTCACCTTGAAAGGAAATATTGCAAAATATGAAGTCAAGTAATGCACAGTCCGAGAAAAAGGCTAATAGAAAAGCCAGGACTCGTCGCTTCTTCTCTTTACAAAGAAAGTACTTGTGCATTCCATATGTCGTCTTTTTAGTGCTATTCATTTTAGTGCCGATAGGGATTGTCATGTTCTATGCTTTCACCTATGAATACACTGACCCAGTTACTGGTGTGAAATATATCTCCTGCTCAGCAGAAGCACTAATTAATTTCTTCACCAGCGCTAGTAAATGGAATGTCTTATTTGTCTCATTATTTATCGCGACAATGACAACATTGCTCTGCTTACTTATTGGTTATCCTCTTGCTTACTTCTTAGCGGATAAGAAAATTAATAAAAGCGCAGTGTTTGTTACCTTATTTATCGCACCTATGTGGATTAACTTCGTGTTAAGAACTGGTGCTACTCGTGACTTATTAACTTGGATGGGGCTTAATGGTGGTAAATATCCTTATATTGCTACCTTAATTGGTATGGTACAAAACTATTTACCATTTGTTATCTTGCCTTTATATTCCACAATGATTGAGTTAGACAAGTCACAAATTGAAGCTGCTAGAGATTTAGGCGCAAACCCGGCTCAAGTATTCTTCAAAAACATTATTCCTCAATCCATTCCAGGCATTGTTTCTGCATTCTTAATGACCTTTATGCCAACAATGTCTAGCTATGTTATCTCTGATACTTTATCAGAAGGAAAGATTACCTTATTTGGTAACTACATCGAATTAGAGTTCACCAATAAGGCATGGCATGATGGCTCTTTCATGGCTTTAGTCATGTTAGTGCTCATCGCTTTAACAATGCTCCTTTCTCAAAAAACTTCTAAAGAAGGGAAGAAGGAGGGCGGATCATGGTAAGAAAGATTTTAGGCCGAAGCTACATTTGGCTCGTCTTGATCCTTATGTACCTTCCTGTTTTGATTCTTATTGCGTTCTCATTCACTGAGTCCGTCAATATTGGTGTTTGGTCTGGATTCTCTTGGAACTTATATCCAAGATTATTCCAAAACAAAGATATCATGATTGCCTTAGGCAACACTGTCTTGATTGCTCTTATTTCTGCCGCTATTAGTACTATTATTGGTACATTAGGCGCAATCGGAGCTTTCTATTCCAAGAGATGGTGGAGAAACACAATTGACTTAACTACTCAAATTCCTGTTGTTAATGCCGAAATTGTTGTCGCTTTCTCTTTGACAGTTATGTTTGTCTTCATTGGCAAAATTATCGCTGCCATGGGTGGAGATTCTTATATCTTCTCCTTCTGGACTTTATTAATTGGCCATTGCTGCTTATCAGTTCCGTTTGTCTATATCAACGTCAAACCAAAATTACAGCAAATGGACCCAAGCTTATATGAAGCTGCCTTAGACTTAGGCGCTTCCCCAAGCAAAGCCTTAGCGAAAGTCATTACCCCAAGCATTATGCCTGGTGTTGTATCTGGCTTCTTAATCGCTGTTACTTTATCCTTGGATGACTTTATTGTTACTGCGTTTACTCGTGGCGCTGGCTTACTTTCTGGCAATAAAAACATTGAGACTTTATCAACCTTAGTCCAAGCCAAAATTAAGAAAGGACCAATTCCACCAGAAATGCGTGCATTAACTACAATTATCTTTATCGCGGTTGTATTAGCAGTGGTGCTTATTACACTCTATAGACACAATCAAGATAAGAAAGCTAGTAGAGCAAATAGGAGGGCTGTGTAATGAAAAAGATTTCAAAATCATTGATTTTAACACCAATCATCCTTTGCTGTGCAAGCGGACTTACAAGCTGTGGAAGTAACGAAGCATCAAATAAATTTACCCTCAAAATCATTAACTCTGAGGATTACATCTATCTTGATGAAGAAGACCCAAGCAATGACATGGTTGAACAATTCAAACGCTTTATTAAAGAACAAGCTAAAGCAGGTTTGATTGACGCTAAATATGCGAATGTCGATGTTGTCTATGACACAAGTGACACTAACGAAACACTCTATAGTGAATTACAAACTGGTAAATCTGATTATGATTTAATCAATGTTTCTGACTATATGGTGCAAAAGATGATTTCTGATGACCTCATCATTCCTCTTTTAAGAGAAGGTGAAACTAGAGAAGAAAAAATCCCTAATTACGTTCACTATGCTTCTGAAGTCATTAGAAGTAGATTAGACAATATTACTGCTCCAAAAAGAGTTATATGTGGGGTACATTAGGTATCTTATTCAATCCTGAATATGAAGCATATTCTAAATTAGATATGAATGAAGTCATTAATGATATGGCGTTCTCATACTCAGGTTTATGGAACACCAAATATAATGGCACAATCTCTATTAAGAACTCCTTAAGAGATACATTTGCCGCCGGTATGCTCCACACTTATGAAAAAGATTTCTATGATTTAAAAGGCGCCTATGACGCTGGCATGGATTTTGATGAATTCTACACTCGTTTCTCTGACTTATTTAACGGAGTTAGAGATGATAAAACATTTGCTCAAGTGGTAAATGATGTACATGGAGAACTCAAAGTATTAAAAGAAAACATTTTCGGTCTTGAAGTTGATAGCGGTAAACAAGACATGGTTACCGGTAAAATTGGTATCAACCTCGCTTGGAGTGGTGATGCAGTCTATGCGATGGATCAAGCTGAAGATGAAGGCGGTCGTGAACTTTACTTCTCAGTTCCTGAACTTGGTTCAAACCTTTGGTTTGATAACTGGGTTATGCCAAAGAACGCTAATAGAAGTGAAGAAAGAAGAGAACTCGCCTTAATGTTCTTAAACTTCATGTCTGATCCTGTTAACGCTATGCAGAACATGGATTACACTGGATACACTCCATTTATTGGTGGTGACTCAATTATTGAACTCACCAGAGATTGGTTCGATATCCGTACTGATGAAATCTATGAAGAAGTCGGCGATGAAAGCTATCAAGTTTACGCAGTAAGTGAAGAAAATAATGAATTTGTTGCCCTTGATTATCCTGATTTCATGAAGGATGAGCATGTTGCTGCTCAAGATGACTATAAGCTTTACTACTTTGTTCCTACCGAAGAGAAGGAAGAGCCTGAAAGTGTTAGTGATATTGCTGATTTAAATCATGCCTTGTTTATCTTAAATGATGAGTCAGTTGAAGTTCAAAAGACTTATGGTGATCTCCTTATCGTTGATAGTGATGAAAACTATGACGAACTCGCAGTTGATTTATCTTATTTCTTCAACGATACATTAGATGATTATGAAAATGATGTTGATACCATTTTCTATAGTGATAGCTATCTCTATAGTGGTTATTATGATGAAGATGGCAATTTCATTGAATACAAAACCACTGATCCATTTGAGCAAAGTGAACATGATAACATCTCAGTTGGTAGACAATTCTTCACCCAATATCCAAGTGAAGAGACTATCAATAGATGTGCAGTCATGAGAGACTTTGGTGAAAACAACAAACTCGTGATGAAAATGTGGGAAGAATTTAAGAGTGATCCTCTTCCAGTTCCAGCATTAATTATCTTTATTATTATCATTGTTGCAGTAGTGGGCTTTATCGCTTTATTAATCGCTAGTAAATTAGTGGTTAACAACATCCGTAAAAAACGCAAAGCAAAAGAAGCTGCTTAATAATCTATATAGAGCTGAATCTTAATGGTTTGGCTCTTTTTATAAATAATTTAATTAATTATTGAATGAAAAATATGAGAATGGTAAAATACTTCTCGCTGTGGTGGTTCCATAGCCAAGTTGGTAAGGCAGTTGACTGCAACTCAACGAGCGGCGGTTCAAGTCCGTCTGGAACCTCCAGCCGCATTCATTGAGTTGCAGGATTCAAAGAATGTGATAAAATCATAGCGCAAATAAATGCGCCAGTAGCTCAGTTGGATAGAGTGCAACACTACGAATGTTGAAGTCATGGGTTCGAATCCTGTCTGGCGCGCCAATTTAGCTAACAATTACATAGGTAAGTATCGTTCAAAGCAGAGCGATACAAGCCGCTTAACGGGACGTAGCGTAGCTTGGTATCGCGTCTGCTTTGGGAGCAGAAGGCCGCAGGTTCAAATCCTGTCGTCCCGACCAGATTTGAAACCACGCCCTTCGCTCACAAAGTGAAGGGTTTTTTAAACCCTAGACGCTACTACCAATCTTCTCTAGAGCGTTTTGAGATTGGTGTGTAACTAAAATAAGTTTTTGAAATGTAAGTTATGTCTTCGAGCAACCTAGGCCAGCTAGCATCTATTTTTCTTCTGTACTTTTCATTTACTACTTCTTTGCCTATGTATCTAGCATGTGCCTTAAGAAATAGTGGCCCAATGTGCAAATTGTCATAATAATTCCAGTTTTTACGTTTGATGTGTTTAATGATTTGAGGTCTAGTAACAATAACACCGTCCATTACATCGCCGTGATATATGGCTTCAGCCTTTGGAGCATCTTTGTTAACGCCTTGGAAAATTAATCTTTCTGCTACCTTAACTATTAGTTCTTCATTGCTATTCAGTTCATCGTTTGCTGCTTTAATTTGTTTCATCATACGATATTTCAGCTCTTCGATAGGTACTCTAACTTTACCCGTGCCATCGTAAGTACCATCGCCAAATTGATAAAGCACTATTGTTTTAAGTGTTTCTTCCGAAACACCTAGTCCACGAAGAAATGGAATAAACGTTTCAATGTTCTCGCTATGCATTAAATTGCTTGTTCCATACTTCATTGATAGCCCCATTTGTTTCCCCTTGTACGTTATCAATAAGTCTGGTTTGATAAACTCTTCTGGTTGAGTACAAGTAATGACTTCATCAACTTCTAGAGCACCAAACATTTCTTCAAGCATGTAGCGTAGATTAGGTGATAGATTTGCGACCTTTTTGTTATTAAGACTCAGGTACATTTCGTCTTCTTTTAGTTTGCCATGATTATTTGGCATACATTAAAACCTCCCTTCATATAATAAAGAGGGAAGTTTTTCGAAAATTTGCTAAAAAATTTTTAAAAATTTATTTTGTTATGCAATTACTAACTAAGTTAGTACTTTGATGAAAAAAATTAATGATTCTTTTTGCTAAACACAGGCCAAAAAGAATCCTCACCATAATCAATCTCGTTTAATTTGATGAGTTCAATCATGTCTTCTTTCGATATTTCAAAGCCTAATTGAGCATTGTCTTTGATGTGACCTTCACTAGACGCTTTTGGAATAGTGATAGTGTTTAACTGTAATGTGTATTTGATACAGAGCTGAGGAATAGAAACATTATATTTTTTCGCCATTTCAACTAATCTTGGATCATCCACTAATCTGCCGTGGGCAATTGGGCTATAAGATTCAATAACGATATCATTTTCTTGACAGTACTTAACCACATCCATAGGAGTGCTACCGATATGTAAAAGGATTTGATTCGCCATTGGTTTGATTTCACAGTGGCTTGTAATATTTACAATATCTTCGATTAAGAAGTTAGAAACACCAATCGCTCTTGCCTTACCTTCTTTATAGGCTTCTTCTAGAGCTTTCCAAACTTCAACATTCTCTTCGAAATACTTTTTTGCGCCTCTAAACTCATCCCATGGTTGAGGACAATGGATAAGTAAAAGGTCAACATAACTTAATCCTAATCTTTGCAAGGAATAATCTATAGATTCTTTTGCTTCTTTATAAGTTTTGTATTCCGCCATAACTTTAGTGGTTACAAAAATCTCTTCTCTTTTTAAGCCGGATTCTTTTATACCTTGGCCAACCCCGACTTCGTTTCCATATGCTTGAGCGGTATCAATATGACGATAGCCATGTTTTAAGGCTAATTTTACACATCTAGCTGCGTCTTCGTTTTTAATTAGCCAAGTACCATAAGATAAAGTTGGAGCGACTACCCCGTTATAAAACTTGATTGTTTCCATAATTATTCCTCTTAGGTAATTCTAACAAAGAAAATTATTTCTTTTAATTCTTTTTTGTCGTGCGCATTCGTGTAATAATATCAACATGCCAATTTGTAGGAACTGTAAACAAAGAATTCAAAGATTTGATAAGGACCGTTGTCCAAGATGTGGTATTGAACATCCTTTTGAAGGAATGAGTAGCGATACTATTGAAATTACTACCAACATCGATACTGATAAATATGCATCCGATTATCGCCCATGCAAAAAGAAACAACTCCTTATTTGGTTTTTAGCTATGGGTTTTTTAGGGATGCCATTTTTCTATATCCATAAGAAGAAAGCTGGATTAATCTATTTACTTTGTAATTTAGCGTTAATAGCCGCGATAACGCTTGTTTTTACCTTTGTTGTTAATTTATTCGTCGTTTATAGTTTACTCATCGCTTTAGGCGTAATTTATTTATTAAACGCTGTTGTTGGTGCCATTATTTATTATCAACCAAATCTAAAAGATGGTAATGGTGAATTCATAATTTAATTATGCAAAGATATTTTGTTGATATTAAAAATAATCTCATCACCTTTAACCAAGATGATGTTTTTCATATTAGCAAAGTCATGAGATTTAAAAGTGGCGATCAAATCCAAGTAGTGGACAAAGTTACTCATCAAGTCTATTTAGCCGTTATTGATACATTTAACCCTTTAACTATTCATATTCAAGAAAGAATCAATGAGAATAGTGAACTCCCAAAAGAAGTTACCTTATTCTTCGCACTAGCAAAATCAGACAAAAACGAATTAGTGATTCAAAAAGCGACTGAGTTAGGTGCATCAAAAGTCGTGCTCTTCCAAGGTGAGCGTTCGGTAGTAAAACTATCTAACGATGACTTCAAACGTAAAAGCGCTAGATATGAGGCAATCTCTAAAGAAGCGAGCGAGCAATGTCACCGTAACGTAATACCTGAAATCATTTATGTTGATAGCATTAAAAAGATTAATCCATATTTGTGTGATGTTAATTTCTTTGCTTATGAATTAGAAGCTGGTAAAGCTACAAATTTAGAAAAAACCATACAGAGCGCACCTAAATCAGTTTCCGTGATTATCGGTCCTGAAGGTGGATTCTCCTCTTTTGAAGCTGACTATTTAAAACGAATTAACTTCATTCCGATTAGTTTAGGAAATAGAATTTACCGTTGCGAAACTGCGGCCATATATGCACTGAGCGTGATTGCCCACATATTAGAAAAATGAGAACATTTACCACAATATCTTTAGGCTGCAAAGTTAATGCTTATGAAATAAGCGCTCTTTCTTCACGCTTAAAAGAAAAAGGTTATAAAGATGATGATATTAATCCGAACGTCGCTATCATCAACACTTGTAGTGTGACCGCAACTGCCGACCAAAAATCTAGACAACATATTCGTAAATTACTTAACAATTATCCAAACGCAGTTGTAGTGGTAATGGGTTGCTATTCTCAAGGTCAACATGACTTTATTAAAAATGAGATTAAAGCGGATATTATTACTGGCACATCAAATCGAGACAAGATAGTCGAATTAATCGATAACTTCAAAAAAGGTGATGAGCCTATTGATTTAACCAGCAATAATCCAAGAGTTTATGAATATGAAGAACTTGGTTTAACATCTCACTTTGAAAATGTAAGAGCATACCTCAAGATCCAAGATGGCTGTGATAACTTTTGTAGTTATTGCTTAATTCCATATCGTAGAGGTAAAGCAAGAAATAGAGACAAAGAGTCTATCCTAAAAGAAGCAACCTCAATAGTGGATCAAGGCTATAAAGAAATAGTGTTAACCGGTATCCATGTCGGTGGCTATGGAAAAGGAACTGATTATTCCTTCTCATCTTTAGTGGAAGATCTCCTCGACATCAAAGGATTATATAGACTAAGAATCTCCTCTATAGAAGAAAGTGAAATTGATGATAAGCTCATTGAACTCATTAACACCAGAGATAACTTAGCCACTCATTTCCATATTCCACTTCAAAGTGGTAGTGACACAGTTTTAAAAAGAATGAATCGTAAATATAACTGTGAACAATTCCTATCTAAAATCGAAAAGATTAAGAAAGCATGTCCACAAGTGACGTTAACCACAGATGTGATAGTGGGTTTCCCGGGTGAAAGCGAAGAAGAATTCCAAGAAACATACGATTTCATTAAGAAATGTGGATTCCATCAATTGCATGTTTTTCCATTCTCCGCTAGAGAAGGAACAGTCGCATTTAAGATGAAGAACCAAATTGATCCACGTATTAAAAAGCAAAGAGTGTTACGACTTATTGAACTATCAAACATGCTTTGGGACGATTATACAAACAAGTTTGTAAATAATGAAGTTGAAGTCCTTGTGGAACAATTTGACAATAAAGACAAGTACAATATTGGTCATACTTCTAATTATTTAGAAGTAAAAATTCCTGGAAATGATTCGAAAGTGGGAGAAATTGTAAAAGCCATTTTCAAAAAGTAAGACACAATCAAGAAAAAATAAGATTATTTAGAAAATGTCTAAAAA
This sequence comes from uncultured Erysipelotrichaceae bacterium, assembly GCA_902802905.1. GTDB lineage: Bacteria > Bacillota_I > Bacilli_A > RFN20 > CAG-826 > UBA2450. Next base: position 29,270 of record CADCNT010000017.1, on the reverse strand, counting down.
AAATTGCATTCCCTTCATTATATGAATATAATTTACTAGCAAAACTTAGGAGGATATCACTATGGCAGTCCCACAAAGAAGAATTAGCAAAACCCGTAAAAGAATGAGAAGAACTCACTTCAAACTCAGTGTTGAAGGATTAGTTACTTGTCCAAACTGTGGTGAAATGATTAAAGCTCACCATGTTTGTCCAAAATGTGGATATTACGCTGGCAAAGCTACATATTTAGATGGCAAATTAGTCAAAGAAGAAAAGAAAGCACCTGCAAAGAAAGCACCTGCCAAAAAATCTTCAAAGAAATCTGAAGCAAAATAAGGTCTTAATTTAAGGCCTTTTTTGTTATAATGAAGAATAGGAGAAAAAACAAATGAGTTACAACAAATTAATTGATCACACACTCTTAAAACAAGATGCCACTCCAGAACAAATCGTTAAACTCTGTGAAGAAGCAAAACAATTTGACTTTATGTCAGTCTGTGTTAACCCAGCTTATGTACCACTTGCCGCTGAATGTTTAAAAGGTAGCGACGTTAAAGTTTGTACAGTTATTGGCTTCCCATTAGGTATGAACTTAACAAGAACAAAAGTTGATGAAGCTAAATTATGTATCGCTCAAGGCGCTACTGAAATCGATATGGTAATCAATGTTGGTATGCTTAAAGCCGGACACGACGATTACGTTAGAGAAGAAATTAAACTTCTTAAAGAAGTTGCTGGAAAATTAGTCTTAAAAGTTATTATTGAAACATGCCTATTAACTGATGAAGAAAAAGTCAGAGCCTGCAAGTTATCAAAAGAAGCAGGAGCAGATTTTGTTAAGACTTCTACCGGATTCTCTACTGGTGGCGCAACCGCTCATGATGTCAAACTCATGAGAGAAACTGTTGGACCAGAAATGGGTGTTAAAGCTTCTGGTGGAGTGAGAACTCATGAAGACCTACTCGCAATGGTGGAAGCCGGAGCGAATCGTATTGGCACCTCTAACGGAACCAAGATTATCTAAAATCATTAAAAATGATTATAAGGGCTGGTAACAGTCCTTTTCTTTTTGTAAAAAAGTGGTTGAATAAAATTCGCTATTCATATAACATATAAAAGCGCGTTGACGCAAGGAGGTGAATATCATGCCAAAAGTCGTTGTTCGTGAAAATGAATCATTAGATGATGCACTCAGACGTTTTAAACGCCAAGTGAATAAAGCTGGTACGATCCAAGAAGCGAAGAAAAGAGAATTCTATCTCAAACCAGGTTTGAAAAGAAAACTCAAATCCGAAAACGCCAGAAGAAAAAACCGCAAGTAATTAAATACTTACGGAATGCCTGAGAGTTCGTGAACTGACGAACTGCCAGGTGCGATCGCGGAGTAGAGCAGTTGGCAGCTCGTCAGGCCCATAACCTGGAGGTCGTGTGGTTCAAGTCCCACCTCCGCAACCATTTGCATATTATCCCGGAATTGTAGTAAATTCCGGTTTTTATTATTCCTAACTTATGGCGATATTATCAAATTCACATCAATTCACATAGTGTTTTTCATTATTTGACTTATTATAAAAACATGAAAAAGATGTCATTTCTTTTAGCTTTATTGTTTCTTCTAACAAGCTGTAATCAACGAACCTATTCTTTCAAAGAAGTCACGGGTTTTGAAGTATCAGATATTACCCAAATGCAAGTAAGTTCTAGTGTTTATCAAAACCTCGCATGGGTCGTAGATAAAAAGTATCATTCTTATTTAGATTGCGCCTATATCTTGGTTAATTTTGATATCGATGAACAATTTATGGGATGGCCACCAAACGAATCTAAAGATGATGCGATTACTATTCATCTAGAATTTCTATATCCCTTAAATTATTCAGAGGTATTTTTCATTAGTCATAAGAGCCACTATATGTATGTTCGTTCCAACAAAGAAGGAAAATGTTTTAGAAGTAAATATGTTATGTCAAATTCGTTTATAATAGGAATAACAAAATGGAGCTAAACGAGAAAATAAAGAAATACCGCAAAGAAGCGGGATTATCGCAAGAAGATCTTGCCAGCAAGATATATGTCTCTAGAACACTTATAACCAAGTATGAAAGCGGCAGTGCTTTTCCTACTCAAGAAAACTTAGAGAAGATAGCTATCGCTTTTAATGTGAAGGTTGAAGACTTATTATCTGATGAAGAAAAGAACGAAATAGTAGAAAAATCTTTTAAAACAAACCAAAGGTATTGGACGATTTTGAGTATTTGTTTTACTTCAATAAGTGTTATTTTGCTCTTGCTATCAGTTATTCCTTTTTATCAATATAGTAGCTATGACTATTCTGCAGTATCTTATCCTGACAACCCAACACCTGTTCATGTGACAGGCTATGCATCAATTATTGGTGCAACCTTGAGGGCAGGGAATCCAATTTCGGTCATCAACATTGCGCTCTTGTTGTTTTCTATAATTCTTTCTCTACTATCATTTTTGAATTTAAACAAGAGACCATTAAAGATAATTAGATTATGTTTAATTGTTGTGTTTGTTGCTTCGTTAGTGCTTTTCTTTATTTCGCTTGTAACAATGTTCTCGATTGTAAACGCACCTGGTTTTCAAATGAATATTAGGGAATAGGTGTATCACTTTAGTTGTTTGCACCCCCGATTTTTTGCGGATTTGCATCACTTAAGCAGTATACACCCAGATGATAACTACAGTATCGATACAAATCGGTACTGTTTTTTGTTATTATGAGTGAGTGAAAACTGATATTTTGTATTTTGATTTTAAAAGCTTTGATGAAATGTATTCCTGGCTAAAGGATCACGCTAGTAAAGAAACGGAATTATTTGTTAGAGTGCCTAGACAAAAACCGGAGAAGTGCGTTGATATTTTGAGTTATTATGACGCAGTTAAAGCGGCATTATGCTTTGGATGGATTGATTCAACTTTAAGAAATATTGATGGAAATCTAATACAAAGGTTTTCACCAAGAAAGAAAAAATCTAACTGGACCGAGACAAATATAAAGCGCTGCATTGAACTTGAAAACGCCGGTTTAATGACTAAACAAGGTAGAGATATTTGTCCGTATTTTAACAAGAAGTAAATTTTACTCTAAACAAGTTTAGTTAATTGTTTTGGAATTGTTAGTGTGGCACTTTTGTGGTTCACTTCATTAATTAGTGATTTTCTTCTGCTAAAATAGGTTGTCCGGATTTTTGTAAAAGTGCCTGGATGTATCAAAATAGTCCAAAAAGGCCTGATGATAACTACAGTATCGATAGAAGTCGGTACTGTTTTTCCTTTTATTTTATAGTATTTGGATTATAATAGTGTAAGAAAGGTAAGAAAAGTAAGAATTATGAAACCACAAATTGAAGAAGATAGATTTATCGTCAGTGTCAAAGTCGGTCCTAAAGGTCAAATTACTATTCCAAAGGAAGCGAGACAAATGTTTGATATTAAAGAAGGTGAATCTTTACTGGTCATGGGTGATAAAAGTAGAGGCGGTTTAGCGATTATGAAAGCCGATGCTTTTTATGCCTTAATGGGGGACAATAAATAATTATGGAAGAAATATTAAGACTGGAGAATGTTAATAAAAAATACCCATCGTTCTCTTTAAAAGATGTCTCTTTTGCTATTAAACCTGGAGAAATCATGGGCTTTATTGGTCGTAATGGTGCAGGTAAAACCACAACACTTAAATGCATCATGAATCTAATACATTATGAAAGCGGTTCTATCCAAGCTTTTGAAAAGGACATGACTGAGAATGAATTAGAAAATAAGCAAAGAATCGGCTTTGCTTTAAGCGAGCTCAATTACTATCCAAACCGCACAATTAAGCAATTAATGGATGTTACTAAACGTTTCTATAAGAACTTTGATGAAAAGAAGTTTGAGGATGTATGCAAGCTATTTAACCTTGATGTAAATAAGAAACTAGAAGAATTATCTAGTGGTATGAAGGTCAAATATTCTGTTGCTATCGCTTTATCGCATAAGGCAGAGCTCTTAATCCTAGATGAACCAACTTCAGGCTTAGATCCAGTCTCTAGAGAAGAAGTGCTAGATATCTTTAGAGAAATCGTTAAAAGTGGTGATCGGGCAATCCTTTTCTCTACACATATTACTAGTGACTTAGATAAATGTGCGAGCAACATTACCTATATTCATAACGGTCAAATCGTTTTTTCAGGCAAGAAAAAAGACTTCGTAAATTCATATTTATTTGTCATTGACAAATCAAAGAATAAAGAACTAGAAAAAGAATACATTTCCTATAAAGAATTAGATGACCACATTGAAGGTCTTATTAGTGTTGATAATAAAGATGTGTTTGTTAAAAACAACATCAAACCAAGAGAACCGGATTTAGAAGAAATCATGATTTACTTAGAAAGGGGTAATAACAATGAAAGCTTTACTTTATAAAGAACTTCGCTTAGCGATGCATCCGATGTGGTATCTATTTATTTTCCTATTCCCATTCATGCTTCTAATTCCTTCTTATCCTCTAGGAGTTGGCTTCATCTATATCTTAGCGTGTTATCCAATTCTTTTCTTGGGCGCTAATAAGGGACAACAAAGCAATGATTTACTTTATTCAGTCTTACTACCAGTTAGAAAGAAAGATATTGTCAAAGCAAGAATTATGACTGTGATTCTCATGCAAGTGACTTTTATTGTTTTGCTTACTGCTTTATATCCATTAGCAAGACTTGTTAACGATGCAGTTATTCAAAGTGCAAGTAAACCTGATGAATTTAAGATTCCAGGCTTAGGACTCAATAGCTTTGTGCTTCTATTAGCTATTGGTGTTGTTGGTTACGCTATCGCGGATTTGATCTTTTTCCCAATTTACTATAAAAAAGGTAGATCCATTGTTATGTCCACATTATTCACCATCTTTGGATTTGTTGCCTATATTGGTATATTCACAATTGCCTTGCCGTTTATTCCTGGATTAGAGATTATGAATAATATGCATATTGGCATCCAATTTGCTATCCTTGGAGGCGCTATATTAATATCGTTCTTCTTCCACTTATTAGTTTATAAGATATCTTCTAAACGACTGGAAAAAGTAGATTTTTAAATTATCTAAAGACAGTATCGATATAGGCCGGTACTGTTTTTTTGTTCTCCTTTAAGAATTAAACAGTATAAAAAGAATAAGGTTAGTTAGGAATGACTAACTTTTTTCTTTACACGCATATTTAAGAGTATATAATATGTATGGTTAGCGATAACTAACTCTAGAATAGGAGGACATAAATATGCCAATCGGATTAGCACCTGTAAATACAGAAATGAAAGTGGTGAAGATTCTTCTTGATGAAAAAACAAAGAAGCATCTTGAAAGCCTTGGTATTTTAGTTAACTCCTATATTACCGTCATCTCTTCCGTTAACGGCGGCGTAGTTATCGCTGTTAAAGAAGGAAGACTAGCGTTAGATCGTTCTATCGCTAGCAAAATTCTAGTTGCGTAGAAAGGAAGGAATTTATGCTTAAAAGACTAGATGAATTTAATATAGGCGAGACTGGCCTAATCAAGAAAGTAGAAGGTGAAGGTCGCCTTCGTAGAAGACTGTTTGATATGGGAGTGACTCCAGGGGCAACAGTCTATTTACGTAAAAAAGCTCCATTAGGAGATCCTCTTGAAGTCACGATTAGAGGCTATGAATTGACACTTCGTAAAAGCGAAGCTGAATTAGTGGTCTTGGAAGTTAAGGAGGACCAATAAAGTGAAACGTTTTGCTTTAGCGGGTAATCCTAACTGTGGTAAAACCACATTATTTAACAATTTAACAGGCTCTACGGCGCACGTAGGTAACTGGCCAGGAGTCACTGTTGAGAAAAAAGATGGTGTTTATAAAAAACTTAAAGAACATATCGCCATTATCGACTTACCAGGTATTTATTCTCTTTCACCATACACTAGTGAAGAAGTAATCTCGAGAAACTATATTCTCGATGAGAAACCTGATTGTGTCATTAATATCGTTGATGCGACAAACTTAGAAAGAAATCTTTATCTAACCACCCAATTATTAGAAATTGATGTTCCAGTAGTGGTCGCGATTAACATGATGGACGTCTTAGAAAAAGCTGGTGATACTTTAGATGAAAAAGTATTAGAAGAGAAACTAGGCGTACCTGTAGTAAAAATTTCCGCTCTTGAAGAATCTAACTTAAAAGAACTCATGGAAGTTGCTTTTAAAGCAAGTGAATCAAGTAGAGCTGGAAAAACTATTATTTATAACAAAGATTTAAAACATTTAATTGGTGATGTTTCTATCGCCTTTAAAGGTAAAAAAGTTGATAACCCATTATTCCACGCAATCAAACTTGTGGAAAATGATGAGATTGAAACCAAAATGCATGAAGATCTTCTCCCAATGGTGGAAGAATTCAAAAAGACCTTTAAAGATGAGACCTTTGGTGATGACATTGAAGCGATTATCGCTGATGAAAGATATAACTACATTTCATCTAATTTCTCCAAAGTAATCACCAAACACAAAGAAGAAGGCGAAAAGAAAGTTAAAGAAAACAAGTCTGATAGAATTGATAAAGTTTTAACACATAAAGTATTCGGCTTATTAATCTTTGCCGCAATCTTATTCCTTGTCTTCCACTTAACATTCTCTGAAAACTTATTCTTCCTAGGTAAGATTCTTGAAAATAATGGAGTAACTCCATCATTTGCTGGGAGCATTTATGAAGGATTAATATGGACTGATTCTGGAATAAACTCACCAGGTGTCATCCTATTTAACTTCTTTGATATGTCATTCTCGGCAATTATCGACGCTGTTGGTGGAGCGATGAGCGCTGGATTACCAGAATCTGCTTCATGGTTCGTTGGCTTTGTTTGTGATGGCGTTCTCTCTGGCTTATTTGCTATCTTGGGATTCTTGCCACAAATCTTATTGCTATTCTTATTCTTCTCCATTATGGAAGATACCGGATATATGGCTCGTGTTGCCTTTATCTTAGATAGAATTTTCCGTAAATTCGGTTTATCAGGAAGAGCGTTCATTCCGATGATTATGGGTTTTGGTTGCTCTGTTCCTGCGATGATTAACACCAGAACTTTAGCTGATGAAAAAGAAAAGACCGCGACTATTAGGGTTATTCCTTTCTTCTCTTGCGGTGCAAAACTCCCTATTTTAGTCGCGATCGCTGGTGGTATTATTCAATACTTTGGCTTTGGTAATGCTGACGTGATTACTTATTCCATGTATGTAGTTGGTATTGTTGCTGCCTTAGTGTGCTTAATCGTTATGAGAAAGACCACAATGAGAGGGGAAGCCGCTCCATTTATCATGGAACTTCCTGCTTATCACTGGCCACAATTTAAAGCTTTAATGATTCATTTATGGGATAAAGCCAAACACTTTGTGAAGAAAGCTTTCACAATTATCTTAGCTTCCACAATTGTAATTTGGTTTTTATCTAACTTCGGTTGGAATTGGACATACTTAGATGGAGATATATCAAGTTCTATTCTTGCAAGTATCGGTCAATTTATTCAACCTATATTCACTCCACTTGGCTTTGGTAGTCAAATTGGTATGTTTGGTTGGGTCTTCGCTGTGGCTGCTGTTACTGGCCTTATCGCTAAAGAAAATGTCGTTGCTACATTCTTAACTTTAGCGGCAATCTTCATCGTTGCCTTTAAAGCTGGTCAAATTGATCCAAACATCTTTACAAGTGAGCATTTAGCACAAATCTATTATCAACTCGAACTTGAAGTTGATCCAAGTTTATTCACTCCAGAAAAATATAATGAAATTATGGCGTTCATCCAACAATTAGATGAAGGCTTACTAGAAGTTGATGAAGGCGGCGTTTCCTATGCTTATATGATGATTGCTGGTACTGGTATTACCTGGCAAGGTTGTATATCCTTTATCACCTTCAACATGTTAACCATTCCTTGCTTTGCTGCTTGCGCTACTGCTAAAGCAGAATTACAAAAAGGTAAATTTAAATGGACGTTGCTCTTCTGGGTTGTTGCTTCCTATGTTGGTGCAGCATTTGTATACGCATTCTTGTCCATGTTCTCTGTTGAATCCTTAGCCTGGGCTATCCCAGTGACAGTCGGTATTATCGCCTTAGCGGTCGCCGCAGGATTCATTGTCCATTTCCACAATAAAAAAGTGGATGCACAAAAGTTAGGAGCCTAATAATATGAGCGAACAAGCAGTATCGATTCTATTAGCCATTGCCACTATACTGTTTTGCTTATGCTTATTTGGTTATCTTATTGGCAGCTATATCTATAAGAAGAAACATAACTTGCCGACTGGTGATTGTAGTTACTGTCATAAGAAAAAAGGACAGCTACTTAAAGAGTATCGGAATTACTGCAAAAACAATCATTAGTGATAGATGGAGTGCTGCCACTTGTACTCCATCTTTATTTAAAGGAAAGGAGTAATAAATTTGACCATGAATAAATATGTATTAGGAATTGATGGAATGAGATGTGGTATGTGTGAAATGCATGTAGAAGAAACAATCACAAAGAATCTAAAAGTGAAAAAAGCTAACGCATCCCACTTAAAAAACCAATTAGTAGTGATTACAGAACTTAATTTAACTATTGATGATTTTAAGGCAATTTTGGATCCAACTGGATATCGCATTACTTCTTTTGATAGAATGGTGGCAGTCAAGAAACTCTTTGGTTGGAGATAATTTATGCCTAATTACGTCTATCCTTTGATTGGAATTCCTCTTATATTTGTTTGTACTACTTTAGGTGCGTTATTTGTTTTCTTTATTCGAAAGAAAGATATTTCACCGAAGTTAAACAAAATATTTATTGGTTTTGCCGCTGGGGTGATGTTTTCTGCTTCATTCTTTTCACTAATAAAACCGGCATTAGAGACAAATGTAACCTATATGCCTTCATGGTCTATAGTGGTTATCTCAGTAGTGCTTGGCGCAGGCTTCTTATGGCTTATTGATAAGATTGTTCCTCACTTCCATGTTAAAGAAGGAGAAGATGAGGGTCTACCAACCAAAAGAATGAGTAAAACATCTAAGATGTTTATCGCTGTTACCATTCACAATGTTCCCGAAGGATTATCAGTTGGCATCGCTTTTGGTGTTGCTCTTTCGCAGCCAAATAACGCTGCTTTACTCATGGGTGCTTTATTGCTCGCAGTTGGTATCGGCATACAAAACATTCCAGAAGGAGCCGTGGTGTCGCTTCCAATTAAAAGCGAAACTGGTTCCTCTTCTAAAGCCTTTATATTTGGCATGTTATCAGGAGCGGTGGAACCAATTGCCGCTATTCTTGGTTTATTCTTAGCCATGCAAATTCAAGGGATTATGCCTTGGGCTTTAGCCTTTGCGGCAGGCTGTATGATTTATGTTGTTGCGGAAGAAATGATTCCAGAGATGACCAGTGAAGGACATGGCCATTTAGGCGTCTGGTCTTTTATCTTTGGTTTTGTAGTTATGCTTGCTTTAGATTGCATAAGTTTCTAATTTTGGTAAAGTATTGTAGGGGAAAAAATAACAATTATGGATAAAAAACCTATCGCAATGCTTACAAAAGATGCAAGCGACGCTGCTAAAAGATTAAATGAATTTGTCGAAAATGGTGCTTTTAATTTTGATATTGGCATTATGGATGAATATGTAACCACTGTTACTAAGAAATCTGATGGCACGACCGAAAAAACTAAGGAAAAGCATTTCCGTATTACTGGATTTGCCGATGTTTATGTTGGTGAAGAACTCGATTCACTTAACGCGGTTAGAGAAGATTTGAAACAAGTCAAAAAAGAAAGAGAAGCAATGGATAGAACTCTTAAAATTATGAATAAATCTCCATTTGCTCCAATTTCTATTCTCTTACTTTGTGTCGCTATTATCACCTTATCATTAGGTATTCTTACTCTTGCTAAAGTATTACCACTTCCTGCAGCACAAGTGCCAATCGCAGTTGTTCTTACTGTTGTTGGTATATTAGCTCTAGGTGGTTCTATCGCTCTTGCTGTTGTTAGAAAGAAAAAGAAAGATGAACTCCTTTCTAGAAAAGGCGAGATATTAGAGCAAGATGATCTTCTCAAACAAAAAGAAAGAGAAATTGATAATAGAGTCCCACAATGGTACAAAGATGCCCTTTGGACTGGTAGTGGAGAAGTGCTTAAAAATTCTAGACAACAATTTATTCTTAAAAAATAAAATAGACGTCGTTAGCTACGACGCTATTTTTATAGTTGTTTAATCATCCAAACATGGAGGCAGTGTTGATCAAAATAAGTGGGCTCCGTGCGGTTATAACCGTTTTTTGCGTAGAATTCACTTGCTTGCATTTGACTGCTTACACCTATTTGGATATGGCCAAATCTTTTAACTATTTCTTTTTCGGTGAATTGCAAAAGTATATTCCCTAAACCTTGATTTCGATATTCTTTTAAGACGGCAAATCTTCCGATTGCGTAACTTTTATGCTCTTTTGAATAAATTACTCTAGAAGTACCTACAGCTTTATCGTCTAAAATCATTAGGACATGAATTGCCTTATTGTCACTCTCATCAAATTCGTCAATAAAACCTTGTTCATCAACAAAAACAGTGGTTCTAATAAATTTTGCTTCTTCAGGCAATTTTTCAAATACTTTGAAAGTTACTAACATAATTCTTCTATCAAAGAAGCAACCTTTTCTAAAAACTCTTTTTCAATATTTGCGAACCTAGAATAAATTGGTGAATCAATATCAATGACACCAATCAAATTATCGTTTTTTGCGATTGGCACAACGATCTCACTTTTAGAAATGGAAGAACAGGCAATGTGTCCTTTAAATTTATGAACATTATCTACAATGATTGTTTCTTTTTTACAGGCTGAGATGCCGCATACTCCTTTTCCTAGAGGAATAATAGTGCACGCTACTTCGCCTTGGAAAGGACCGAGAACTAGTCTATCTTTATCTGTTAGATAAAAACCTGCCCAATTCACATTTTCCATCTTAAATAATAAAGCAGAGATATTCGCTAAGTTTGAAGTTAATGGAATATCTCTGTCAATTATTGATTCAATTTGTTTAAACAATAAACTATACATTTCCAATCCTTAATTTATATGATCCAACTGCTTTTGAACTTGTAATAATCAATTGATAGGATTCTCCCATTTTGATTTTAAATCCATAGATACCTGTCTTCATATTGGCTCTATTGGTTTCTTCGTTTGTTACTTTATTTATTAAAGTAATTCCAATTGATCCACTTTCGGAAACTACTCCTCATCGTGATTAATCTATATCCGAATCTATCTCTAAAACACATGCCATTATTATAAATAATTTTGTTAAAATAAAAAAGTTAGGAAAAAATCTTAACTTATTGTCGATTATAAATATATAATAATCGTGGTGGTTAGTTTATCTTAATTGATAGTCCAGTAAGCTTCCTTGTTGGGTTCAATAAGGGCTGGATGGAAGCTCTTGTTAGCATAGTAACCACCTTTTTCTTTAGTGGGAGGTCTTTCCTATGGGAAATATCAATAGATTAAGCCGCCTCTTAGCGGATTACATTTTAAATCCTGATAAGTATGTTTATCCTTTTGTCATCAAAGAGAAAAACAAAAAAGAAAGGACAATCATTACTTATAACAAATTTGGTGATTATGGTGCTTCTTTAAGAAGAGTGCATGAACAAATTGCCGAAGAGTTTAAAAACAATTTTTCCCAAAGAAGTCTCTTCTCTTTCGCTTATCATAAAGGCGTTAGATGCTATGATGCTTTACAAAGCCATCTTAAATCCAACTGCTTTATTAAATTAGACATCCATCATTTCTTTGAAAGTATCGCCGAAGAATCGTTCTTCGCTCAATACGGTGAATACTTTAATGATGATTGGAAAAACGCAATTAAAGGTCTTTTCTATAAAGGTGCTTTATCTATCGGCTTTGTCACTTCTCCTATGCTTAGTGATTTCTACATGAAGAAGTTTGACTTAGCAATTTCTGAATACTTAGCTAAACATCCTCTTCTTCATTATTCCCGTTATAGTGATGACATCCTTTTGTCCAGTGAATATGAAGATGATAAGGAATTAAATAAATTCTATGAATTTATCAAAGAACAACTCGCTATTTATAAACTTGAAATCAATGATAAGAAAACTAGAAAAGTTAAATTAGATTTCAAATCTCATAACTCCATTTCTTATTTAGGACTCAACCTTTCTAAAGAAAATGAAGTAAATAATAAGATTACAATCTCTAAACGTTATATCCTTTTTTTGCTTTTCTTAATTGCTAAACAAAAGAGTTATGAAGATCATTGCTATCCTCTGGATAATGAAATCAAATCTCGCGTTGCCTATTTAGCGTATAACTCTGAAGTTTCTTATAAGAGATTCCAAAAGAAGTACATGAATATATACGGTGAACCATATAGATTCAACCCTAAAGAATTAGACAAGAGATCTATTTCTCGCGTCAGTGAAGAAATACCTGATTTTGAACAGTATTCTTCTCAATTTGAAATTAATATTCATAAGAAAGTTATTTGCCCTGATGGATTTATCATTAATGATGCGATTGAAATCGTGAAGTATTTAGGTAAAGAAGAAAGTGTAGAAATTCCATACTTTGTCGATAGCATCGGTCAAGACGCTTTTGCTTTTAACAGTAACGTTAAAGAAGTGATTTTTAATGATAAGCTCAAAGTAATTGGCAAAAAAGCATTCTACGGAACCGGAATTAGCAAAATTAAGTTACCAACGTATTTACGTTATATTGGTGAAGCTGCTTTCGCCTATACAAATATTGATTATGTGGAACTTCCTCCATATATCAAATCCATTAATAGCCTTACCTTTAAGTACTGCTATTACTTGGATGAAGTTAGATTCCCAGAAGAATTAGAAATAATTGGCGATTCCGCTTTTGAAGGATGTCAGCTAAAAGAAGTGACATTCCCTGAATCAGTTAAAGAAATAGGTGCTTCCGCATTTACTAACAATGAAAAACTAGCAAAAACCAACCTAGCAACTTCTAGAGTTGAAAGAATTGGAAGCAAAGCTTTTGCTGGTTGCATTCGTCTGAAAGAAGCTGTCTTACCTGATACTGTTTTAAAAGTCGAAAGAAATGCCTTCTCCAACTGTGCATCCTTAACTAAAGCGGTTGTGTCTAGTTCTGTTTTAGAATTAGCAGATGATGCATTTACCGATTGTCCACGTTTAGAGGAAATCGAAATTAGCAAAGACAACAAAGTCTATAAGAATGTTAAAGACAACAAATCAATTATTGATTATAACGATGTCTTGTTCTATACACTCAAAGACATAGTTGATAAAGGTGTAAAACAAATTTTAAGTTATCCATTTAAGAACAAAATGCTTAAATCAATCGATATTCCAGAAGGAGTGGAAACAATTGGAAATAACTGCTTTGCGTCGTGTAAATGGTTACAAAAGATTAATTTGCCATCTTCTCTTACAAGACTTGGAGATGGTGCTTTCTCCAACTGTGTCTCCTTAAGAGAAATCACTCTACCAGAGGGAATCACTGAAATTCCTAATTCGTTATTTGTTGGCTGTACCAACTTAAAGAAAGTTAATGTTTTAGGAAAGATTACAAAGATTGGCAATCACGCTTTTGAAAATTGCTCTAACTTAGTGTTTGAGATTCCTGGAAGCGTAACCAAAATTGGTCAATACGCTTTTGCTCACTGTACAAGTTTCGAAGACTTGTACATTCCTGAAAAGGTCAAACAAATTGGTAAAGATGCCTTCCTAGGATTACCTAAAGTACTTAAGTCTATTAAAGTCGCTCCACTTAACATGGTTTACTCCAGTGAAGATGACTGTAACGCTCTTATTTTAGTGAAAAAAGCTAGACTCATTTTAGGATGTGAAAATTCCGCAATTCCTCAAGGAGTTAGAACCATTTATAAATATGCTTTTGCGTATTGCGACTCTTTAAAGAAAGTTGCTCTTCCTGAAACAGTAAGAGAAGTAAAAGAGGGTGCATTTATTGGCTGTACTTCTTTTAAAGAAGTAGATTTAGGCATTGTTAACTTTATTGAAAAGCACGCATTTAAAAACTGTGTTTCTTTAAGTGAAGCCAAACTGCCAACCTCTTTAATTACTTTAGGAGAAGAAGCATTTGCCAACACTGCAATTAAAAAGGTTATCTTTCCAGAGTCACTCCTAAAAATGGATAGCGCTGTATTTAAAGACTGCGATAATGTTGAGGAACTATATATACCTTCTACATTTAAGATTAAGGCAAATATATTAACAAGCAGTTGCTTTTCTCATCTTAAGAAAATTGAAGTTGCCAAAGATAATAGCGTTTATGATAGTAGAGAAGGTTGTAGCGCACTTATTGATAGTGAATCTAATCAAATGCTATTAGCAAGTGCTAATACAATAATTCCTAATAGTGTTGAATTTATCTCTCGTTCTGCTTTTAGTGGAAATGAACTATTAGAAGAAATAATTATTCCTCATGGTGTGAATTTTGAGGTTGGAGCATTTGCAAGATGTACATCTTTAAAGAAAGTCATTATTAATAGTGAGATGAATAGTATTCCAAGCAGCGCATTTGTGGGATGTTCTTCTTTAGAAGAAATTGAACTACCTGCTTATCTTGAATACATTGAAATGTTTGCATTTGCAAACTGTACAAGTTTGAAAAAGATTTCTCTGCCAAACACCTTAAAAGGTATTTCTAACTGTGCATTTGAAGGTTGTTCTGCTTTAGAAAAGATTGAATTGCCTGAGAATGTTGAAAAGCTTGGCCAAAATGTCTTTGCTTTCACAACTAATTTGAAAATAGTTACTTTGCCTAAAAACATAAAAGAAATACCTTATAATGCTTTCGCAAATAGTGGACTTCAAAAGGTTGATGTTCCGGAATCTGTGGAAAAGATTGCTGTTGAAGCTTTCTTAAACTGCAAGGACTTGGAAATTGTCGGCATTCCTAATGGAGTAAAAAGTATAGGCTCTAGTGCATTTAAAAATTGCGCGATAAGAGATATTGGCTTACCTGAATCAATTGAAGTAATTGGTGCAAGTGCATTTGAAAATTGCACTAATTTACATTCTGTTGTTTCTTATGCAAGAATCGACACTGTTCCTAACGCATGCTTTAAAAACTGTACTTCTTTAGAAAGAATCAGCTTACCTCCAGAACTTGAAAAGATTGCAGATGAAGCTTTCTACGGCTGTGAATTCTTAAGAGTTCCTGCCTTTAATGAAGGATTAAAATATATTGGCAGAGCAGCATTCTTTAATAACAAAGTTATTAATTATGTTTACTTACCATCATCCTTAGAGCAACTATCCAATGGTGCTTTTGCAGGCTGTGATATTGAAAATATTAACGTAGACAAGAACAATTCTGTCTTTAGTGATGAAGACTCTGATATTGTTACTTATTTAGATCCAGATGGACATAAAGTTTTACTACTTGGTTGTAAAAATTCACGCATCCCTCAAGGCGTAGAGCAAATTGCTAAATATGCATTCTTCCAAGTTGAGAAATTAAAAGAAATTAATTTCCCTGGATCTTTAGCGATTATATCTGATTCTGCATTTGAAGGATGTACTGGTTTAAGCGAATTATCTTTCCCGCATTCTTTAAAATATATCTGCGAAAGTGCTTTTGCGGACTGCGTTAATGTGAAAGAAATCACCTTAAATAGTGGCCTAGAAAAGATACTTGTAAATGCATTCCGCGGGATTTCCGTCGCGAAATTGAGTATTCCTGCTTCAGTAAATGAAGTAGCTGGACTATATGAATTTACCGCTAAAGAAATAGAAGTTGAAAATGGTAGTAAGTACTTCAAGTCTGAATATGGCTACCTTATGTCTTTAGAAAACAAAGGCATCTTGTACACAACTAATAAAGCATTATTACCATCTGAACATACCTCTATTGCTAGAGGTTGTTATAATGCTCGCTACTTTGAAAAAGTTGTTCTTAAAGACAGCATGTTATCTTTAGGCGATTGCTTTGCCTATTCTACAATTGATGAACTTTATATTGGCAAGAATTTATTCTATATCTCTCCTGAATTTGCTTATAATGCAAAGATAAATAAAATCTTTGTTGATGAAGACAACTTGTTCTTCAAAACAAACAAAGAGAATACTGCGTTATTTGATATCCATGGAAGAGAGCTAGTTTACTTAGCGGATGACGCAAATATTCCTGAAGGAGTTACCTCTATTAAGGCTTCTGCGTTAACTAGAGATAACATAGAGCACTTATTTATTCCTGCTTCCTTAACTGATTTAAGCCAACTTGGAATGATGGAAAAAGAAAACTTGGTGGATGTTAAGATTTCTAAAGATCATCCTTTGTATGTTGAAAAAGACGGAATCATCTTTAATCCAGTTAATGACGCTTTAATGTTTGGTTTAGACGCAAGTAAGATTCCTAACTTTGTTAAACGTCTAGCGTTCCCTGGATTCTATAACAATCAAGGTGTTAAAGAGGTATTTATTCCAAAGAACGTAACTTATATTGAATCTCGTGTATTTGAGATGTGCTTCAATATCGAAAAGATTGAAGTAGAAAAAGGTAATCCAGTCTTTGATAGCAGAGATAACTGCAATGCGATTATTGGAACTAGATCTAATAAAGTTGCATTATCTTGCAAAAACACTAAGCTTCCACCAGATGTAGTGGATAACTTTGATCACAACGCAACATTAAGGTATTGCCCTTACTTCATGAATCCAACTCCAGGAGTGAGGAACACTCAAACCAGTTTCGGTTCCTTCGATGTTGATGATAGTGATTTACCATTCTAAAAATGATTAAACAAAAGTGGCTCCGGAATCGGGGCCATTTTTTTAAAGGGACATAAATTAAAAAGTTAGTGAAATTAACATATAGTTTGCTATTATTATTTAACTTTGTTAAAAAGATTTGAAAAATAGGCATGTAAACAAAACTTTACATATAAAAGTGTTGACAATTATTTTCTTCTAAGAGCAAAATATTTGCGTGTTTTTCTAAAGGGGAAATTTTATGAACAAGAATGATATTAGAAAAATAATTGAAGAAAAGAAAATCTCTTATATCAGATTACAATTCACTGATATGTTAGGTGATATTAAAGCTGTGGAAATTCCAATTTCCAAATTAGATGATGCTTTAAATAATAAAATCATGTTCGATGGTTCTTCTATTGAAGGGTTTGTGAGAATCAAAGAAGCTGATATGTATCTGCATCCAGATATTGATACGTTTTTAGTTTTACCATTTGAAGATTCTTCTATCGGAGGAGTGGCAAGATTCATTTGTGATGTTTATATGCCTGACGGGAAACCTTTTGTTGGTGATCCACGTTACATCTTGAAGAAACAAGTTGAAAAGATGAACAAAGAAGGCATTGAAACCATGTATGTTGGTTTTGAACCAGAATTCTATCTTTTCAAATTAAATCCAGATGGAAGTGCATCTACTAAAATTAGTGATGCAGCATCATACTTTGATTTATCACCATTTGATGGTGGAGAAAACATTAGAAGAGAAATCTCTTTAATGCTTGAAAGCATGGGTTTTGAAGTACAAGCCTCCCATCATGAAGTTGGCCCTGGACAAAATGAAATCACTTTCAAATATTCTGATGTTGTGAGTGCATGTGACCGTGTGCAAACATTTAAGCAAGTAGTAAAAGTAGTGGCTAGAAAAAACGGTTACTTAGCATCTTTTATGCCAAAGCCTTTAAACAAACAAGCAGGTAACGGCATGCACACTAATTGTTCTTTATACAATAAAGACAAAGGTGACTTATTCTATGATCCAAAAGCAGATATGGAATTATCACTTATGTGTAAAAAATGGGTGAGCGGTATTTTAAATCACGCTCGTGAATTAAGCTTATTAACTAACCCAATCGTTAATTCTTATAAGAGATTAGTTAGCGGCTATGAAGCACCTATCTACGCTTGTTGGAGTGATGCTAACAGAAGTTCTTTAATTAGAATTCCTGCTATTAGAGGTGCGGCTACTAGAACTGAACTTAGAAATGTCGACCCATGTGCCAACCCTTATCTTGCTTTAGCAGGTATACTTGCTTGTGGACTTGACGGCATTAAAAACATCAAAGAAAAGGATATGGTGGCCCCAGTCACTGATAACTTATTCTCTTTAAGCGAAGATGAAATCGCTGATAGAAAAATTGAATGCCTACCAGCAACTTTACATTCTGCAATCAAAGACTTTAAGAAGTCTTCAATCTTAAAAGAAGTATTAGGAGATCATTTATTTTATAAATATATTGAAGCTAAAGAAAAAGAGTGGAAAGATTATCACACAACAGTTTCAGAATTTGAGCTGCAAAAATATCTAGAGAGGTAATAATTGATGTGTGGAATAGTGGGGGCAATTGGCCTGAAAGAACCTAGAGGCTATACCCTTAGAGGACTTAAAACTTTAGATTATCGTGGTTATGACTCCGCTGGAGTAGCCTTCTTTGATAATGGCTTAAAAATCATCAAAGATGTTGGCAGTGTTGAACATCTTATGGATATTGTTCCTAATAGAATCAAATCCAATATCATGATTGGCCACACAAGATGGGCCACACATGGTGTTCCTAACAAGGAAAACACTCACCCACATTTATCAAATCATAAAGCCATCTGCTTAGTTCATAATGGAGTGATTGAAAACTTCATGGAACTAAAGAAGTTTCTTTTAGAAAAGGGATATGAATTTTATGGAGACACCGATAGTGAAATCGTTGCTAATCTTATTGAATATCACTATCTAGAGAATAAAGATGTCCTTAAATCCATTAAAGAAGTAATGGACTTATTAAAAGGCAATTACGCCTTTGTGGTCTTTACTCCTGATGACACTAATCACTTATATGTGATGAAAAAAGGATCCCCTTTAATTGTGGGTAAAGGAAATAACTTTAATTTAGTGGCTTCTGATGCTTCACCAATGATTGAACTCACCAATACATTTATTGAATTAGACGATAATGAATATGGTGTCTTATCTAATAAAGACGCTACTATTTATAATCAAGCTGGTGAAGTAGTGAGCAAAGAATATATCCATAAGGATATTGAAGCCATTTCTCATGATTTAAAAGGCTATCCTCACTATATGCTTAAAGAAATTGAGGAGATTGAACCAACTGTAGAAAGAATCATCGATACCTACTACGTCGATGATGAATTCCAATTTGATCCAAACCTCGTCAAATCTTTAAAGGAAAGTGACCATATCATCTTTATTGCTTGTGGTACTTCTTATCACGCTTCTTTAGTAGGCGGACGATATTTTGAAGATGCTGGTCAATCCGCCTCTAGATTTATCGCTTCGGAGTGGGCGTTCCATCCAACTTTCCCAGGACAAAAACCATTTATCATCCTCATTTCTCAATCTGGAGAAACTGCAGATTTAATTCACTGCTTAAAGATTATTAAAGAGCATAACTTAAATTGTTTAGTTATAACTAACACTGGTGGCTCTACTCTAGATAGAAACTGCCAATATTCTTTATTATTACACGCTGGCATTGAAGTGTCTGTGGCATCTACTAAAGCGTATGTCGCGCAAACTGCTTTATTAGCGTTACTCGCCGCCTCACTTAACAACAACAAGCGAGTAATCAAAGACTTAAAAGATGCCTTAAAAATTGTTAGAGACATCAAAAATAACTACAAGCCTCGTATTCAGGCCATCGCTGAAGAACTCAAAGATAAAACCAACATCTTCTATTTAGGAAGAGGATTTGACTACTTCTTATCTTTGGAAGCTTCTTTGAAGCTTAAAGAGGTAAGCTATATCCATAGTGAAGCTGTTCCTGGAGGCGAACTTAAACATGGTCCAATTGCTTTAATTGAAGAAGGCACACCTGTAATTGTATTTATTACCGATCCAGAAACCGCTAGTAGCATGAGAGGCAATATTGAAGAAGTGAGAGCGAGAGGCGCAATCATTTATGAGATAAGCACTAAATTCTTAGCCAAAGAAGAAGACAACATCGTTGTTAATGATTATGCATATTACTTATCAAGTGTTGCTATCTCTTCTGTAGCGTTCTATCTTGCTTACTACGTATCTTTAGCCAAAGGTCTTAACGTAGATAAACCAAGAAATCTCGCTAAAAGTGTAACAGTGGAATAAGATACAAACATTTAAAAAAGAGAGATTGCGATAATGCAAACACTCTTTTTCTTGCTTTATATAAATATAATGTGCTAACTTTGTTTTTAAAGAACAAAGGATAAGTAATTATGAAAGTATTTTTAGTTGGTGGCACTGGTTTACTTGGATGTAACGCTGCCAAAGAATTAATTAAAAGAGGTCATGAAGTGAAGGCTATTGCCTTACCTCCAATTCCTACAGGATGCCCACTTCCAAAAGAAATGGATTTAGAACTTTATGACATAAATAAAAAATCTACTAAAGAGTTAGAAGAGATGCTCAAAGGCTGCGACTGTTTTATCTTTGCTAGTGGAATTGATGAAAGAGATGAAAGACCTCATCCAGTTTATGACTGGTATGAAAAATTCAATATCAAACCACTTAAACGAATCTTACCAATCGCCAAAAAAGTTGGTGTGAAAAAAGCAGTGGTGTTAGGTTCCTATTTCTCCATGCTTAATAGAGAAGAATATCCATTAAGTAAGAAAATGCCTAAAGGCCTACTTGAAAGAAACCCTTATATTAGAGCCAGAGTCCATCAAGAAGAAGTTGTGAAATCCATGTGTGATGAAAATTTCGATGCTTGTGTTCTTGAACTCCCATATATCTTTGGTACCTTGGAAGGTATTAAACCAGTGTGGACTATCTTAATTGAACAAATCTCCTCTATGGATAAACTTAGTTTTACTATGTATCCAAAAGGTGGTACTGCAATGTTAACCGTGAGACAAGTGGCAGAAACTATTGCGGGCGCTGCGGAAAAACTTGGAAACGAATATAAAGGATTCCATGCTTGGCCAATCGGTATGTATAACTTAACTTGGAAAGAATTCCTCAAGATCGTTTATGATGCGCGTGGAATGGGTCCAAATAGAAAAATCGTCGGTGTACCTGCCTGGATGATGAAAATGGGCTTAGGTAAAACCATCAAAGAATATAAAAGAAAAGGCATTGAAAGTGGCTTAGATGTCAAATATTTACCAGCCATTATGAATGTTAACTTATTTATCGATAACACCCAAACAAAGGCTTTGGGTGTACAAGAAGATGATATTAAAGCCGCTATCTTTGATTCAGTCAAAGTGTCAGTAGCCTCTTATAAAGGCGAAGTCGAACTCTTAGGTATGAGAGGCGACTTAAGCGAAGAAGAAGAAATTAAATACTTTGGACATAAAATTCCAGATCCAGTTGACTAATGAAAATCTTATTAATTTCCTTTTCTGGAAGTGGACATACCACATTATGTGGTAAGTTTATTAAAAAGCATTATGAAGAGTTAGGGCATCAAGTAGATTATTATATCTACCATCATGATGTTCCCTTTAACTATGACATTAATGAATATGATCTAGTGGGATTTGGCTATCCAATTCACGCTTTTAATGTTCCTGAAGCTTTCTGTAGATTCATCAAAAAGCTTCCTAAACTTAAAGAGAAGAAAAAATACTTTATCTTCAAAGTATCTGGAGAACCATTCTGCTTTAATAATGCATCCAGCTATCATATCTATTTAAAACTCAAAAGAAGAAACTTTGAGTTATACGCTGAAAAGCATTTCTTAATGCCATATAACATCATGTTTAGATATAAAGACTCCATCGCAAAGCAAATGTATTTATATCTAGATGCTTTAACTAAAGTGTATGTACTAGAAATGGAAAATAATGAACCAGAGAAGTTATGGTACGCTCCTTGGCATGTGGTCTTATCATTCTTACTTAGAATTGAATGGATTGCTCCTAAACTTAACTGCTTATTTGTCAGCGTCAATAAAAAGAAATGTATAGATTGTCATCGATGTATCAAAGAATGCCCTTGTGGAGCGGTATATATCAACAAAAAAGGCAATATCAGATTGAAGGCCACTAAGTGTGCGATGTGTATGCGCTGTGCGATGTATTGTCCAACTGATGCCTTCCGATATGGCTTTATGAATCCATGGAAAGTTAATAAGCCGTTCCTATTTGATTCCTTAGTGAAAAATAAAGAAGTGGAACCAGAGTATATCAACCACAACACAAAAGGATATTTCAAAAAGTTTAATAAATATTTTGATAGACAAAAAGCTCTATTAGAAAAATACAATATTCCTAATCCAATCGAGGAATATCGCAAAGGATAATAACTATGTTATTAAATAGAGAAGCAACTATTTCGCTTCTCTTTTCTTTTGATAGTATTTGAATAATTCTTCTGCCGCTAATGAGAATTTTGTGACCGCAAAGTCTCTTCCGTGCGGATATGTGTAGTATGTATTATCAAGTGTATTAAGATCAACACAGTCTCCGTATTTACCTAAATATTCATATTCAATATGAACTCCATATGTGGATGTTGCAGGAATAACTACTTCATATTTCTCGCCTTCAAATTTTCCGGTGAGTTTAAATCCATTCATATCGTGCACTAAATAACCGTTACTAATTGGGATAAATTTCTTACAGTTAGGAAGCATGCTGACATGGACTTCACCTTCAAATTTATAAGTGCCAGCTTCCACTTCTTTTTTAACCTCATCTCTTTCCCATTCATACCAATCAGGAATGTGAGAGAATTCAGTTTCGCCTTCAGTCGCTTTTAGCTCACCTAAAGTGGTGTATTCCCATTTCTTACCGCATTCTTCACAGTAAAGAAATATGCCTTTAGAGTTCATGCGATATTCTTTACCGCAGTGTGGACATTTATATAAAACTTTATGCAGGCCCTCTGCTCTTCCTTCATATGTGACTTGGATGTTTCTTTCTTTTTGCCAAGTATATTCATCATATTTGAAGGCTTCTTGAATTCTATTATTAACTTCTTCAGCAGATAAAGTTCCAACTTCATCTTTAGCGATAATCGGGAATAATTCAGCTTCTACACCTTTAACCTTCCTATCTGTTAAATTCCAGAAAGGAGAATTGATGTGGTGTCCGTGCATTCTAAGCATCACTACAGGGACTTTCATATATGTGCAAAGTCTAGATAAGGAACTAGGAATGATTGCTGTAGTGCCACAAAGAGAATAACGAGCTTCTGGAAAGATCGCCATCACGCGTTTATGGTCTAAACAATATTTAATTTGTCTCACTAAATAAGCATCGGTGGTGAACTTTCTTTTACAAACTCCCCCGATATGTCTTAATAGTTTTTCTCTTCCGATAAATCCATCGATAGCGATGACATAGTTAAGTAGTTGAGGGAATGTCACATAGGACATCACGTTAATATCTAAGAAAGCATTGTGGTTAGCTAAAAGAATATATGGAGGTTTAATACCTTTCATATTTGTTTTAGTTACCTTCAATTTATGTTTCTTAACATCTGGTAACGCGAGTAAATAACTTAAAAACCTTAACTTTGGACGGTTAGGGTTTTTCATCATATTGTATCGAGGATACTTATCAAACATTAGAGATATTTTACCTTAAATTTTGATTTGAGAAAATACTTCTCCAACAGGTTTATTAATTTCTAATAGATTTCCAAAGTGAATATCGAGTTTATCTTTGTTGATGACAACGATATTTTCTCCGCCATAATACCTTATTAATCCACTAGCAGGATATACGGATAAAGAAGTTCCGGCAACTATTAGTAAATCGGCTTGAGACAACGCTCTGATAGATGCATCTAAAACTGCGGAATCTAATCCTTCTTGATATAAAACAACATCTGGTTTAACTACTCCTCCACAATGTGGGCAAGTAGGAACTCCTTCAGCATATTCAATGAAATCTAAATCAAAGAATTCATGACATCTCATACAGTAGTTACGGTGAATAGAACCATGTAATTCTAAAACATTTTTAGATCCCGCCATTTGGTGGAGGCCGTCAATGTTTTGGGTAATGACCACTAAATTCTTTTTCTTTTCTAACTCTGCTAAAAACTTATGAGCAGCGTTAGGCTTAGCGCTTTTATTAATCATGAACTCCCTATAGAATTCATAGAATGTATCGGTGTGTGACATAAAGTAGTCATGAGATAACATTTCTTCATATGGTCTACCATATTTAGAATGTAGTCTATATAATCCATCTTTACTTCTAAAATCTTTAATCCCACTTTCAGTGGAAACACCTGCTCCACCAAAAAAGACAATTTTGGAAGCGGATTCAATTAAATGTTGTAATCTTTCAATTTCAATATCCATCTTAATAAAATTATACATCACTTTTAGTTCTTTCTAAAACTACTCCTTTGTGGCATAATTTTTGTGTATGTATTTTGATCCAAAAACTAATAAGTTCCCTTATCCAGAAGATACTGGTTCTCATTATCTTCATGTCAAAAAGAATAGAGGCATCATCTTTGATGATAAATATCCTTATGTTGATAACTCTAAGTCTTTTAAGTTTAAAAGATTCTGGTTCCGCTTCTTTTCTTTTATTATTGCCTATCCGATTGATTGGATCAGAATTGGATTAAAAATAAAAGGAAGAAAAAACCTAAAGATTTATAAAGATGTCATTAA
The DNA here is from genome assembly GCA_902802905.1 of uncultured Erysipelotrichaceae bacterium. Lineage (GTDB taxonomy): Bacteria > Bacillota_I > Bacilli_A > RFN20 > CAG-826 > UBA2450. The sequence goes on along the minus strand of CADCNT010000017.1, from coordinate 4,670 downwards.
ACAAGGTGTCGTTAGTGTTTCTAACCATGTCCATATGTGGGATTATATGACTCTTATGAGTGTGGTCTTACCTTATCATCCTTATGTTCTTGTATGGGCACCTAATATCAATGGAGAAAATGGAAAACTAATTAGAATGAGTGGCGGTATTCCAATTCCGGAAAATAACTATCGCGCCACAATGACTTATTTTAAAGCTGTAGAAAAGCTTTTAAAAGAAGACCATGGTTGGTTACAAATATATGCGGAAGGAAGTATGTGGGAATATTACGCTCCGATTAGACCTTTTAAAAGAGGAGCATGTTTCTTTGCGGCGCAATTTGATAAGCCAGTAATTCCAATTGGCTATTCTTATCGTAAGCCATCATGGATAAGAAAAAAGATTTTTAAGCAACCTGCAAAAATCACCATCAATATTGGTGAACCAATCTATCCTAATAAAGAAATATTAAACATGACCGCTAGAGAAGAAGATCTTACTAAACGTGTACACGCTCGTGTATGTGAGCTTGCGGGCATCAATCCTAAAGATAATATATATCCACCGATTTATAACAACTCAAAACGCATAGATTATTACACCAAAGAATATGGTGTTGGATATAAAGGCTCTTGGTAAGAGCTTTTTTTGATTAAAAAAAGATATAAAAAAATACGATTTTTAGAAAAAAATTAAAGTTATCTACTTATGTAGATAAAATATTTTTATCGATCTATTGACTTTGTTAAAAAAGAGACTACAATATGTATTCTTCATTGGTGATACCTCATTCACCGTCCTAAGCAAGACGTTAAAAGGCAATAGAAAGAGAGGTAACACAAATGAAATACTATACCCTTGAAGCCATTGTTCAAGGTAGACCTGTTAAACTTAAAAGGTCAATGTTTGCCTCACGTAATGAAGCTATCAACTATATGTTTCAGTACTATGAGGACCATGCTCTCTATAGTTTACAAGTCCAAGATGAATACCCTGTTAATGATAACAAACATTGTGTTGAATATGTTTGCAATTTCCATAACAGATTCATCATTGCTAGAAACTAAGCTTCAAAGTAAATGAATTCAAGCCTCTGCATAAGGTAGAGGTTTTTTATTTGAATTTTAAACTATAATTCTTATAATTATAACGATATGAAAGAAAAACCAGTTTTAAACTTTTTTATGAAAACCCTTAACGGGATGGCGTATGGATTATTCGCTACTTTAATTGTAGGTACCATATTTGCCACAATTGGAAAACTATTTGGCTATGGTGCAGAAACTAGCAAGTTCTGTGAATTCATGCTCCATTTGTTCAATGGACATAAAACCGACACTAATAACTGGATAGGCATATCAACAATATTGCAGTGTATTACAGGTGCTGGTATTGGAGTGGGTATTGCTATTTCTTTAAAATTTGGTCCTTTAAAAACAATTGTCCTTGCCGCAGTCGGTCAAATTGCTGCATGTACTTCTTTAAGCACAACCATCTTTAATCCTAACGCTGTTATTGACCATTTAGCGTTTAAATTCCAAATTGGCGATCCTTTAACTATCTATCTAGTTTGTATCTCGGTTGCATTGTTAATGCAATTAGTGTTAAGAAAGAAAACTCCAGTCGATATTTTAATCGTTCCATTATTTGGTGTTGCCACTGGTGTTTTACTATCTTTAGGCATTAGATATCCTGCTATCTGTGTTACATATGGCATTCAATGGTTAGTTAATGCCGGAACCACAGTTGTTCCATTTGTGATGGGCATTATTGTTGCGGTATTAATGGGCATGGCACTTACCGCTCCTATTAGTAGTGCTGCTATTGCTGCAATGGTCTTTATTATTCCGACAGGAGCTAATGTGGCTGATTATCAAGGTTTAATTCTTGCTAGTGGTGCTGCAGTTGTTGGTTGTTCATGTCAAATGGTGGGATTTGCTATTCAATCTAGAAAAGATAATTCCATTGGCACAGTAATCTCTATTGGCATTGGTACCTCCATGCTTCAATTTAAAAATATCTTAAAGAAACCAGTTATTTGGTTACCTACAATTATTGCTTCAGCAATATTAGGACCTGTTTCTACTTGCTGGCTCAAGTTATCATGTTTAGGTAGTAGTGCTGGTATGGGTACCGCTGGATTAGTGGGACAAATTGGCACCATTGATTCTATGGGAGTTACAGCTTGGCAAACCTGGGTTGGCATTTTTGGTTTACAAATCATCCTTCCTGCTATATTAGTGTTTGGCATTGATTTATTATTTAGGAAACTTAATTGGATTAAAGACGGAGATTTAACTGTCTAATTTATGAATAATCAATTTTCTAGATATATTGCTTTAATTGGGGAAGATAATTTTGCTAAGTTATCTCACTCCAATATTTTAATTTTTGGCTTAGGCGGAGTTGGTGGTCAAGTTGTGGAAACACTTGCTAGAAGCGGAGTCTCACGTTTTACTTTAGTGGACGCTGATAAGGTTGATGAAACTAATATCAACCGTCAAATTATTGCCACTAATGACACTATTGGCGAATATAAGACAGAAGTAATGAAAAAACGTATTATTTCTATCAATAACGCTGCGGAAGTCCGCTCAATTAATAAATTTATCCTTCCAGAAAACTTAGAGGAAATTAACTTTAAAGAGTACGATTATGTAGTTGACTGCATTGATACAGTTACAACTAAAATCGCAATTATAGTGAAAGCTAAAGAAAATGATATCCCTGTTATTTCCGCCTTGGGCGCCGGTAATAGGTTAGACCCTACAAAACTTGTAATTACTGATTTATATAAGACAAGCAATGATCCTCTTGCAAAAACACTAAGACATGAACTAAGAAAGAAAAATGTAGATTCATTAAAAGTAGTGTATTCTCTAGAAGATAGCAAAAATGTTATCATTGATAATAAGAACGGAAGACATTCTCCTGCTAGCAGCGCCTTTGTGCCATCCACAATGGGCATTTATATTGCTAGTGAAATTGTCAAAGATATTCTTGCTAAATAAGGAGTAACAATATGGACCTTAGATATAGAAGTAAAGCATTTAATATTATTTCCAGCATTTTAATCCTTATTTTTGTACTTGGTACATTTGCTACTTTTGTCTTGCCTCAGCTAATGACTATTACCGCAGCTGGAATTACTGGTGAAATAACAACTGAAACATTAGTGATGACAGCTTATGAATATTTAAAAGCGATGTTTACAGGCGGAATTCCTAATCCAACAATTGATGAGATTATTAATGGATTTGTTCCAAACGCCGGCTTTTTTGTTGTTCTCGCTGTTACTGGCATAATTTGCTTTGTAAATTTTATTATCATCCTAGTTAAAACCATCCAAGGTTTAGCAGGTAAAGACAATGGCACAAGTTTAGTTAAAAGTATTTTACAATTTGTTACATCTGTAGTTTCTTACGTCGCATTTTTATTAGCGATTTGGCACACTTCAAATGAAGTCCAAGCTTTAACAATTGGCTATGGCTCAATTGCGATGTTAGGATGTGCGTTCGCTTTATTTTTGATATGCGCGATTATAAGAATCTCCACTGATGACAATAAGAGTGTCGCTTCTAGAGTTTTTAAGGTGATTATTAGCTTTTTATCGCTTCTAGTAAGTGTTGCGTTCTACGCTGTTATCTTTGTGGCAGCAGGTAGAACATATAATATGTTTAATGCTATTTCCTATACATTCCAACCATTAATTGCTGCTAGTAGTTCTACTGCGGCTGCAGAAATTATTCTTAATGGTAGTATGGCTTTGCTTGGATTAACTTTGTTATTTGCGGGCGCTTCTACATTCTCTAAACTCATCCTTGCTGCTTTTGAAGTAGTAGTGAGAAAAGATGAAGATGAACCAAGAGATGTAGGAATCTCTTTAATTGTGAGATCTATATTAGCAACAGTATTTACTGGTGGTGGATTAATGTTATTCATGATTTTCTTTACTAAATTATGGGCTCCTGCAGTATTTAATTATTCAATCTACTTAATGGCGATTGTCGCTACTGGAGGGGTTTGCTTAGTTCTTTCCATCATCCATAAATGTATATCTAAAAAAGCCGAGCATTCTTATAGTGGTGATAAAGATAAACCAACACCTAAACCACAATCAACTACATCAGCACCTAAAAAAATTGAAGATATTAATTCCAGCTTTCTTAAAATAGCAATAGAACCAGAAGAAAATGAAATCTTATCCACAAAAGAAAGTGATATGACAGATATTGATGCTGGTAATGTGAATAATCTTAAGAAAAAAGACTAATAAAATTGAAGCCCTACTTAATAGTAGGGTTTTCTAATATATAAATATATTATTCGTAATCACAAAAAAATAAGAATTTGCTTGATTTATTTTTCTTCTTCTATGATAATAAATGAGCGTTGGACCAGTGGTGTAGCGGTTAACATGTCTCCCTGTCACGGAGAAGATCGCGGGTTCGATTCCCGTCTGGTCCGCCAACTTTTTTATAAATGGCGGCCTGGTAGCTCAGTTGGTAGAGCAGGAGACTGAAAATCTCCGTGTCGGCGGTTCAATCCCGTCCTAGGCCACCACAAAGCTAGCAAAGCTTGATGAAAGTCAGGCTTTTTTTTACCCTAAATATAGGGTTTTTCTTTTGCTCAAGTAAAATATTGTTATGTTTCTTGGGTTAATGGCTAAGCCTAAGTAGGTGGGAGCAGG
>CADCNT010000016.1 GCA_902802905.1 uncultured Erysipelotrichaceae bacterium | reverse complement strand
TTATAACGAGGACTTTTCTTGTGCCTAAAACATAACAAAGTTATAAACAAAAAAGTGGACATCAATAATTTTGTCCACCTTTTAGTTTAAAGAACCAGATTAATACAATTAGACATCCTGAAACATGGATGTCTTTTTATTTATAAAATAAAACCCTGTTACCAGGGTAGTATTGCCGTGAGCCTATTAAGCAAAAAGACGGCGACTATAATTGGATTGCTCCAACTAAGTGTCTATATTGTTTCATTTTATAAATATACTTGCAAGCGCTTTTTTAAAAATATTGTATATACATATTGAATACCATATCTAATAGGGTAAAATTATATTATCAGCAGGAGAATAACACTATGAGCGTTTTTAAAGACATCAAGACCGGACTTAATCAAGCAATTGATCATGAAAAGGGAAAAGGAAAAGCCAGGGTTACAGTTATAACCATTTTTCCTACTGAACATTTTACAAGAGAAGAAATCCGTTCTATCCGTATGGCGGCTGGTCTTACCCAAGTAGCGTTTGCTAAGTTTATGGGGGTGTCTATTAAAACTGTAGAAGCTTGGGAAAGAGGAAGAAATCATCCTGAAGGAGCAGCGTGTAGATTATTATCTATGACAAAAAAAGATCCTTATTTTCCTATTAGTTCAGGAATCATAGTAACATCATCAAAATAATTTCAATTTATTTGCATAGGCATCCTGAAACACGGATGTCTTTTTTATTAGAAAATAAAACCCTGTTGCCAGGGTAGTATTCCGCCGAGCCTATTAAGCTCTACGACGGCGACTATAATTGGATTACTCCAACTAAGTGACTATATTGTTTCATTTTATAAATAAAGTATCAAGATATTTTACATAAATTATTTATTTCTGGCTTTTACTAAAGACGTCCTTACTAAGAGATAATTAGAATAATTTACATTTGGTATTTCTTCTGAAATGCTATCTCGATAATTAGTGATGTGATATTCTATTTAAGAACATGAAGACATTACTAAAGAAGTATCGTAATTATTTAGTTATTGGTTTAGCTAATATCATCATGATTGGCTATACCGCTGTTCTGCTTTTAGCGTTCCTTAAACTAGGAAGTTATGATGATTGGAAGATCGCTAACTATTGTTCTTATAATATCAATTCATCTATATTAGACGCTTCCTCTTCTATAAAAGTTGAAGGAGATACATATTACTTCTCCTATGATAGTGAACAAAGTGAATATCATTATTTAGAGAATATTAGATTCTCTACAAAAGGTAGTGGAGCCTCTATCGGAGGATATGGGTATGATACCTATATCTTCAAAGGGAAAGGCAATATTGAAATATCATTCACTTTGAATAATGTCTCTATTTATAAATTACAGTTTAATGATATTAAGGTATCTAATATTGAAGATGATAGTGATCCTACTTCTTTAACTGGTTATAAGCTGTCTCATAAAGATAATAGATACAAACTTAGCTATTCTAGTAGTGAAAATATCTACATCTATAGTGTTTCTCTACTCTACTTAGTTAAAAAATAAAAAAGCGATTCACCGGAACCAACGTAGGATTCCCAACATGCGAATCGCTTTTTATATTAAAACAAACTAGCACTTTTAAAACAAGAAAAAGTTAATTAATAATTAAAAGTAATCTTAAAAATTTTTTTGAGCGCTAAAACGATTTTTCTCCCTCTTATATATATGTAGGGACTTTTTTGTTTTAAAAGAAAGTCGTATTCATATCAGGAGGTAAAAAATATGAGTAGAAAGAAAATCTACAATAAACATATAGAAAAGGGTAGGTTCTATATTCATAGTGATGGACATGGTGGTCATCCTGCCTTAGTTTACAAAAAGAAAGATAATAAGAACATGTATTTCATTATTGTTTTCACATCCTCTCCTGGTCCAAAAAGAAAAAAGCTAAAGCATAGTATTGAACCAATAAAGATTAAAGTATCGTTCGTTCATAATTCTCCAAGGGTTAGTACTAGAAGAGAATTAGGAAAGAAAACAATGAAAGGATTAAAAATCAATAAAGAAGATAAAGCGTTAATCGAAGTGATAAAAAGAAAAAAATGATTCACAAGACCAACGATGGATCTCCATGTGCGAATCACTAATCATATTAAAACAAACATTTTTTAGACGCGCAAGAGGAAAAATAAAAAATCCCTATTTCTAGGGCAATTGTCGAAGTTAAATATTTCATAACTTCCCGCGACTTCTATATTTAACAACACAGAAATGTTTTTTGTCAATAGTGTTTGAAAAAACACTCATTCTAATATAATGAAATTGTCAAAGGTGGAGATGTAATGTCACTACGGCAATAATGCTGAATGTGATGTTCAGTGTACGACCACGGCGCACCCAATAAAAAGGGTGGTACAGGGCGATCCAGGAACGACACTGGCCTGGTTGACAAATAATGGCTCACAACATGAGTCATTTTTATTTTCATATATATCAATAGGCATTTAACCAGTATAATGAAAATAACTTAGTGGGATATATATGGGCTTCTTTTCGAAGCTATTTGCTGGTGGCACTAAAATCATTGATTACAAAAACGGTTACTATGAAGGTGAAGTAGACGCCGACGATAGAAAACACGGACAAGGAACGCGCTACTTCGATAATGGTGATAAATTCGTTGGCACATTCTGCCACGGAGATTTTGTAATTGGTACATGGTATTTCACTAGTGGAAACAAATACGTTGGTGAAGTTGATTACCGTGGCTACTTTGAAGGCAAGGGAACATATTACTGGAAAGATGGCTGCAAAGTAGTCGCAGAATTTAGAGACAACGAACCATATTATGGCACCTTCTATTGGCCTAATGGCAATAGCTGTAAAGGACACTTTAAAAACTTCAACTTACAAGGCGAATGTATCTTCTACGATAAAGAAGGTAATGCCTATGTCGAACAAAGAAAAGATGGGCGTCGCGTATAAACAAGAATTATAAACAACATCAAACAGTGACTTCTTTAAAGAAGTCATTTTTTATTATTTTTTATAAAATAAAAGTTGTGTGAGAAACAACTTGTTGTTATAATGAATTTGACAAAGCAAAGTCTATAAAACTCGGAACGGAATACCTCTTGGACTATAGAAATATAGAAAGAAGGTAATCTGCAATGAAAGATGAACGTAAAGAGTTGCTAAAGCTTTTGAAAATCTCTCTCCTCTGCCTTCTAATTTGTCTTCTAGGATTCCTATTGAGATAAAAAAAGAAGTCTCCGACTTATAACCGCATAGTAGTCTGAGAGGCTCCGTTCTTCGGTTATATTATAACAATAATTTATATCAAATCAAACATAGACAAAGCAAAGTCTATAAAACTCGGAGTGGAGACCTCGTAAATCTGGACACAGAAAGCGAGGTGATTGCATTGACGGACTTTCCAAAAGAAGCGTTAAAACTTCTAAAGATTGCCTTAATGTGCCTCTTATTAGCTTTGATGGCATTGCTGTTAAAATGAAAAGAGCCCTTGACGACTAGCACCAACTAAGTGTCTGCGAGGCTCTACTCTTCTGGTTATATTATAACAATAATTTATATCAAATCAAACATAGACAAAGCAAAGTCTATAAAACTCGGAACGGAGACCTCGTAATCTGAGCACAGAGAGCGAGGTGATGTCTAATGAAAGACGATTTCAAGAAGGTTTTCGAACTTTTAAGAATGAGTCTGATTTGTCTCCTATTATCTTTGATGGCCCTGCTGTTAAAATAAAAAGAGTCTTGCAAGCTATATTCCAGTAAAGTGCTGCGAGGACTCCGTTCTTCTGGTTATATTATAGCAATAATTTATATCAAATCAAACATAGACAAAGCAAAGTCTTTAAAACTCGGAACGGAGACCTCTTGGACTATTGAACAAATAGAAAGGAGGTATCCCACATTGAAAGATGATTGTAAAGAGCTGATAAAGCTCTTGAAGGTCGCCTTGATTTGTCTTCTAATATGTCTAATTGGCTTGCTGATGAGATAAAAAAAGAAGCTCTCACAATTACCACAACCACGTAAGTAAGTCTGAGGGGCTCCGTTCTTGCGGTTATATTATATCAATTAACATAGACAAAGAAAAGTCTATAAAACTCGGATTGGAGACCTCGTAAATCTGGACACAGAAAGCGAGGTGAATGTATTGACGGACTTTCCAAAAGAAGCGTTAAAACTTCTAAAGATTGCCTTAATCTGCCTCATATTATCTTTAACGGCTGTGCTGTTAAAATAAAAAGAGCCCTCAACAACTAATACCACTTAAGTGTCTACGAGGCTCCACTCTTTCTGATTATATTATAGCACATTTCTAGAGAAGGTGAACAATTATGTCTAAAGAAACTATTGGTCCAAAAATCAAAGCGTTTAGAAAAGGAAGGGGCATTACCCAAACCCAACTAGCGGAGGCTCTTGGCTATTCTCATAAATCTGTTATTACCCATATCGAAAAGGGTGAATCAGAAATGTCTTATGAAAAGATACTGCTTTTACTTAGAACGTATGCTGTGGACGCAAATGACTTATTTGGTATCGAACGCATTGATGACTTAATAGAAGAGAATAGAAAAATCAAAAAAGTTAAAGACAAAGAGAACGACTGGATGAAAGACATCCTTTTTGATGTTGATGGTCAACTATTTTCATATCGTGTTGGTGGTGCATTAATAAAAGATAACAAAATCCTTTTAACCAAGAATAAAAAAGGAAAATATTCTCTTCCAGGTGGACACGTACAAATTGGTGAATCTAGTAAAGAGACAATCATTAGAGAATTTAAAGAAGAAACCGGATTAGATGTTGAAGCAATAAATGTAATATCTACTTTGGAAAACTTTTGGTCTTGGGATAACAAGAAATGCCATCAAATATGTATCTTCTATAAATTGAAATTAATTAATAATGAACAACAAATGAATGCTGAGACAAATGAGAATGGCACTATGTTTATTTGGATGAATTTAAAAGAATTAAAAGATATAACTCTCTATCCTATTGGAATAGGGGAACAAATACTAAACGACTGTGTAGATAAAACCCACTATATAGTTAAATAGAAAAACAAAAGTCGCTTCAATTAGAGGCGACTTTTTGTTATCTAACTAGCTTACTTATCTAAGAGCGAATAATCCAAAGATACCACCTAAGACATAGAAGATGTTACCAGCGAAAACGCCGATAATGATAAATAAGACATCCCATGCTTTAGATGTGCCTCTTGCTTTAGCAATTCTCACCATTGAAATGGCAATAAGTGAGAAGATTAACACTACGATTAAATAAATTAGATAGCCACTTAATGAACCAGTTGGAATGCTAGTATTATTAGCGATAACTCCCGCCATAGTGAGTGGGAAAAAGATGATACCGGCAATACAAACTAAAACAATAATCCATGTAAAGAAATTAGCGATACTATACATGACTCTTGATGCTACACCCATATTAATTCCTCCGCCTTTTATAAATAATATTTTTTCATATTTTCAATAAAATGAAAAACGAATAATTCTAATGATGTAAAATAAGAAAGTATGAGGTAATTATCATGAAAGCAATTATTAAAGTGAAAAACTATGGAGTAATGGAAGTAGAACTATATAAAGAGCACGCTCCGATTACTGTTGATAACTTTGTCAAATTAGCCAAACAAGGTTTTTATAACGGTTTAACTTTTCATAGAGTAATTAAAGACTTTATGATTCAAGGTGGCTGTCCTAAAGGCAATGGCACTGGTGGACCAGGCTACACAATTAAAGGTGAATTTATTAATAACGGAATTAGAAACTTGTTGAAGCACGAGCGTGGTGTTATCTCTATGGCGAGATCCATGCTCCCTAATAGTGCTGGTTCCCAGTTCTTCATCATGCATAAAGACGCTCCTCATCTAGATGGAAGCTATGCTGCTTTTGGTAAAGTAGTCAAAGGCATTGAAGTAGTGGACGCTATCGCTGATGTTGCCACCGATAGATATGATAAACCACTTACCCCAGTGGTGATTGATTCAATCATAGTTGAAGACTAAAGCGGACAATCGTTCGCTTTTTTTAAAAAAAGACGATTATCTTGATCATAATCGCCGGGCTACTACTAGCGTTGATTAAGTAGCATCTGCTTGTAGTGAGAGAACGCATCTCTCTAGTTATATATTACGAATGAATATCTAAAATTACAATAAAATGATATACAACCTAGCTTTACCCTATTTTAATTCTATAATCATGATTATTTCGTAAAAGATCGAAATGTAATAGTCATCTAGTATTTGCTCTATTTGATAACCAAATGCCTCTGGTATGGGCAATACACATTCTTTTTTATTTTTGTCGTATATTGATTGACCAGAACCTTCTGTGCCGCCACCGATGTCATCATAAACAATGAAGTCATAGTTTTCATTGATCCAACTTTTTCTATATACGAAATCAAATTCACGAGACAGGACATAGTATTCTTTCGAATTAAAGATAGATGTTTCTCCGTTTCTTGTATCGAAAAGTGAGTTCAAAATCCCTATATAACGCCCGTCCCAATAATATGTTCCTGCCATTGATGTATATTCAATGGAATCAACGCTATATTTTAGCTCAGCAGTACGAGTGTCATAACCATAGCCATGAAGATTTCTGTTTTCAATTGTTAAATATACGATGGTTTTATCAAATGTGTTCAAATAAAGTTTCTCTACAACGGTCCAATCCTTTTTGATTAATTGTTTTGTTTCTAAGGTTTTCAAGTTTACGTAGTTAAAAGAGAATAATTCTTCTCCTTCTCTTTGCAAAAAGAACATGTTTCCATCTGCAATAACTGGTCCGTAAAATGAGGCGTAATGAATATCTATTTGGGAAAAATCGCTTAGATTAAAGAAATAGTATTTTGATGGAACATTATTGTAATCTGTTCCAAAGTTTAATTTGAATGCAACGACACCATTACCACAAACTACATTATTAATGGTTGCGTACATTTTAACTGTATATAGTTTTTTAAGGGTAAATATATCGTAAACGTATAATTCGTTTTCGTACATCGCTACAAGATATCTTTCATGATCGCTATAAACACGATATGCTCCAGCAGTATGGTTGAAATTATCAATGTCGTAGTTATAGTTTGCAAGATTATAGTAGTGGACATCAAATGTTTCGTTCCCTTTTATGCTTGAGCTTAGTTCTAGTGAATTGTCGTTGTCTCCCCCACGTACAAATTCCTTTATAGGACTAGATTCTCCACCAAGCAGAGCGAAAACATTTAAAACAGGTTGTGGAATGTTGGCTTTGCCTCCATAGCTAAATTTATAATCAATAGTTTCTGTATATTCTTTTGTATTGCTGGCAAAAATGTATTGTAAATTAACAGAATAACGCAAGTATTCTCTAACAATCAGCCCATTAGATACAGTGATTTTTATTGATACATCCCCTGGATCGTTATCTAATAAAATGTCAACATTAAACATTTGTTCAATAAAAAGCTCATATGAAATTGTTAGTGTAAACGTATTGTTACTGTAAGATATCTTCTTATCTGGATCATTTACTGATTCATAAATGTTTACTAAAGAGTCAAAATAAAAAGTATCTGCACCTTCTCCGTTATATATCATGTATGGGGTTGAACCAGCTGATGTAGCGTCGTAGTAACAGGCATAGCCATTATGTTCATAATATTTACCAGTATCATAAGGTGTTATAATCCATAATTGACCTTTGCCATCAACGTGACGTTCATATACATATTCTTGTGTATCATTTTTACCATTTTCGCTTTTTTTGTAGGAAAGTTTTGCGCATACATGGTTTTGATGTAGTGAACGTTTTTCGATTCTTTTTATCTCATCAAGGGTTGCGGGGTGTAATTCGCAGCTTGAAAGAAATGGTATAACCATTATTAACGATAACAAGCACACCCTTTTCTTCATACTATTTATATAGTCAATGATAATTGTTTCACCAAATATTGTAAACGGATTATTCACATGACATTTTCCTCCTCTTGCTTATTTAAAGAATGCTTAAACATGAATGAATCTTGAGATGCTTTTTTATAAAAAGAGTGATATTTTATTAGTGATATGAAAAACAAATATTTACTAATTCCTACTTTATTTATGATGTTATCGTCATGTTCTTTTTCTAGTGACACTAATGGCAATCCTGTTAGAGGTTATCCTGAAGCAGGTATTGACTTAATTGAAGTAGATGAGTCCGCTACATATTATGAATCTAAAGATATCACTATGTGGCTTGAAGTAAGTGGATTCTATACATCCGCTAAATACTTTACTTTAGATGAAGAGAATGAGAACTTACGTGTCTATGACAACATGTATTTTTATAAAGATGATTATTTCTTCTTCCTTAGCGAAGATATGCGTGATTGGTATGCGGATATGGTTTGTGAAACTGAGTATGCTGTTAAAGAGTTGGCAGAAGGAGAAGACTATCACATTAAGTTCTTAAGTGATGGAATCTATAGAGTTACCTTTGATCTCACTACCAAAAAATGTGATGTCACATTCAAGAGTCAAATTGAAACTCCTAAATACTTTACAATCAAGAATTCACAGATTGTCCGTTACGCAAGCTCTAGAGTGATGGTGGAAGTAAAAATGGAAACCAATCCTGATAATCCAAAAGAGCTGAGATATCTTAATTATCAAGCGGAAGTCGGCTATGTCTTATATTTCATGAATAGTGTTCATACATCAACTTATAAGATTACTCTTGATGAAGCATCATTAAATGTAACCGCTAAATACGGTAATAGCAAAAGAAGTAATATTAGAACCCTTGTTAGTGGTTCATTAAATATTTATCTAAATACTGAAACCTACGTAGTAAGAGTGGAACAAGCTTAGCAAACACTATTAGAAGGCTCAAAAAGCGAGTCTTTTATTATACAATCTGATATGTTATATTTTTATACCTTTGGTATAACATGCCTTTATTATAAAAATTGACCTAAACGATATTGTTCATTATAATAAAAGCATGGATATTGTTAGCTACCTCTATAACATATATGGATATGACACACCTATTTTCATAAAAGATGTGAGAATTGGTCGCAAGAACAAAACTGCAATTAGGGAAGAGTTTTATCGTGCGTCCAAAAAAGGATTATTACAAAAACAAGGTAAAGGAATTTACTATATCAAAAGTGATAAGGAATTTGGTGCAGTAATTACATTTAGAGATGTGATTGAGAAAAAATACTTGTATAGCGATGGTTATGATGAATTCTGTAGTGGCTTATTTATTGAAGGCTATTATTCTGGTTTAACTTTTTTGAATATAATTGGTGTATCTCAACAAGTTCCTGCCATACTAGAAATAACTACTAATAAGACTAGCAGCAAAAAATATTGTTATGAGTTAAATGGCAGAATGGCTTATATTCGTAAAGCCAGGACAAAAGTTACTCCAGACAATTGGATGATACTTCAATTCCTTGATATGTTTTATTTTGTTTCACTGGATGAAGTAAAAGAAAACAAAAAATTACTCAGAAACTATATTAAAAAACATGGCTTAAGCAAAAAGAGCTTTTATGAATACATTAAACTATATGATTCCAATACGCTTAAAAAAATAAAGGACGGCGGAATCTTGGATGCCTTTATCAAATAAAAAGATTGAATAAACCTTAATAAAACTATGTCAAAGATATCTAAAGGAAAACAAGGCGAAGAATTGGTGGTGAAGGAACTTAATAAAATTAAAGTTCATCACCATCTTTTAAATGATGTTACTTTGATTAATGCTAAAAGCGATATGACTCATCAAATAGATCATATCCTTATTCATCCTCATGGTGTCTTTATCATTGAAACCAAAAACTATTCAGGAGAGATAACTATCGAAGATGGAGCGTGGTTTAAAACCATTAAAAAGCAAAAGAAAAGAATCTCTAATCCTCTTTTACAAAATAAATCTCATGAGATAACTCTTTTCCGTGCAGTTAAAGGATTATTTAAAGCCACTCCTATCGTGGTTTTTGTAAAAAATAACGCGCCATATCTTCCCAATGATAATGCGATTAACTTAGAAGATTTACTTCTATTTATAGATTCTTATCCATATGAAAAAGAGTTAAGCAAAGTCGAGATTGATAACATCAAAAAGACCATTGAAAATGTATCTTCTGAAGTTAGTTTAAAAGAACATCTAGAAAACATAAAAACCTATAAGCAATATCGTAAAGAACAACAAGAAGAAATGAGAATCGCTATTGAGCAAGGGATATGCCCTTATTGTGAAAGCAAGATCCTCACTAACGGAGTGGAGTTTATGTGTTCGAAATGTAATTTTCACTTCAAATTATAATTATTTAAACTTAGTTTAACTATTCAATAGTTTGTTTATAGAACATATAGGTCTATAATATAGATACAATATATCGGCAAACCCGGAGTAATTCGGCGACGCAAAGCTAAAGGGCCCTGAAATATCGGGCAGCCAGTTGCACCTATACTACGTTGGTTTAAACGTAGTGGTTTGTCGGTATGCTTATGCCGATTTTTTATTTGCTATGACCGCATCAAAGAAAAGAAAATTTAAGTTCCCAATCTTACTAAAGACTACAATTATTATTTTCGTCTTCTCTTTAGTGATTGTAGAAATCGCCATGACTTACTATTCAATGGTGATGTCTAACCGTAATAAAGAGACTTTCGCGGGCTACGCTAATAACTTAACTGCGACTGTATCTAAAGTGGTTGATCAAAATGATGTCACATTGTTAAAAGATAAAGTTAAATCTATCTTAGATACTATCCCTGCTAATGAGATAGCCTTATCTAATGATAAAGATAAAGCTAAAATCACCACCTATATGGCTTATTTTGATATTTTAGAAAGTGACACTGATTTCCAAAATGCCTTTAATCGTATTGATGCTATCTTACTTGATTTAGTGGACGCCAATAAGTCATTTGATGTTACTTGTATGCATTTAACGTACCTATATAGTTACACTGATGTAAGTGGTAACACTCAATACGCTTGTGTATCTTTACTTCACACCCATCATGACCATAATCCAGGTTGGCTAGATCCTTTATATAATCATTACACGAAAGTGATTGATGACCCTTCTAAAGGATTTCCGGCATACTTCATCACTAATTCTGATGATGGATATGTGGTTTCTGCTGGAAGCTATATAGAAGGAACTGATAACTGTTTCTCATGTGCAAATATTTCAATGACTGCAGTAAGAGCGAAACAAGCTAGTAGTATTATCCGTTTGTTTGTCTATATGATTATCACTATCAATTTACTTGGTATTATTGGCCTAATTATCGTGCACTTTATGTTCTCTATACCACTGAAGACCATCACTAATGTTGCGAAATCATTTAATAATAACGATCCAAAAGCGTCACATCAAAACTTCGTAGATATGAAAGTGAAATCTCATGATGAACTTAATGATTTATCTGAAGCGATTAAAACCATGGAAGATGGAGTGGTGCAAAGAATTAACGAACTCGTGGAAGTAAACGAAGCTTTAAGCAAAAGTGAAAAGCAAACTGCAAGGATTACCGCAATCGCTAATAAAGACGCTCTTACGGGTGTACAAAGTAAGATTGCATATCACTCAGAAGTAGAACGTATTAACGAAAAGATTGCTAACAAAGAAAATATTGCCTTTGGAGTAGCAATGATTGACCTTAATTATTTAAAAGTTACTAACGATGAATTTGGTCACTCGGCAGGAGATGAGGCTCTTATCAGATTAGCGAGTATCATCTCTTTAACATTTAAACATTCTCCAGTCTATCGTTTTGGCGGAGATGAGTTTGTTACTTTCCTAAGAGGGGAAGACTATGATAACTCTGAAAAACTAATTACGGAGTTCAATGAAAGGATTATAGACTCAATCAATAATCAAAAACTTCCTCAATATGAAAGAATTTCTGCAGCGATTGGTTATGCAGAATATGACCCTAAGGTTGATACATGTGTAGATGACGTTTTTAATCGAGCGGATCAGAAAATGTATCAACGTAAGCATGAAATGAAAGAAGAACACTAGTCGGGCAACTATTTGTCCATTCGAAGACCATCGCTATAGATAGGGGTGGTCTTTTTCTATATAAGACGCTAGTTATCGTGTAGAATTGATGTATGGATTATGTTTATGACTATGTAGAAGTTAGCTCTCCTGAAGAGTTCCTTTCCTATTGCAATAGAGGCTATGTCTATCTATTTATCCCATACGATAAGATGTGGGATACATTTAAGATGTTAAGAGATTTTAAAGACACTAATGATGTCATTAAATATCATTATTACGATTTTATAAATCGATATTACTATGACTGTAATTTCAAAGATCCTTTAGAGAAATATAACAACGAACAAAAAGAATTCGAGAATAATGAGTCTCCTTTGCTGAGAATCTTCGCCTCTAAGGAACTTTATAACTCAGGAGAAAAGGAGCGTTGCTTAAAAGTATTACAGCAACTAGAAAAAGAGAAGTTCCCTTTAGCGTACGTTGACCTAGCTTTCTACGCTAGAAAGGAAGAAAACAATCTTAAAAAAGCCATTAAGTATTATGAGCTAGCGGCTAAAAAAGGAGTAAGAGCAGCCTTTTATCATCTCTGTTCTATTTATCAGGATAGAAAAGATTTAAAAAGGTTCCGTAAATATTTAACCATTGCCGCAGATAAAGGATTTGCTACTGCTTTATATTGGCTTGGCGTCTACTTAATTGGTGGAACGTTTGGTTTTGAAAAAGATATCGACAAAGGATGTGACTATCTTACTAAAGCTGCGAGAATGGGAAATAATCGCGCGGTTATCACAGTAGCAAAATATGTTCGTGATGGATATGGCTATGAAAAAAATGATGCGGTTTTCTTTCAGTGGGCTCAATATGCTTATAAACGTCATATTGATGGATCAGCCTTTTTGATTGGTCAGGCATATTATCATGGTGATGGAGTAGAAATAAACTACGAATTAGCATATAAATACTTTTTGGAAGAATATGACAAAAATCAACATGCCACTTCTTCAGCGTATCTTGGGCGTATGTATTTAAATGGCCAATGGGTTGAAAAAGATTTGGATATTGCCACTCGTTATATAAAAGCGGCTTACGAAAAAGAGGATGAGACAGGAACAATATGCTATATCGAACTTCTAAATGAGAAACAAGATTATGCTCTTTCTAGAAAAATAACACTTGAGTCCTGCAATAAATTCCCTAAAAGTAAAGCGTTTTTCGATTTTGCTTGTCAAATATTTTACAAAGGTGTTGGTGGACCAGTTGATTACAATCAAGCCTTTATATATGGCAAAAAAGCACATGAACTCGGATTAGCAACTTATTATTATGCCTGTTGTTACCTCTATGGAAACGGGGTTGCAAAAAATTATTCATATGGTATTAAGATTTTAAAAGAAGCAGCGGAAAAAAACGATGTTAAGACTCCCCAAGCGTTACTTGGTATTGCCTACGCTTTAGGATGGCTTGATTTAACAGTGGATTATGTTAAGGCCAAGGAATATCTTGATAATGTTTTTGATTATATTGATGTATTGGGAAGTAGTTATGAACGTCTTATATATTATGCCTATGGAGTGATTTATTTGAATTACTTTAAAGATCGTAAAAAGGCAAAAGAATTTTTAGAATTTGTAGCCAATAATTATAATTATGAATACGCAGTTGAGGCACTAGCAAACTGGGACAATATAACTGAACTATAATAAAGGAGTTAAACATGAAACAAGAAGCATTAGAAGTACTTAAAAATCGTAGAGCAATCCGTAAATTTAAAAGCGAACAAATTAAAGATGAAGAACTGCAAGCAGTTCTAGAAGCAGGGACTTACGCTCCTACTGGGATGGGCATGCAAACGCCTTTAATTGTTGCTGTACAAAATCCAGAAGATGTAGCAACACTAAATAGATTAAGCGCGGAAAATATGGTCAATAATCCTCGCCCAGGAACTCTTCCTTATTACGGAGCCCCAACAATCATTCTTGTTCTTTCAACTTCTTTAGCAAAGAATGAATTCCTTGGTACATTAGATGCGGCAAGTGTCACTACTAATATGCTTAACGCTGCCTATGCAGTAGGATTAGGTTCATGCTGGATTCATCGAGCAAAAGAGATCTTTGAATCTGAAGAAGGCAAAGCTTTACTTAAGAAGTGGGGCATAGAAGAACCGGTGAGAGGAGTGTGTAGCATCGCTTTAGGCTATTCTGATATGGAACAACCAACTCCAAAACCAAGAAGAGAAGGATACACCAAGATTATTAAGTAGTGTTTTATAAATAAAACTATATTCATCTCCCTATTTGTTGTACAATATGACCAATAAGGAGATTTTTATATGAAAGGATCTAAATTTATTTTTGGTGCCTTTTTAACCATCGCCCTTTCCGTTGGTGTAGGGGTTGGTTTAGGCACTCAAAAACAAGCAAAAAAGGCTGAAGCCGCGCCGACTACTGAAACTACTTTCTACATCGATGTTACAAATGCTACATGGGGAGCAAGCAATTTTGATGAAACCAGAGTTTATTTGTGGAATAGTAGCGATGAAGAAGTAAAAACCTATATTTGGTGGGAAGACTCTACTGATAAAAAAGGTAGTTTATCGACTGCCACTTATCTCGGCACAACTTATGTAACATTTACTATCGATGAACGTTCATCATACGGATATGACAAATTCATTGTTTATGCATGGAATATGAATGGAAAAGGTAATCAAACAGTAGACATTTTATTTTCTGATACATCCGATGGACAAAATTTGATAACCTTAGCCAACACTGGTTGGGACAATAAAAACACAATTACATGGGGTACATTAAACATACCTACTCCACGTACAATAACAAAATATGCTGTTGTCGATGGTGTTAAAGAATCTGAACCAATAGGTTCGTCTTCGGTGGCTAGCGGAGAAACTTATGCTACACCTGATGCAATCATAAGAGCTGGATATCACTTTGGTGGATGGTTCAAGAATGAAGCATGTACAAATTCCTGGGATTCAGCAGAACCAATTACTGCTGATACCCCAATTTATGCTAAATATACAAGTTTAGTTGTTGATTCATATTTCTATTGGACTGATAAAGATTCGACAGATATTACACATGTTTATTTCTTTGGTGAATATGCTCCAGTAGCATGGCCAGGAACAGCGTTATCTACATATTTAGTTGGTTCAGACCTCAGCTTAAATGGTGAAGGTAATCTTTATAAGATTCCTGTGCCATCAGTCGGAGAATATCAATTTGTTTTAAATAACAACAATAACGTTAAAACTGGAGACACATCCGTCGAATTAGAATCATGTTTATACACAAATTATAGTGATTATAATGAGGGCATCTATTGGTACAACACCTCTTGGAGTGATGTTGCTGCTAAAGCCGCTGACTTCGTTCTAGAAGTTGAAGAATTCAGAAAAGCAGTTACGGCTGGTGGAAATATTTTGGCAGAATCAGTTTGTGGTATTTCTGCAGGTGATGCCGCTGATTTATACAACGAATATTTAACTTTAGGTGATTCTACATCTATGGTTAATAAAACAACTATTACCACTTATTCTGGTAAATATGATGGCGAGCATGTTCCTGCTGATGGAACAATTGCTTATAGCACCATCATGCAACAATTAAGAGCAATCGCTGTTAAAGGTGGACAAACAGTTAACGATGCATATAGATTTGCTAATGCTCAAGTTACAACAAATACAACCACAATTGTCATTGTTACTATTTCTAGTGTTTCCGCTCTTGCATTAGGTGTATTCTTTGTGCTCAAAAGAAAGAAACAAGACTAATTAACTAATAAAAGTATAAAGGAAAGTCTCATAAGGAGTGGCCTAAGCCACTCTTTATTTTGTGTTGACAAAACCATACGGGGGGGGTACTATTTATCTAATTATATTTATTTGCCTTCTAGGCTAATAATTGTTGCACTGTCATCTGACATAAGGAGACAACTTTTATGAAAAAGAAAAATTTATTTATCACTTTAGGATTAGCTTTAGGCCTTGGTATTGGTGCTGCCGTTGGTGTGGGTGCTAGACAAGAGACTAAAGCTGCGAAGGCAGATTACAATCCTCAGTACATTTATTTTCAATGGACTGGTGCTGCTGCAAACACTTGGGGCAGTTGGGGAGTAGATAGCACTGAAATCTATGCATACTTTTTTAACAAAGGTGATGATGGGTCTGCTTGGCCAGGAGTTGCACCTGTTGATACAGTAACAGTAAATAGCAAAACATATTGTAAGTATGAAGTTAATGCTAGCAAAACTCTTGTAATATTCGATATTTATAAATGGAGTGGTGATAACAACCAGACTGAAGATTTAACGATACCTACAAATGGAGCAAACTGCTTTGTTCCTTCATCTGTTGGTAGTGGCAAAGGCACTGGTTCATGGGTAGAAATGTATCCTGATATTACCGCTGGTAAGTATTTAAGAGGTGGTTGGACAAATGGCTGGTATCCTAATGGCCAAGTTGCTGCAACCGAATCACCTTCAGGAACATTTACTGCTCAAGTAACGTTTGGCGCTTCCGGAAAAATGAAAATGGTTCAATTTGATTCAGATCATAAAACATCTTGGATTCAGGCTGCTTCCGTAACAATTGACGGAGTTCAATCAGAAAGTTTTAAAGACAATGATGGCAATGTAGTTGTATCTACACCTGCTATTTACACTGTTGTTGTTTCAAATATTCAATATACAACTGATTGGTACGCAAATTATGTATTAACGTCTGCCGCTAGTGCTGATTTGAATGCAGCTACGGAATTTGCTTCTGGCTTTACGGAAGCTATGGAAGATAACTGCCCATATACTTCTGAAAACGGCTCTTCTGAAAAGGTTGTAGCTGCTTGGAAATCTCAAGCTGGCTTATACTCAGTTCTTTCTGAAGGTGCAAAAGAATATATTGCTGATGGATTAAGCTCAACAGTTGACGAAATTATTGCTTTTGCTAGTAGCTATGACTGGATTTATGGTCACTATGCAGGATGTAGAGATGCAAAAAATGGCGGTGATTTTGCTGATAGAAATCCAACTATTATTGCAAGCTACGCAGTCGAATTGCAAAACAATTCGTCTTCAGTTAATTCGATAATTATTGTTGCCACAATTGCAGCAGCCTCATTACTCACTGTTGGTGGTTACTTCTTAATCAAGAAGAAACACGAAAACTAATTAAGTTGTAATAACTCGCTAACTCCCGAAAGTTATAATTATTTGCGAGTATTTACATACAGGAAAGCGACTTTGTCGCTTTTTTCTTTGTTAATAACCTATAAGTTATTTATATAAATAAAAAAAGATTGTCTTGGTAATGCTAGATAAGGTAGACTAAATACAATCTTTATATTTATAAAACTTTCGGGAGGTTTTAAATTATGAAGCATTCAAGATTTTTTGTTACATCTCTTTTAGCGTTGCTTTTAGGCGCTGGTGCTGCCGTTGGTGCGGGACTTGGCACTAAGGAAGCAAAAGAGGCTAAAGCAGACACAAGCTGCTATGTTAGAGGTAGGTTGGCTGCTGCAGGTCTTGATCCAACTGATTGGACTACAGGTATTGAAATTGGCGTTTTATCTGGCAGCGAATACCAAGTTTTAAATCAAATCGTCTATACTGGTGATGCATTTAAATTTGTCCGTGATGGAGGAACATGGCTTGGCTATGGTCAAATTGAATCTGGTGGCGCCAAAAGTTATTTCACCGATACCGGAGACAATGGGAACATCACTGTTTCTACTGCAGCAAAATTTAATTTTTACGTGAAAGCATCATCCATTTGGACTTCTTTTGTTGAATATGTTGATGATGAGGTTGTCGAACACACTTTTGGTTTAATCGGCAAAGACGAAGACTGGAGCGCAGATTTTGCCACTTTTACCAAACAAGCAAATGATACTTATCAACTTACTGAGCACTTTGATGCTGGCGACATCTTTAAAATTAGAGCAGATGCTGCATGGACTAAGAGCTGGGGTGTATCTGCATTTAGCTCTCCAACAAATTATTTTCAAAGTTCAGGCGATAATATTGAAGTGTTAGTTTCTGGTACATATACAATTACTTTGCCTTCATCTTTTTATGATGACGGAAATAATGTGACATTTACTATTTCCCCAGATATCGCTGACGGATACTATCTAAGAGGAAAGTACCAAGGTGTTACAGATTGGGATAACAATATCGCCTTGTCGAATGCTACTGTGACTGAATCAATTTCCTATAATTCAACAGATAGCAAACTTTATGCAACATTAGAATTATTTGCAAACGATGTCGTGAAATTTGTGCGTTACTCAGGCGGTTTGATGACTTGGGTTGGCGCTGCAAGCGTTACACCTGCTGATGCTACTTATTATCCAGCTTCTGCTGATGATAAAGCAAACCTAACAGTAACTAATCCTGGTATCTATTACATTAGTGCTGGATACGATAATACCAGTCAAGGCGTAGAATATTGGTGGATGTACGTAGATAATTCTGCATCTGCATGGGCCTACACTTTCCTTAATTCAATGACATGTAATAATGGCGGACAGAGTCCTTTAACATGGAATATTAGAACAGGTACAACTCTTTGGGAATGGGATGACTTTGCTAAATCTACCGGTGCATATCCATATTCAAAATTAGATGATTATGCAAAGAATACTTTCTATTCTGCAAATTCATCAGATGCTCAAAATGCTACAAACATTGAAAAAGCAGTTAAAAGACATGATGTTTGCGTTAATCACTATGGATGGAATAGATTTATTACAAATTCATCAGGTACATATCGTGTTGTTTCAAATGCCGCTATAGTTTCCAATGGTTTGCAACAAGCAAATAATAGCTCTGCATCAGCAACAACCATTATTACCATCGTTGCATCTGTCATCTTATTAGGCGCTGTTGGTGGTTACTTCATTATCAAGAGAAAACACGAAAACTAATTGATTAGGTAAAACTAAATTATTAAGGTGAGGAATCTCATTCTTCACCTTTTTCTTATATAAATAATTATTCTTATGTAATATATAAATACGTGCGTATAAAGGAGAGAAAAAGTTATGAAGAAATCTGGTCTATTTACTTATGTTTTATTAACCCTAGGAGTTGCTACTACAATGTCATTAGCGTTTATCTCTCCTAATGTTTCTTCTAACTATTTAAGATCAAGAGCAAGTAACGCTAAAAGTGTAGTCTCCATTTCTTCTAGCTCCTTAACCATGTCTAATAACTATTCTGTTGCTACAGAGACTAGTGGTTTTACTAGTGGTTCTTTATTCTCCTTATCTCCTGAAGGGTATATCAAGAATACAGAACCTATTAGAGGTATCACTAGTATTGAATTAGTCTATGGAGAAGGTTCTCCATGGGCAAAAATAGTGCCTTGCTATAAAGACTTTGAGAATAGTGGAAACATAGTTACCACAACTGATACTTGGCCAGATGCATCAGAATCCGCTGATTTCTCCTCTAGTCCAATAGACTATTTTGAGATTTATAATCAAGAAGAGGAAGATGATGTTGTTATTACTGCTATGTATATTACATATGGTTGTTCAACATCTTCATATACATTTAATGTATCATTTTCTCCTGATTGGAATAGTAAGACCGCAGATAATCCAGCAGATATCTATATCGCTGGTAGTGCAGAATTAATTAGTGATGGTACTGCTTCTAGTGGAACCTGGAAATATAAAAAACTATCTTATTTAAATGGAACTTATTCATATTCTTCTCCAAGTGCTTTAGAAACTGGTAAATATAAATACGCTTTCTACACAGTGGAAAACGGAGGAACATTTAACTGGTCTAATAAATCAAATGAAGGAGATGTATCTCTTATCTTAGATAGCAATATCAATGATACAACTTCATATTCCTGGAGCAATGAACCAGGATATGTCTCTCCAACATCATATTCATTAGAGATCACAATTAATTTAGGCACTAATGATGAAATCAATTATTTGGAGCTTAATTATCAAAAGTCTTCAAACAAGAATATGGAACTATATACTGGTGATATGACCAAAACTACAATTGGTTATAACTGGGATGATTTAAGTGCATCTAGTAATACTTTTACTGTTAGTAACATTGATCAAGACGAAGCATTATATTTCTTCTTTAAGATGTATGACTGGGGAGTGAGTGATAATGTCACTATCGGTGGCGACTCTTCTTGGCACGCGATTAAATATGTACCATTAGAGTTAGAAAACAATACAGTAACTATTTCTTGTTCATCCTATGGCACAAGTAAGACTGCTGGTGGAGAATTAGGTTATACAGGTGCAGTAGTGGGTAATTCCTCCTATGGAGCAGTTTCTGCCGCCATCGTATCATCAAGTCAAATTTATCATAATGACGTTACTTTAAGCGTTTATGAAACAACTACTATATCTCCAACATTCTCTGGTAGTAGTGAAGCCTTTACTGCTTCATATACAGGAGAAAACATCCGTATTGATGATAATCTCACCATTACTGGAATTAAAGCTGGTACATCTACTCAAGTGACATTAACCACTATTGGTGGTAAATCATGCACGTTTACAGTAACAGTGCCTAATAGTACATACTCTGCTTATTATGATACCGCCGCTAGTGGAGGTACCTCTGTATCCGAAGGATGGTTTACCTCTACTTATGTAGAGGAAATAAGCGGGATGGGTAGCGATTTCTATAACGGAATCGATACATCTAGCTTTAAAGCTTTAATTGATGAAGGTGCTAAATTCTATAATGCAAGTGGAGTGGAACAACATCTCTTCTACATCTTAAAAGATGCAGGAGTTAACTGGATTAGATTAAAGTTATGGGTTGACCCATACACCTCTGATAGTGTTTCTTATGGAGGCGGTATTGGTGATTTAGATTCCACTTTATATATGGCTAAAGAAGCTAAAAAAGCGGGACTTAATTTCTTACTTGATTTCCATTATTCAGATTATTGGACCCATCCAGGACAACAAATCATTCCTAAATCATGGAATGACTGTAATTCCATAAGTGCACTTCAAGCGAGAATTAAATCCTATACCACTGATACTTTAAATGAATTTAAAGACAATAACTGCTTACCAGATATGGTGCAACTAGGTAATGAGATATCTAGTGGTATCTATTTACAAAAATATAGTGGTGGTACAGAATCTTTTGATGCTTATGGTCAGCCATCCTATTTAACTGGTAAATCTAATTATAGTTATGGCACGAATAACGCTAGCCAATACACTAACTATATCAAAGCCGCTAGTGAAGGTGTTGACGCTGTTAGTAGTTCTATTAAGAAAGTCTTACACTGGGCTAAAGGTAGTTCTATCAGTGCTTCCGTTATTAATAGCTTCTTTAACAATATGCCAAGTAGCTATTATGACTATGCCGCTATATCCTTCTATCCATATTATTGCTTTGACACAATGGCGGTGGCTAAAAACATTCTTAATGGGTTAAGTCTTGCTAAACCTTGGTTTGTGGCAGAGACTAGCTATCCTTTCTCTGGAAACGGATATGTCTCTGGAGTAACTAACTTTACCATCTCTAGTTGGAATACAGGTGACACTAATATCAATAGCTCCTATGCCTTTACTGGTAGTGGCCAAGCTAAATTAATTCATGATTTAACTTCTGCGGTCGTTTCTGCAGGTGGAAAAGGTATCTTCTACTGGGAAAGCGCATGGATCCCTAACGCGAATGTTGGCTGGGCTGGAAGTGGCTCTAATAATACATGGGGAAATCAAGGCTTCTTCTCATTTGACGGCAAAGCCATTGCAAACCTCGATTTATTTGCCCAGATGAGCCCATATATCGCTTAAAAACATCTTGAGAATATCTTTAATTAAGATATATAATAATCACGCTCATAAAGCTACCAAGCGAATCAAACTACTAGACCTTCGGTCGAAACATGAAAACAGAGATCAATTATTAGGAGGTAGTTATGAGCAAATTAATTGATTCGCACTTGATTGGCAAGTCCATCAAGAACCTAAGGTTAAGTCATAACCTAACTCAGGAGGGCTTAGCCGACATTATTGGATATAGTGTACGTAACTTACGTCGCATTGAAAATAATGGCACCGGAAGTATTGACGTTGTTAATACTTTCGCTGATATATTCGAGGTATCAGCATTAGACATCCTTAATGGATGTTTTTTGTTTGCAAAAATAAAAAAAGGCATTGTTGACCTTCGCCATACAAACCTTACTCCGTTAATTATTCACGCACAAGCACGCTGGGCTGAGCAAGAGGGAGCGACCCTAATGCTTCCAGAATGGGCATAAGCCGTAACCTTGGAAGGAATCGGTATCCTTCAATGTTCAGGGAGCTTCAGCGGATCATAATTTCTGTGCGATGCACTTAAGCTATCATCCGGCGTTCCCCTACTTAAACCTATTAAAGCAGTTATAGGTAGTTGCCTACCATCAAGCCGCACACTTCTTTTGAGAACGTAGATGTTAGTTTCTCAGGCTAACATCATCACGTGGGATACATTGCTGTAGAGCCTCTTGTCGTGCCTGTTCTAATAGTCGTTTATTTCACTAGAGCGATTTGCGCCACTAACCAAAGCGATAAATCAATATCGGAAACCACAAGTAGTGGTCTTGGACATAATGCAGCATCCCACATTATCTCCTTACTTGGTTAGGCCCCAGCCATCAGCAAGATGACATTCACTGGGTTCCAATGCACCAATATGATATAACCCTGTCAATAGGGGTTGTGAGGACATGTTTTGTCCTGTTGTGTTATAATATATGCGCATTAAGTAATAAGGAGATTTAAACATGATTAAACTATTTTCTTTTGGTGATGGATATTCTGGTAAAGTACCAATTCTAGTTGATAGTCGCAACTCCTTATATTTAGATGAAAGATTAAATCTATATATTGCTGGTCATGATGGTGACAGTATGAGCTATTATTCAAACGGACAATTAATGTGGCTTGGTAATGTTCATATTTCTTATTACAGCGATGGCAAAGTGATGTGGATTGGTGATACAAAATTTGAATACTACTCAAACGGGCAACTGATGTGGGTAGGTAGCACTAAAATTGAATACAACAGCATTAATAAAGTAATGTGGATTGGTAGTGTTAATATCTCCTATGACTCCTGCAATAATGTGCTGTGGGTCGGAGATAAAAGAGTGTAAAAGAAAACGCTTCGGCGTTTTTTATTTTATACCTAGTATAAAAACATTTTCTCTACAGTGCGGAGACAATCTTTTTTTGAACGAATGTAAACATTTTCGCCGCGCTGAGGCGACAATCTTTTTAATAAAAAAAGACCCAAAGGGTCTTTGTGGATTGAATTGATTTTATTTCTTCTTCTGTTTACCGCCATTGACTGCTTCTCTAAAGGCATAGATTTCTTTAGAGGTACCAACAACGTAAACAACATCGTCTGGAAGAATGGAATCATTACCACCAGGGACAAATGATTTGTTGCCTCTTCTAATTAACACCATGTTAACGCCATATACATTTTTAGGATTCATGTCTTTTAATGTCACAGGGAAAAAACCTGGATTAATGAGAATAGAGACAACTGAATATTTAGCATCTAACTTATAGAATTCTTGGAAGTCTTCATTACCAATACGGTTAGCTAAAGCGCTTCCTGCAGCTTTTTGTGGAGTAATAACTTCAGTAGCACCTAATTTCTTTAAAATTGGGACATAGTAGTCATCATCCGCTCTGACGATAATGTTTTTAACGCCTAATTCTCTTAAGATAACTGTAGTTAAAACACTAGCTTCTTTATTATCACCAAAAGCGACAATAGCGGCGTCAACTTCACCAATTCCTAATTCTTTTAACGCTCTTTCATCTGTACTATCAGCGATAAAAGTAGTGGATAAGTCCGCTGCGACTGCTTTTGCGGTTTCTTCGTCTTTATCAATAGCGATAACATCCATACCGTTATCCGCTAATTCTTTAACGATTGATCGACCAAATTGTCCGAGTCCAATAACTGCAAATGATTTATGTGCCATAGAGAGTTCCTCCTATCCTATGATAACATCTGTTTCAATATATTTATAATGAGTATTTTCCTCATTATTCATTCTCTTTTGGAAGATTTGGAATAAGGTGATTGGACCTAATCTTCCGAAGAACATTAATACACAAATAACTATCTTACTGCCAACTGATAAGCTGGTGGTTAATCCAGCGGTTAATCCGACTGTGCCAAAAGCAGAGAAAATTTCATAAAGTAAATTATCATGCGAGGCAAGTGGATTATCTTTCTCAAATGTCGCAATTAAAATATAGCCGAGTAATAATGTACCGATTGATAAGAATAACAATGTCATCGTCTTAATAATGGATGACTTTGTAAATTCACGTTTAAAAGCTGCAATCTTCTTGCCTTGGAAGAATCTTATAAGACATAGAACGATAACAAATAAGGTTGTGGTCTTAATACCACCAGCTGTGCCGATTGGTGAACCACCAATAAACATCAAGAATGCTGATATTGTTTTTCCTGCAGGAGATAAGGTGTTTTGATCAAAAGTGGCAAAGCCAGCAGTTCTAGTAGTGACACTTTGGAATAACGCCTGGAAAGGATCGATGTTACCTTGAATTACGTCTGTAAGGCAGAATGCCACAAAGCCAGACACTAATAATACTGGTGTCATTAATAAGGTAATTCTCGTAAATGCTGACCATTGTCTTGGTTTTTTTCTCATCATTGTGGTTTCAATAATGGTGATAAAAGATAAGCCGCCTAGGATGATAAGCACCATGATATAGCCTTGCATATAGTAGTATGCCCATTGCGGCATATTATCAATGACAGAATTACCAGCGTTTCTAATTAAAGATGTGGCACCAAAGATATCAAATCCTGCATTATTAAATGCCGATATAGAAGTAAATAAAGATGCCCAAACTGCTTCCCAAGTAGTTAAGCCTTTAGTGTTTAAAAACACTGGTAAACCAAGCAAGAAGCCAGTTATTTCTACAGTAAAAACAATAATAATCACACGTTTAACAAATCGTCCTACAGATGCGACGCTATTGGAGTTAACTGCTTGCGCTAAAAAGACTCTGTCTTTGAATTGAATACGTTTTTGCACTAATGAAACAAAGAAAGTAAGAATAGTAATAAATCCTAATCCACCGATTTGAATCATCACTAAGACAACTATTTGACCAAATAATGTAAGTTCATCACCTATACCTTTAACATAGGTAGATAAGCCAGTCACACAAGTAGCACTAGTAGCGTGGAAGAAAGCATCAAGATAAACACCCCATTGTCCATCTTTGTGAGCAAATGGAAGTGATAATAAGAATGAGCCTAATAAAATCACTCCCACAAAGGAGAGAATTACTAGCATATAAGGAGATACTGCTCTTGACTTAGTTTCTCGTTTCATAACTCCTTGTATTATACTCGTTAGATTTCTAAAATCAAATTTTGCTATTTTGAAAATAACAAAATACTGATTTCGTCTACTCTTTTACAATCAGCAAAAAATCTAATATTGCTTATTATATAAAAAAGGAATAAAGTATATACCGAACAGGAGATAAAGGTATGAAATATTTAACCGTAAAAGAGATATCAAAGAAGTGGAATATCAATGAAAGAAGAGTGAGAGTGTTACTCCAAGAAAAGCGTATTGAAGGGGCAATTTATAAAGACCATAAATACTTAATTCCAGAGAATGCATCTAAACCATTAGATCGTAGATTTAAAGGACAAAGATGCTTTGAAGATTCGCCTCTAAAATCTATTGATTTTGATTTCAAAAACTATCGTAAAATGTATCCAAGTGAAGACGGATATTTTGGGCGTTATGGAGGTAGCTTCTTACCAAAGAATTTACAAAAAGCATTCGATGAAATTTACGCCGGATATTTAACAATTGCCAAGTCCGCTAAATTTATTTCTGAATTAAGAGACATTCGTAAACATTATCAAGGTAGACCAACTCCGGTATATCACTGTCAAAACCTATCCAATTATTTTGGAAAAGTACAAATATATTTAAAAAGAGAAGACCTCAATCACGGAGGCGCTCATAAATTAAATAACGCCATGGGACAAGCTTTGCTTGCTAAATATCTCGGGAAGAAGAAATTAATCGCGGAAACCGGTGCTGGTAGCCATGGCTCAGCAGTAGCGATGGCGGCAGCCTATTTTGGACTTGAATGTGATATCTACATGGGGGAGGTAGATATTGAAAAACAAGCAGCAAATGTGGCCCGTATTAAGGTTTTAGGTGCTAACGTTATACCGGTTAGCTTTGGCACCAAAACTTTAAAAGAAGCAGTGGACGCTGCTTTTGAAGCCTACTCTAAGGAATATAAAACTGCTTTCTATTGCTTAGGTAGTGCAGTTGGTCCTCATCCATATCCGCTTATGGTTAGAGACTTCCAAGAAATTATTGGAAGAGAAGCTAAAGAGCAATTTGTAGAGATGACTGGAGAACTACCAGATATCGTCTGTGCTTGTGTTGGTGGTGGATCTAATGCGATTGGTATGTTTGAAGCATTTTTAGAAGAACCAGTCAACATAGTTGGTGTAGAGCCAATGGGTAAAGGTAAAGAAATTGGCAATAACGCGGCAACAATCTCGTTTGGTAAAGAAAAGATTTTACACGGATTCAATTCTTTAGTGCTGCAAAATGAAGATGGAACTCCGGCTCCTGCTTATAGCATTGCATCAGGATTAGACTACCCAGGAGTGGGACCAGAACATGCATTCTTACACGAGATTGGTAGAGTGAAATATGAAACAGTTACTGATGAAGAAGCAGCAGAGGCCTTCTTCTTACTATCTAGATTAGAAGGAATTATTCCTGCAATCGAAAGCGCTCATGCCTTGGCCTATGCTATTAGATGTGCCAAAAATATGAAGAGTGGATCAGTGCTTGTTAATTTATCTGGTCGTGGTGATAAGGATATGGACTTCATGATTAAGAAATATCCTCACATGTTTCTAACAAAATAACACTTTTATCAAAATGATAAACTGCACTTTGTGCAGTTTTTCTTTGCAAATTCAATCTTTTATATAATTTTCGACAAATTCTTGTTGCGCTCATACGCACTATTTTGATATTCTTTTATAGCATGTTGCCTTCACACATACGAGAGAGTGTGTCGCACGTGTAAGTCTGTGGAAGAGTGGTGATTCACTCAAACCACGGCACTGACAATCTGAAAATAGGAGGAAAAGTCAAGTGAGTAAAAAAATCGCAAAAGTCTTGAAGATGGAATTACCTGGCGGCGATGCCAAACCAGGACCAAAACTCGCATCTGCTGGCATTAACATGGCGAAGTTCTGTACCGACTTCAATGCTAAGACAGCGGATAGACGTGGTGAAATCGTTCCAGTCATCATCACTGCTTATGAAGACAAGTCCTGTGACTTTGTCATCAAAACTACCCCAGTTGCACCTTTATTACTTAAGGCTGCTGGTATTGCTAAGGGAAGCGCCACTGGTGTCAAACAAACCGTTGGCCACATCTCTAGAGCAAAATTAAAAGAAATCGCTGAGTACAAATTACCTGATTTAAACGCTAATGACATTGAAGCGGCTATGAAAATCATCGAAGGTAGTGCTCGCAACATGGGAATCGTCATTGACGACTAGCAGGAGAACACAATGAAAAAGGGTAAGAAATATCAAGCCGCTTTAGCAAAAGTGGATTCCGCTAAGCTCTACACCGTTGAAGAAGCTGTCAAGTTAGTTAAAGAAACTTCCACAGTGAAATTCGACGCCACAGTAGACGTCTCATTCAAACTCAATGTCAACCCAAAACAAGCTGATCAACAAGTCAGAGGAACTCTCGTCCTTCCACACGGAAATGGTAAAACAAAAACAGTGTTAGCCATTACTGATAAAGTTGAAGAAGCTAAAGCTGCTGGCGCAGACTTCGCTGGTGGTCCAGAAATGATCGATAAAATCAGCGGTGGCTGGTTCGGATTCGATGTCATCGTTGCGACCCCAAATATGATGCCTGTCATCGGTAAAGTGGCAAGAGTGTTAGGTCCTAAAGGCTTAATGCCAAACCCAAAGACCGGCACTGTCAATCCTGATATCGCAAAAGCAGTTACAGAAATCAAAGCCGGTAAAGTGGAATACCGTGTTGACAAAGAAGCAAATATGCATGTTTCTATTGCTAGAGTAAGCTTTGATGCAAAGAAGATTGAAGACAATTTACAAGCCTTAGTTGACGCAATTTTAAAGGCTAGACCAGCTTCAGTCAAAGGTACATATGTGAAAAACGCGGTCATCCATACGACCATGGGCCCAGCTATCCACTTCACATTTGATGGTCGTTAATCAAAACAGATTCTAATATACCCAAGACAGTAACGGATGTTTAGTCTTAATAATGTTACCGAGGTGAAGAAATAAAGCATTTATTCTCACTGTATATTGGAGCCTCAAACTTAAACAAATTGAAAAGGAGGTCAAACATGAACAAAGATGTCTTACAAGCGAAACAAGAGACTGTAAGTGAAATCGTTGCTAAAGCAAAAGCTAGTTCTGGCCTTGTCGTTGCTGAATACCGCGGCTTAACCGTGGCCCAACTTCAAGAATTAAGAAGAGCTTTACGTGCTGAAGGTGCATCAATGAACGTTTATAAAAACTCCCTCGTTGATCGTGCTGCCGATGAACTCGGATACTCTGATTTGAAACAAGTTCTCACTGGTCCTAACGCTATTTTCTTCTCTGATGAACTCAATAGCGCTGCCAAAGTGCTTGTTAAATACGCTAAAAGATACGGAGAAAACCTCAATATCAAGGGCGGCGTGTTCGAAGGCAAATTCGCTGATGCAGCGGGTGTCAAAGAAATCGCTAAGTTACCTGGTAAAGAAGGTATGCTCGCCATGTTGTTATCGTGCTTACAAGCACCAGTCCGTCAATTTGCCTGTACAGTAAAGGCTGTTGCGGATGCAAAGTAATGCCAATTTAGGAGGAAAAGAAAAATGGCTAAATTAACAAAAGAAGAAATCGTTGCCAGCTTAAAAGAAATGACTGTTCTCGAATTAAACGAATTAGTCAAAGCTGTTGAAGAAGAATTTGGTGTCACAGCCGCTGCCCCAGTTGCAGTCGCTGCTGCTCCTGCTGAAGAAGAAGAAGCTGCAAAAGGACCAAGCGAAGTCAGCTTATTTATCAAATCTGCTGGTCAAAGCAAAGTCGCTGTCATTAAAGCCGTCCAAGCTATCACTGGCTTAGGCTTAATGGATGCCAAAAAACTCGTTGACGCCGCTCCTGTCGCCGTCAAAGAGCACATCTCCCCAGTTGAAGCTGAAGAGCACAAGAAAGCTCTCGAAGCTGCTGGTGCTGAAGTCGAAGTTAAATAGTTTAACTTTATAGTATCAAGAGGTATAAATGGGTCATTATTTTGACGAGGTTCCTATTTCGGAATCAAATATCAGGGAAATTAGTTTTACTTTGTATGACGTCAAATATACCTACTATACCGACAATGGAGTATTTTCCAAATCTCGAATTGATGAGGGGTCGTATATCTTTCTTAAGGTATTACTTCCTCTTCATCTAAACGGGAGGATCTTAGATTTAGGGTGTGGCTATGGACCGATTGGTCTCACTATAGCCCAAAACTCTAAAGAGGCGAGAGTGGATCTCGCCGATATTAATTCGCGCGCACTCGCTCTAGCGTCAAAGAGCAGTGAACGACTGAATTTAAATTCTCGAGTCACCTTCCTTCATAGTGACATCTTCGAAAAGATTGAAGGACCATATGATTCAATTGTTGTGAACCCTCCGATTAGGGCAGGTAAAGTTGTTACCTACCGAATGTATGAAGAGAGTAAACAATACTTAATTGATGGCGGTTCACTCTATGTCGTGATTAGAAAAAAGCAAGGAGCTGAAAGCGCTTTCAAATATATTGAAACCGTATTTGGAAACGTTTCTCTGCTTCATAAAGAAAAGGGCTATTGGATAATCAAGGCCACTAAGTGAACAAAATAGTTTTATAGAAAAAGGAGCCATTATAATGTCCAGAAATATTACTGAACTTAGAAAAATTAACAATGACCGTTATGACTACTCAAAGATTTCTGGTGATCTTCCACTTCCAAATTTAGTGGAAATCCAAACTAAATCTTACGCTGAATTCTTAGAAAAAGGTTTAGACGAAGTCTTTAGAGAAAGTTTCCCAATTGAAAATTATACTGGCACTCTTACCATTGAATATCTTTCTATTCGTTTAGGTGAACCAAAACACACCTATTTAGAATGCAAGGAAAGAGATTTAACTTATAACGTTCCAATGTACATCAAGGTGCGTTTAATTCATAAAGAAACTGGCGAAATTCAAGAAAGCGAAGTCTTTATGGGTGATTTACCACTTATGACCAGTAGTGGAACATTTATCGTCAATGGTGCTGAAAGAGTTATCGTCTCTCAATTGGTGAGATCCCCAGGTGCTTATTTGAGCAAGGAATTTAAAGCTGGTAAATATTTATACGAAGCTGATTTAATTCCAGGTAGAGGTACATGGTTACAATTCGAAAGCGACGCGAAAGATATGTTAAGCGTAAGAATCGATCGTCAAAGAAAGATTCATGCGACTACACTTTTAAGAGCGTTAGGCTTTGAAAGTAGCGATGACATCCTCAAACTCTTTGGTGGTTCTCAAGCCTTAAGAAATACTTTAGATAAAGAAGAAGAAGCCAAAATCAAATCTTCTAAAGCCGCTTTAGTGGATATCTTTAGAAAGATGAAACCAGGCGAACCAGTGACCGAAGAAGGCACCGTTAACTTCTTAGTCCAAAGATTCTTTGATGAAAAGAGATATGACTTAGGCCGTGCTGGTAGATATAAATTTATTAAAAAACTCGGTATCTATAACCGTTTACCAGGTAGAATCCTCGCTGAAGACTTAGTGTCCGCAGAAGGAGAAATCAGATTTAAGAAAGGTTATCAATTAACTGCTGAAGATGTTGATGCCTTAAGAAATGAAGACTTCTTCGAATCTGGCGCTCACTTAAGAGTCTTAAAGATCAATGATAAATTAGACAACAACGGCAAAGTCAATATTGTCAAAGTCTACAATAACGATAAGAAAGAAAAAGTCTCCATCGTTATCGGTACTGATTTAAACAATACATGTACTCATGTCAATATCTGTGATATTGTTGCTATTTTCTCATACTTCTTAAACATCCAAGATGGATTCGGTACCTGTGATGATATCGACCACTTAGGTAATAGAAGAATTAGATGTGTTGGTGAATTAATCCAAAATCAATTCCGTGTTGGTTTAGCAAAAATGCTCAAAACCGTCCAACAAAAGATGTCGATTTCCGATTTAGGCAATGTCAAACCAAAAGCCTTAATCAATCCTCGTCCTTTAGTGGCCTCTATTAGAGAGTTCTTTGCGTCCAGCCAATTATCTCAATTCATGGATCAAACCAACCCACTAGCCGAATTAACTAATAAACGTAGATTATCAGCGTTAGGTCCTGGTGGATTAACTAGAGATAGAGCTTCTACTGAAGTTCGTGACGTTCACGTCTCGCACTACGGCAGAATCTGTCCTATTGAAACTCCTGAAGGTCAAAACATTGGTCTTATTAACAACCTCGCCTCATACGCGAAAGTTAATAATTATGGATTTATAGAGACCCCATATCGTCCAGTTGATAGAAAAACACATAAAGTCTTATCCAAGGCTGAAGATAGTGTTTACCTTTCCGCTGATGAGGAATGGGAATACAAAATCGCAGAAGCGAATATTAATTTATCCGCGGACGGCGAAATCTTAGATGATGTTGTCGTCGCACGTTATAGAGGCGAAAACATCTTAGCGAAGAAAGAAGAAGTGGACTTTGTTGACGTCAGCCCAAAACAAGTCGTTTCAATTGCTGCTGGTAGCATTCCATTCTTAGAGAATGATGACACCATGCGTGCTCTTATGGGTAGTAACATGCAACGTCAAGCTTTGCCACTTTTAAAACCACACGCCCCACTCGTGGGTACTGGTTTAGAGCATCAAATTGCTCGTGACTCCGGTTTAGCGGTTGTTGCTGCTAATGACGGTGTTGTCACTTACACCGATAGCAGAACCATCGAAGTCTTACAAAAAGGCGAATCTGAACCAGTCACATATCACTTACAAAAATTTGAACGTAGTAACCAAGGTACTTGTATCAACCAAGTCAGTGTTGTCAAGGTTGGTGACAAAGTGAGAAGAGGACAAATAATTGCTGATGGTCCTGCTATGCAAAACGGTGACCTCGCTTTAGGTCAAAACGTCACTATCGCCTTCATGACCTGGAATGGTTATAACTATGAAGACGCGGTTATTATGTCTGAAAGACTCGTCAAAGACGACGTCTATACATCCATTCATATTGAAAAATATGATTGTGAATGTCGTTCTATTCCAAAACTTGGTGATGAAGAAATTACCGCTGATGTTCCAAATGTGTCTTTAGACGCTAAAGCACACTTAGATGAAAGAGGTATCGTTGTTGTTGGTACCGAAGTCAAAGA
This sequence comes from uncultured Erysipelotrichaceae bacterium, assembly GCA_902802905.1. GTDB lineage: Bacteria > Bacillota_I > Bacilli_A > RFN20 > CAG-826 > UBA2450. Next base: position 6,010 of record CADCNT010000016.1, on the reverse strand, counting down.
AGGCGACATCTTAGTTGGTAAAGTCACTCCAAGAGGACAAACAGAACCTACCCCAGAAGAAAAACTCTTAATGGCCATCTTCGGTGAGAAGACTAATGAAGGTAAAGACGCCTCATTACGTGTCCCACATGGTGGAGCGGGTATCGTTCTTGATGTCAAGATTAGAAAAAGAGAAGAAAAAGCCAAAGACAATGAACTCCCACCAGGAGTCAATGAAATTGTCACCGTCTATATCGTCCAAAAGAGAAAGATCTCTGAAGGTGATAAGATGTCTGGTCGTCACGGTAATAAGGGTGTTATTTCCCGTATCTTACCTGAAAACGATATGCCATTCTTACCAGATGGTACCCCAGTTGACATCATGCTCAACCCACTCGGCGTTCCTTCTCGTATGAATATCGGTCAAATTCTTGAAGTCCATTTAGGTATGGCTTTAAAGAAACTTGGCTATAAGATTGCTACCCCTGTTTTTGACGGCATCACTAACGAAGAAATCTTCGAGATGATGAATAAAGCAGGAATGGCAAAAGATGGTAAAACCGTCTTATACGATGGCAGAACCGGTGAAAAATTCGATGAAAGAATCACCGTCGGTGTCATGTATATGATTAAACTCGTCCACATGGTCGATGATAAGTTACACGCTCGTGCTACTGGACCATATTCCTTAGTCACACAACAACCATTAGGTGGTAAAGCCCAAAATGGTGGTCAAAGATTTGGTGAAATGGAAGTCTGGGCTCTTGAAGCTTATGGTGCCGCTCACGTGTTACAAGAAATCATCACTGTCAAATCTGATGACCGTGTTGGTAGAAGAAAGACCTACGAAGCAATTATTAAGGATCAACCACTTCCAAAAGCTGGTATCCCAGAAGCATTCAAGGTCTTGGTAAAAGAATTAGAATCCTTAGCGATGAATGTCGAACTTCTCGATGATGAAGGTCACTCAATCGATATGGATGCCCTTGCAAAAGAAGCCGATAAGGAAGAAAGAAGAATTAACACTTCGATTCGTAACTTGGCCGGTGAAGAATCTGCAAATGTGGAAACAGGCGTTGATGAAGAAGTCTCTATGACCACTCATGTCAGCGGTTCTGAAGAATAATGAAAGGAGATAATAAACATGTTTGACGTAAAGAAATTATCTGCGATTAAAGTCGGTTTAGCTTCTCCTGACACTATCAGAAGCTGGTCTCATGGTGAAGTCTTAAAGCCAGAAACCATTAACTACCGTAGCCAAAAGCCAGAAATGCAAGGCTTATACTGTGAAAAAATCTTTGGTCCTGCCAAAGACTATGAATGTCACTGTGGCAAATATAAGAAAATTAGATATGCCGGTGTCGTTTGTGAAAAGTGTGGTGTTGAAGTCATCTCCAAAGAAGTCAGAAGAGAAAGAATGGGTCATATTGAACTCGCTTCTCCATGTACTCACATTTGGTATTTAAAAGGTATCCCATCTAGAATTGGCTTACTTTTAGATGTCTCTCCAAAACACTTAGAAGAAGTAGCTTATTACGCTGCTCACATCTGTTTAAAACCAGGAAAGAGCTCTGTCCTTTCATACCGTGAATTCGTTAATGAAAAGAACGGACGTGAAATCTTTATTCCTGCGATTAAAGAGATTCAAGAAAAAGGTGAAGAATGGGGCTTAATTCCAGGCAGTGATGACTATCTCCGTAGTGAAGAACTCATCGCTAGACTTGAAAACCACGGCGAAGTCTTTGACTTCCAAACCTGCTACAACTTCATCCGTAAGTTCACCGGTGCTGAATTCTCCGAAGGTGCTTCCGCAATTAAGAGATTACTTGCCGAAATCGATTTAGACGCTGAAGGAGAAGAAATCAGCAAGAAAATTAAAAATACTTCCTCTTTAAATAGAGCGAAGTTAACTAAGAGACTTGAAGTCATTGAAGCCTTTAGACATTCTGACAATAAGCCAGAATGGATGGTTCTTGATGTTATCCCAGTGATACCACCAGATTTAAGACCTATGCTTCAACTCGATGGTGGTAGATTTGCTACCTCCGACTTAAATGATTTATATCGTCGTGTGATTTCTCGTAACAATCGTTTAAAGAAATTAATCGATATGAATTCCCCTGCCGTCTTATTAATGAACGAAAAACGTATGCTTCAAGAAGCAGTGGACGCTTTAATTGATAACGGCAGAAGAAATAAACCTGTTACCGGTCCTGGAGGAAGACCATTAAAGTCCTTATCCAGTGGCTTAAAAGGTAAACAAGGTAGATTCAGACAAAATTTACTCGGTAAACGTGTCGACTATTCTGGTCGTTCTGTTATCGCGGTTGGTCCATTCTTAAAAATGTATGAATGTGGTCTTCCACGCGAAATGGCGATTCAATTATTAAGACCATTTATCGCTTGTGAATTACTTAAAAGAGGTATCGCTAACGCTCACAAGACCGCTGATAAGATTATCGATAGATATGATCCAGCCGTGCTTGATATCGTTGAAGAAATCATTGGCAAACACCCAGTGCTCCTCAACCGTGCTCCTACCTTACATAGACTTGGTATTCAAGCCTTCCAACCTCGCTTAGTTGATGGAAGAGCCATCCGTTTACACCCACTCGTCTGTACTGGCTTTAACGCTGACTTCGATGGTGACCAAATGGCGGTTCACGTCCCACTAAGTAAGGCCGCTCAAGAAGAAGCGTTACATTTAATGCTTGCAAGTAATAACATCTTAGGACCAAAAGATGGTAAACCAATCGTTACTCCATCTCAAGATATGGTCTTAGGTAACTATTACTTAACCTTAGAAGCTTCTAAAGAAGACTTCTTAAAGCGCGCAAAAGCGTTAAAGGACAGCGATCCTGAAGAAGCTGAAAGATATGAATTATATGCTGCTAGTGAAGGCAAAGTCTTCGGCAGTGTTGATGATGTCATTCGCGCTTATCAAACCAAACAAATCCACTTACATAACCGTATTGCGATTTTAGGCAAAGCTTTATTGAAGAAAGGCTTCACCGAAGAGATGAATAATTCTTACTTAATCACCTCTGTTGGTAAGGTCATCTTCAACCAAATCTTCCCAAGTGACTTCCCATACTTAAATGCGGTCACTCCAGAAAATTTAGAAGACGACTTAAAAGAATACTTTGTTCCAAAAGGAACAGATATCAAAGCTCTCATCGCTAAAGCTCCTTTAAGAAGTCCGATCAAGAAGAAAGACTTAGGCAAGATTATTAACGTCATCTTCCAAAAATATGATCGACGTGGTAATCCAAAGACCTCTGCCGTTCTTGATAAGATGAAAGACCAAGGCTTCCAATACGCAACTGTTGCAGGATTTACTATCTCCATTGACGATATTCATATCGTTGAAGGTAAAGAAGAAATTCTTGAAGATGGTGATAGAAGAGTCGCGGAAATCCAAGAAATGTTCGACATGGGTATGTTAACTGAAGAAGAAAGACATAAGAGTGTTGTCGACGTTTGGAATAAAGTCCTTGAACTCGTCCGTAATAAGTTAACTGAACAAGTTAATAAAGATACCAGAAACCCAATCTTCATGATGTCCGACTCCGGCGCTCGTGGTAATATCTCCAATATTACCCAATTAGCAGGTATGAGAGGTCTTATGGGTAACACCTCTGGTGGCACTATTGAACTCCCAGTTAAGAGATGTTTCCGTGAAGGTATGACCGTTTCTGAATTCTTTATTGCAACCCACGGTGCTCGTAAGGGTGGTGCTGATACCGCTCTTAAGACCGCTGACTCTGGTTACTTAACTAGAAGACTTGTCGACGTCTCTCAAGACGTAATCGTTAGAGAAGTCGATTGTGGTACTGACCATGGCTTCAAAGTTAAAGAAATTAGAGATACAAGTAGAAATGCGATTATCGTCAAATTATATGACCGCTTAGTTGGTAGATATGCACTTAACGATGTTGTTGATCCTAATAGTGGTGAAATCCTTGTTAAAGGTAACACTATGATTAACGAAGAAGCTGCAAAAGCCATCGTTGATGCTGGTATTACCGAAGTGGAAATCAGATCCTTATTCGGCTGCGAAACTAAAGACGGCGTCTGTATCCATTGTTATGGTCGTAACCTCGCTACAGGTAGAGAAGTTAAAGTTGGTGAAGCTGTTGGTATTATGGCTGCTCAATCCATTGGTGAGCCAGGTACACAGTTAACCATGAGAACATTCCATACTGGTGGTGTTGCTGGTAGCGATATCACACAAGGTTTACCAAGAGTTCAAGAATTATTTGAAGCTCGTAACCCTAAAGGTGAAGCTTTAATTAGTGAAATTCCTGGCACCATCACTAAGATCGAAGAAAAGAATGGTTGCTACTTAGTCACCGTTCGTAACGACTTAGAAGAAAAAGTCTACACAACTGCATTTGGCGCAAAACTCCGTGTTAAGAAAGGTGACACAGTCATCAATGGTGGTAAAATCACTGAAGGTGCTATCGATCCTAAGAAATTACTCGAAGTTAGTGACGTCACCGCTGTTGAAAAATACATCATTAAAGAAGTCCAAAAAGTCTATAGCGCACAAGATATTGGCATTTCCGATAAACACATTGAAGTTATCGTGAGACAAATGTTAAGAAAAGTGTACGTTATCGACGCTGGCGACACCGATATGATTGCCGGTACAAGAGTGTCTATTAACACCTTCACCGCCAAAAACAATGAAGCCATCATTAACGGCAAACGTCCAGCAGTCTTCTCTCCACTCATCTTAGGTATCACAAAAGCCGCCTTAGAGACTGATAGCTTCCTCTCTGCTGCTTCCTTCCAAGAAACAACAAGAGTGCTTACTGACGCCGCTATTAAGGGCAAGACAGACTACTTACACGGCTTAAAAGAAAACGTCATTACTGGTCACTTAATTCCAGCAGGACGTGGCTTAATGAGTGAAGCCGAAAATAATGAATTATTAAAAGACTTCTCTGTTGAAGGTACAATGCACGAAGTCAAAGATCACTACATTGAAGATCATGACCGTGTCATTAACCAAATCAAAGAGAAGATTGATAGCAGAAACGCTGATTAATAGTTCGCTTTAAAACAAGTCTAACCGCTTTAAGAAATTAAGGCGGTTTTTTTCTTTACATATTTACATTTAAATGTAATACTATAATTGAAGCTGTAAATAAACTTAGTCAACTAGACTAGAAAGGATGTATTAATATGTGTTTTGTTAATATGTATGAAGCAAAAACCAATTTATCAAGATATGTAGAGAAATTAGAAAATGGTGAAGAAAAAGAAATAGTGTTGTGTAGATATGGCAAAAAAGTAGCCAAAATTGTTCTTTGTGATGATGGAACTACTAAGAAGAGACTTGGAGCTGGTATTGGCATTTTATCTGGAAAAGATTTTGATTTTGAAAATGAAGAGATCAATGCAGAAATCGCTAAGGAGTTCGGCTACTAATGAATTATTTACTTGATACTCATGTTTTATTGTGGGCTCTAAACAATAGCAATAATCTTCCAGAAAACATTAAAGAAATCCTATCAAATGAAAACAACAATATATTTGTCTCTGTTGCTTCTCTTTGGGAAGCGGAAATAAAACATCTTAAATACCCAGAATCGTTTGACGATACATCATTTATGCTTGAAACCTCATTAATGTTTACCGATTACAATCTAATAAATATCGAAGCAGATGATGTCAACTCACTTTATTCGATTGTTGATAATAAAGTGCATAATGACCCATTCGATCACATATTGCTGGCAACAGCCAAAAATCGCGGATTAACTCTCATTACTCACGACAAAAAAATGTCTGAATACAAAAGTGTTAATTTCATTGTTTTCTAAAAACAATAACCGCTTTATGAAATTAAGGCGGTTTTTTCTTAGATATAGTCAAGCAATTATGTTTTTCAATTATAAATAAATATTAATTGGGCTATTATTATAAATAGAGACTAACTATTAAAAAACAATAAGAATTTTACAAAAATTTAATTCGAACTTAAAATAGCGTACTCTGAAAAGAACTCAACATAGTGAGCTTT
>CADCNT010000015.1 GCA_902802905.1 uncultured Erysipelotrichaceae bacterium | reverse complement strand
ATATCATTGCTGTGAAATGAATAACTCACACGGTTCCCAAAGAAAGGATTATAGATGAAGATCAATCAATTCTTTGGTCGAATTCTATAATACAAGGTCTATATTATGGAAAAAGATGTATTTTGTAAAATAGTTGATGGGGAGATTCCTTGCCATAAGTTATATGAAGATGATGATGTCTTAGCCTTTTTAGACATCTCACAAGCCACTAAAGGACATGCCTTAGTAATTTCTAAAAAACATTACGATAACTTCTTAACTATTCCTCAAGAGGAAATGCATAAAGTTATGGATGTCGCTCAAAGATTAGGACAAGTCGAAGTTAAACTTCTAGGCGCTAGAGGCGTAAATATCCTCACTAACTGCTATCCAGCAGCAGGTCAAAGCGTCATTCACTTCCATGTTCATGTCATCCCAAGATATGGAGATTCTGAAGGCTTCATCTTAGAAATGAAAAACAACGCTGAAGGACTTAATTTACCAGCCTTAGCTAAAGAAATTAAAAAGGAACTATAATTGTTGCAAACTAAAAGCGAGTCGTTCAATCGGCTCGCTTTTTCGTTACTTCTTTGCTTTATAGAAGGATCTGCCATCAAGAGCGAATACCTTTTGGCTCCACTCTCCTGGGGCGACATCTTCTAGGGCTTTATCCACCACCAACATCTTGCTGTCAAGATTATCAATCATCGATAGAAGCAAAGCTTCTTTTGTTAGCGGCATCACTGGAGAACCGAATTCAAGTTGTCCGTGATGAGAAAGCACCATATGTTCAAGTAAGATTGGGGTTTCGCCTTCAATCTTTAATTCTTTAGCGGCGTTTCTAAGTTCTGCACACATAATGGAAATGTGACCTAATAATTTGCCTTCCAAAGAATAGTGATAAACTGCGGGTCCCACTAATTCAATCATCTTACCAAAGTCATGAAGAATTGCACCTGTGACTAATAAGTCACGATTGATGTTAGGATAATATTTAGCAAAGTAATCAGCGTGTTCCGCTAAAGAAACACTATGCATGAGTAAACCAGAAGCGAACTCATGATGGACCGAAGCAGCAGCTGGAGAAACGAATATTTTTTCACCAAACTTTTTAATAAAATAATCTAATATTGCTTTGCAATCAGCATCTTTAATAGAGCCCACTAATTTATTAAATCTCGCCACTAATTCTTCTTTAGGAATAGGAGGAGCTTTGATAAATCTTGTAGTGTCAATACTGTCCGCGTCTAATAATTTTGCAGATAAGATTTTGGCTTGTAAGGAATCGTTATATTTAATAACTTCCACCATAACTTCAACAATATTACCAGCAACAAAGATTTCTTTATCACTGCCATCAACTTCCCATTTCTTTGCGGAGATACTTCCTGAAGAATCTCTTAATTCCACATTAAGATATGGGCTACCTGATTTATTCGTGCCGTTAGAGCATGAACCAACAAGAGCCTGAATTAAGGTTCTATCGCCTTCAAGTAATTCTTTAATTAACACCATAAATTTTCCTCCTAATTCACCACTTTAAGAATATCGTTAAGTCGATATCCTTTGCCTAATAAAGCTTGGATGATTTTTTGTTTTAATTCTTTCTTTTGATATTTTCTACTTAATCTCGTGTAAGCTTTTTGATAATCAGCTTTTAACTTGGTTAACTCTATAAATTGTGTACTTTCCTTAATCTTATTTTTCATCTCATCAGCAATCTCACTCGAGAACCCTAATTGGAGATAAGCGTTATAGATATGTAACTTCTTTTGTGAGTTATTATATTTTTCATATTTCTTCTCTAGTTTTGGAAAGATATTATTTGCTTTCTTGCGTTCTATAGAAGTTGGGAATTTAAGTTTATCAATAGTTTCTTGAAATACGCCTTTTTCTAATAACTTAGTTCTAATCTTTTTCTCACCGTAATTAAGGGAGTTATAGTATTCCAGTAAGTCTTCCGCTAAAGCGGTGTCATCAATTAAGTCGTACTGTTTTAGTCTTTTAATGACCATATCGACTTCTTTTTTGTTTCCACCTTTTGTATATAGCTTTTCTCTCATTTTAAATTCGCTATAGAGGGATTTGCTTCTAATCTTTAATGCGTATTGAAGTAGTTTAGCGACATTATCATAGCTTCTAATCTCGTTAAGTTCTTTTTTGGAGACATCTTTACCTTCATAAAGATAAAAGTTTGGGTAAACCGAATTATCGATTTCCACTTTAGAAGAGTTATCAAAAATGATAACCACCTTAGATTTAAGCTTTTTGATCTTCTTGATGATCATTTTCACTAACTCTCTTTCTTGGTCTATAAATTAAGGTAAAGATACAGCTAATAATAAGTGGGATGATAAACACTAAAGATCTCCATAAGAGTAAGGAGGCTCTTGCAATCTCATCACTACTATAAAATTGAGGTCCATTTGAAGGATAGAACAAACTATAGAAGAACAATTCGGAAATGCCAGAACTACCAGGAATAGGAATAATACAAGTCACCATTTGATGGAAATTACTTAACAAAACACTATCCCAGAAATTTGCATACGGAGAGGCATTATTTAAAGACAAACCCACTAAATATGGAACCGAATATGACAAAGTGATATAGACAAAGAACATCAATGCGGTCACTAATAGGGTTGGCACGTGTTTTAAGAGGGTTTTGAGGTTATTTCGGAAATTTACCTTAGATTCATCTAAACGGTTCCTAGAAGCCTCTAAATCCTTCACTAAATGGAGCTTGCTACAAAGACCATAGATTGGTCCACGAATAAACTTATAAAATGGCTCCCAATAAGAGAGCAATAAAATAAAGCCGATAGTAATAACATTAAAAGCAAAACCAACCGCGATTAAAGCCCATAAAGGAATATAGAATCCATTAATGTTGAGATAACCAATTTGGTTTGCTAAATCCGCTTTCACAGAAATAGTGATAACGCCATAGATAATTAAAACTACCTGATAGACAATTGAATACATCGCTAAAATGCTTAAAGCATTAGACACTCTTATGCCTTGCTTATGATAGGTATAGGTTTCCATTACATGGCTGCCTAATCCCGCAGGAGTCACCATACGATACAAACTACCAATTTGATCAATTGCGATTGCTCGATGGAAGAAATATTTTTTATCAAAGATTCTCGTTAAGGCAAATATAGCAATGCTTCTTGCTAAGATGCAGGCAAAAACAATAGCCACAATAGCTACGATATACCACGGATTAGCATTACTTAAAGTATCAAATATCTTATGAACATTATGGCCCACTGTTAAATAAAAGGCTAAAGCAGTTAAGCCAAGCACAATCAAAAGATAGATAATGTTGCTTATTATATGTTTTTTGATATCTTTACGTGTTAATTCTTCCATATATATGACGTTATATTATAGCCTCTAATTTTCGAAATAGAAAATTCCAATTTTTAATGGTGCTACATATGATGAGGTAAAGTAATTACAAATTCCACCAGGATTGAAATTATCCATACCCCATTTAGCAAGTTCATAGTCTGCTTCATAAGGAGTTAAAGCTTCAGGGAACATTGCTAGAGCAAAATAATTGCTCTTGAATGGAACAATTTCCACTTTTCCTAAATCAAAGACAGATTTGATTTGAACATTGTGTACATTCCAATATAAATGTGAGGTATCACAAGCACATGGATACTTATAAGATGGGCGATGGTCAATATAAATTGTGGCATCATCAAGGAACGTATAAATCGGGATTGGATATTTGCCTTCTCTAGCTAAACCAAGATCCCACATGAAATCAAAGTGATACCATTGATCGTTTACTTTAACCATGTTCCATGAATGCGCTTGTTTGGTGCCATTATTAGTAGCGTCTCCAACAGCGATGAAATTTTTAATACCAAGGCGGTCTAAAATCATCTTGGCGGCTTTACAAATACCTTCACATCTGCTCTTTTTAGAAATTAAGGCTCCATAAGCGTTACTAGCGACATGATCCCAAGACATATATTCACGACATCTAATGGTGAGATATCGATTTAATCGATATAACTTATCATAGATGTCATCGATTTTATTGATAATGGCGACAATACGGTCAACTTCTTCATTGAGTTCACGATCCATCTCTTTGATGTCTTTTTCATCATAGACATACTTATAGTCCAAAATGAGTTCGTTGCCATCCGTGGCCCTTTGCACTTCTTTGTCATAGAAGAAGATTTCTGGATTATCCATATCAATGGCAAGATAAAGGAGTTTGTACTGCGCTTCAAAATCATCACCAGCCTCCACTCTTCCGCGGATATGGTTATTGCCTTTTGCTAAGGCATCAATTGCCTTTTCATAGTACGCTCTAAAGGAGCTGTTTAGTAAAGAAGCATAATAATCGTATTTTTTGATAAGCTTAACTGCCATAAACACTCCTTACATGTAGTTAGAGGTATCATTCACCATGTAGTTCATTAAATCCTCGAAGGTATAAATACCTTTGCCCATACCAATCTTGAAGTATTTGGCGTTTGTGGAATAGAACATGTATTGGAGAATTTCCTCATCAAAAACATCTTCACCAAGATAATTAACAACAATCGCTCTTAATTCTTCATAGGTGAATAAACCATATGTAGCAATATCGTTTTCTAACTCAGCCTTGTTATATTGATAATTTTCATCAATTGAGAATAATGGTCTCCATAATTCATTTGGAGTTAGTGTAACCACTCCGTTAGTGAAGACATTAAATGTCTCCGCTACACAGATGGTGTATGCATCAGTGACCACTTCTTCTTTAAATACACTAACGATTCTTGATCTAACAAGTTCATCATTAACATTAGTTAATGTATATCTACCAACAAAGTCTAAATAGTTATCAGAATCAATCTCTTGATAAGTAAGTGTGTCAGTAATAAAGATATCGTGATGGCTTAAGAACTTCACACTATTACCGTTAGCTAAGTTAACAGTGAATTGTGGATATACTGTATTCTCAACTTTTTCAATTAAGAACACAGGTTTATAATCAATCAATCCAGTTTCATGGTTCAATGTTTGTACCATATCACCACGTTCAATATCTTTAACGGCCTTTTGACTGTGGTCCTCCATAGTTAGCAAAGTGTCACCAGTAACACAGCCGTCATCAACCCATTCGATCTTTAAAGTAAGATTGTATGGATATCTATATGTAAAGCTACCGCCAGAGCCGACAGTTAAATCAAGTTTGCTGCCATTTGGTTCATAAGCAACCCATTGGTTAAATTTCTTCTTTTCAGGGGCAGCTGGAAGAGAAGTTGTAACTGTAAATTTCTCATTAAATGTTGCTGTATTTGGAGTGTAGTTAAGTTCAATATTACCATTTTTATAAATAACTTTATAAGTTTTGGCATTCCAATTAGCGTTTAATGTGATATTACCAGTTGTGCCTTTAACAATCTTTGTTATCTTTACTCCATTTTGGTCATACCAACCAGTAAAGCTATAACCAGCAAAAGCAGCATCCAAGAATGTATATTCATCTTCGATGGTATATGTTGTCTTAGTGTTAGGATTACTGCCACCGTTAGCATTATAAGTAATCTTATAGCTAATAGGTGTCCAATGCGCGGTTAAAGTTAAATCGCTGTCGACAAGCCAAGTTCCACTAGTTTCATAGAATTCATTCCCGTTATACCATCCAGCAAATGTATATCCATATCTTTCTGGTTTAGGGAATTCATAGGAACCTTCATATGTGACTTCTACTTCATCTTTGCTAGAGGAACCACCATTAGGATTAAGTGTAATTGTGTGATGGTTAGGGGTAAACACAGATTCAAAACTGATAGAAGCACGATCATAAATACCGGTTCCAGTTGGGAAGGTGTTATCATCATAGCCATTTTGCTTTTTTATTTGATCATACATTGCTTTAGATCTAGCAGGTGTGACTCCTTCATTTTTGAAGTCGTATCTAAGTTCATCAAAGGTATTAACGGATACATAAGTATAGTCAGGATTGCTAAAGCCATGTTTTGTAGTTGTGCCACTAACGTCATAGTTTCCACCTGGAATTGCTTCTTGAATTTCATTGAAGGCTGTTCCGTTTTCAGTGTTAAACTTGATGTCAAATCTATTGTCGATGTATTGAGCAGTAAGTTTATATTCAGTCCCACCAAAATCAATGCCTTTTTCTAAGGTGTAGTTACCTTGATCGTCTCTATCGATATAAACGATTTGATAAAGGTCAGGTAAAGTATAATAGCCAACAAGATTTTCAAAATCACGATAGACATAAACTGAACTACCTTCATCTTTCCAACCGATAAAATGTTTACCGTCTACTATAAAGCTGCTATCGGTGTAATCAATCGCATCTAAGAAATTCACTTTTTCATCAGAATAGTATTTATTTCCATGGTTAGTGTCAGTTACCACAAAGTGGTCTTCTGCATCATAATAATCCACTTGGAATAAAACACGTTCAAAGTAAACACCATAAATGGTGATATAGTTAGATTCAGTTGATAATCTTGGCAATGAAAGGGAGTCGTTAAAGGCAAATTGAGGGGTTGTTTCTTGATCAAGTCCCCAGCCTTTAAAGGTATGACCATACCAATATTCATCAATCTTATCACCACCAACGTAGCCAACAGATAAAGATTGACCGTAATATAAGGTGGTTTCTTTTGAGCTAGCTTTATCCGCGCCATATTTATATGTGATATGGACTTTTTTAAATGCCCAAATAGCGTATAAATCGATTAAATCATTATGGACATCAGTATATTCAAACACAGTAGCGTCATCGTTGATGGTTTCATCAACTGTTTTGGAGTTTGGACTATAAGCCCAGCCCAGGAAGATAAATTTATCTTCTTCAGGTTCTTCTTCCTTAATGTGAGCGTTGGGGGCCCTCTCTAATAGTTGAGCTGTAGATAAATATTTACCTTCCTTGTCATATTCATATTCAATATCATAGTAGTCATTAACGACATCGACATATGAATTGAAGTGATATCTAATGCGATATCTATTAATATCCCATTTAGCGTAAATATGGATATCATCATCTAAAACACGATTTAAATCAAACTGTGTTTCTTGCCCGTTTTCGTAGTAATACCAATAAAGAATGTGTTTACCACGAATTGCAACCGAGTTCATGAAAGATAAATCTTCATCGCTTAACTTACCAGTTGTAGTTGAAAAATATAAATCTTGGTCAAACTCAGGAGTGCTACCTCCGTTTGGATGAATAATAACCGAATATTTTCTTTCCTCTTGTTGATTAAAGTTAACAAAGAGTTTGTCTTTTTGCTTGAATGAATTAAGAAAGCTAGAGTCTTGATATTCGTAATATAAGTTTTCCGGAACATAGAAACTAGCGTCTTGATTGATTTTATCAATATTAGAGCCGCTTAATAATGCGTCATCATAGAAACTAGGAACATAGAATTTTATGACATTCTGCATATATTTAAAATCTGAGAAGTCATAACTACTATATTGCTGTAACAGGGTTACTTTAGAAATACTTGATAGTTCATCTTTAGTGATAATCCCATCACTAGTGATGTCTTGACGATTTTCAGTTAATAATCTACCAAGAGTCTCACTATAGAAAATTGATGAAACATCAAGCTTAACAGTTAAGGATTGGTCGAAGGTATTTATAAACGAAATATAGCCTTCACCAACCGCATTAAAAGTAAATAATCTTGTAGTTTTTGAATAGGAAATCACATCATTACTTTCAACATAGAATCCATCTTTCTTCGCATATGTTTTAACAGTGAAGTCAAGATTAGAAACCCAACGCACACTATGGCCTTTTAAAGACTCAGAGACTTTATCTAATGATAAGGTGTCATCAATATGATAATTTAAGAATTTTGGCATCACTTTGTTTTGGGCAAAACCAAACAAATACGCAGTTAACGCGACAGGGACCGCTCCTAAAATAACTGCAATCGCGCAGAAAAGGCCAAAGAGTTTATATGAATTTTGTGCAAAAATACTTCTTGCTCGTTTCATCTTTTTGCCCTCCTCTACACCAAATAAATAAACAGCATGAGAGCACCATAAAGTGTCGCATACATAATGCCGGTAATTAAAAGTGACTGCCAAAGAGTTCTAATAAACGGACTAGCAAACATTCTCATTCTCATGTTTTTAAAATAAAGAATGCTCATCGCTAAAATGTTTAAAAGTGTGACTGCGCCTAAAAGGAAGACATAGCCACTCTTTAGGACAAACCAATAGATGAGTATGGAAGCTAAAACATCCGCTAATAAGAAGATAGCAATTAAGCCAATATAGCCAACAACCATCTTGCTAATTCCTTTGAAGGACATTCTCGCAGTAAGGCGTTTATCATCCTCATAGACTTTTCTAACATCTTCTGCAAACTTGACTTTCGCGTCAGGATCTTCACCATAAAGTAAGAAATCAGTAACAACTTTTCTCATCCTCTTCATGAAGATAGGATTATTTTGATAAGGTTTTTCTACATCAGTTAAAGTCTCATCGACTTTTCCTTGCCCCACAAGACGAACTGCGATTTCTATCATTCTCACATCACCTAGAGTCATGTAGTTATCAACAATGAAATCAATTCGAGGCAACAAGAGTTCGCTTTTTTGCTTTTGGCTCTCTTGGGCAACGATATATTCTTGATATCTTTTTTCTAAAGCTTCTTGATACGATTTTTGATCTTTTAGATCAGTGAAGTAGTTAAATGCTTCTTTTAATGTCTCATAAAGCTTAAGAGATTCATCTTTAAATAAATCGAGATGTAATTTCTCAATTAGAGAAAGAGAAATTTTCTTTTCTTTTTCATAAGCAGGATTGCTAATAAGAAGGTCATGATAGTCTTTGAATAAACTTTCTTTTATCTTGCCACCTTCAACAGCCTCCACTAATTCGTTAATTCTTCTTATAGATTTCGCTAAAGCATCTTCGTCATTAATAGGCGCAGACATATCCATGGCTTTTGCGAAATAGATTTGCCTTTGTTCGACTACTTTAGCGTTAAATAATTCATTATAGAAAACGCCAAAGAATGCTGGGTCACTGAGTTTAGTGCAGACATATTCAAAATAGCTATTTCTTAAATCAGCGTCATCGCAATGTTGAATGAATTTTAAGTAAAACTTAATCACATTACCAATATAAGTGTCTTTAGCTTCTTCTACACTCTTATCAAAGCAAACATTAAAGCCTTTATCATGACATCTAACTAAGATTTCTAATAAGTCTAAGCACTGTTTTTCTTTGATGGATCTAGTGACATTAATCGCTATCTCACTAGCTAAAAGATTAAGCAAAGTATCGCTAGAGCCAGAGTCTTCTAAGAACTTTTTGATAAATGCATAGTAATTAGCATAGTTATCAATGAAATCTGCAATTAAAGTTGCTTTAAAGTAAGATTCTAAATAATCACTAGCAGCGTCAGATAACTTCAGCTTTAATATAGCATTTAATAGTTCAATATTAAATTTGCCGTCTTTAACTTTACGACAAAGAATCAAATCATAAAGAATGGTGTCTAACTCTTTAATCTTATAAGCAAATCTTATCTCTAATAATTGGTCAAAGAGATATTCGGAAACCATATCAGCAAGCGGGAGTAGGTCATTAAGCAATTTAAGTAAGCGCTTAAACACTAAGTCTTGTTCGATCTTTAAAGTGCTGGTTAAGGATACTTTGTTTTTATCAACAAATTCAATTTCCTTTAAGACTTCACCCTGAACATCGGTAAAATCAATCGTATTATCATATAAATGTGCGAACGCTAAAAGTAAGTTATAGAGTTTGTCTCCGCTATCAATGTCATTGATATACGCAATTCTTTTAGTAAAGATTTCTAACAGTTGTTTGAAGCTTGCTTCATCAACTCTCTTAGCGTCAGCAAGTATTAATAAATTTTCAAATTCATGCTTAGATAAATATTCTCCGTCACATGCAGGCGCGTAGCCATCAATCTTCACGATGACATTATCGTAATAATTATCATTAAATTTCATCACTTCATCTTCTTGAGGAGTGAAGAATAAAGAAATATCTTCGTTAACGCCAGTAAAGAAAGTAGAGAATGATACCTTATTAGCAAAGCTAATAGGGAACATCTTTAAAATACTTTCTAAATAGAATTTACCTAAGTCATATTGGTTTTCACTAACTTCAATATATAAAGAACTACCCTTGCTTCTGCAGTAAAGGAACGCTCTTAAAAGTTCAATGAATTCATTACGATGTTCAGCAATCTTTTTGATATCAACATCGTTTTTAAATACTAAATCTTGATCAACGACATCAAGTTTATGAGTGTCACTTGTTAAATCAAAAGTGGCAACACCTTCACTATCGAAATTAATTGCAGGCTTAGTTTTTAAATAGGTACTAGAAGGATTAAGCACACCAACAGCGTAGTAATGTTCTAAATCAATATCTTCGATACCGCGTTTTACATTTTCGTCTCCACGGTAATCTTCGCCTTGAGCTTTCTTGGCTTCTTTGAGTTTAGAAATACGTGAATCAAGATATTCGCCCACTATAGCTCCTTCACCAGGAAAATACTTATAAACAATTTGCTCTTTCGAGGCAAAATAAGCCTTTACCATTGAGTTTTTGACATTATTTAGGCCTAATTCAATGATGTTTTTAAAGTCATATTGAGTATAACCTTTGGTGCAATTATAAATACCGTCACCCTTATACTCTTCGCTATAAATATAGAAGTAAATGCATTCTTTTAAGTTCGCCATAATCTCACCTCTATTTCTTGATTAAATGTTTTTGGTACATCAGCCAAATGAGTGGGAGTTCCACCCTTAATGTACGGCGTTTGCATAAAACATTTTTGTCATTATCTAAAACTTCATTGCTGCCTAAAGCAGAGACAGAGAAGAATTTCCATCTCTTGAAGCTTTTAATCTTGCTGGTAAAGTTTTCACCTTTAGAAGCGCTATCAAATGAATCTGGTTCCATCTCCTTGAGATAATGGACTAATTCATAAGATGAGTTATCGATATGTCTTTGCAACATGCTACCTTCATATTTGCCGTTTTTAGGAAGCATAGAGAAGATATCTTCTCTAGTGATATGACAGTTATCATCAAAACACTCTGGAAGCGGTGTCTTATCTGTGTGGTCTTTTAATAGACGGTCCATCTTCGTAAAGACTACCGCGAGAGGAATCTCTTTAATTTGGTCTTTGTCTTTTGCGGTGTCAAGAATCTTATCTAAGCATCTTTCTAAACCGTCTAAGACATTATTATCTTCAAGAGTTGGATAACCATCAACAACTGCAATAATTGAATCTACCATATCAAATGAGTGGAGTTTCATGTTGTTATTTTCTCTATCAAAGATTTCACCAGGTACATCATAGAAGAAGACATAGCCTAATTTATCTAGAGCATATGATTGAGGGTTCCAGGAAATCGCATCACTACTATCTAATTTAGTGTGGTTTTCTGCTTTCTTATTGACCTCCAAAGCGTATCTAGACTGGTTAAGATTCTTTTGTGTTTTAACAGCAGGGACAATCTTATTGCCTGCTAACATAAATGATTCTGGTTCAAATTCTTCGGCGATTTTATTTTTATTACGAGTAAAACATCTAGTAATAGCAGAGAGGATATTTGGTTCTGATTTATTATCATCTTGTAAGTTTATTAAAGAGGCTAAAAACATAGTTTTTCCACTATTTCTTGCGCCAATAAACATTGTATGCATGACTGGTTTTTTAAAGATATCATCAGGTAATATTCTTACCCCGTCCACTACTCCGCGTGGTCCTTTTAAAGTGTCACTATAGTAGCAATTTTGACAGACCACTGTGGTTTTTTCATATGTAATATCTTTTCCAGATTTGTCTTTCTTTCTTCTTTTGTTGAGCTTAGCAAAAGAACCATCAATGAAGTCTCTACCGTCACACGTATGGGCCAAACCATCATCTTTGGTAGGTAAAACAAGGTTAGCGCCACAATATGGACAGGTAGCGATGCGTTTATATGGGAGTCGCTTTTCTTCTTTATAGTAGTTTTCTTTGTTACCTAATTCTTCTACTGTGATTTCAGATTCATCAACAAGGATGTAGAATTCAAAGTTATCTTTATCGATAAATGTTAAACGATAATCAGGGCCAATGGTCTTTTCCACTTTAATAGTTTCGGCGTAATAATTGATATCATCTTCTTTGACACCTAAAGTTAAGATTTTTGGATCTCCATCCTTATCTTTAACTTGATGGGTGATATCAGTGTATTCACCAACTTTTAATGGTTTACGTTTTTGAGTAAAGCAAACATGTAGGTCGATGTCTTTTCTAATACGTGGATAACACGCTCTTACTTGAATGTATTTGCCGTTCTTCTTTTCTTTTATTTCGTAGTAAATTGGTTGTTTTTTAGAGAAATTAATGGTGAATAAATAAGTATCTTCTAACGCCACTTTCTTATTGCCTTTTCTAATCAGCTCTAAAACACCAGTTCCTGAGCAGTTATAGGAAGGAACAATAAAAACTGCGTTATCTTTTTTAATGTCTTTTTCGGATTTGACTTTGACACGGGACTGCCACTCTTCAGCAGTAGGATCAGGGAAATCCACTCCGTTTTCTTGATAATATAGACGGGCTTCAACAAAATCATCACCTTGTAACTCTTTAGGAATATAAATCATTACCTTCATCAAAGAGTCAGGGTTTTTCCCATCATAATCTTGATAGAGTGAAAATCTTAATGCTTGCTTATTAGAAGCATCAGCTTTGGACGTACATTGATACTCAAAATGGTACTCACTCATAATCACTTTCCTCCATTAACGACATCATGGCATCTTGCATGCCCTCTATTGGCACTCCGATGACATACATGGCTCGACCTTGTTTAACTAGGTTTACAACTTTTTCTTGTTTTAAATACTCTTGATACGGTTTTAAGTATTTCGGATTCATCACTAGTATTCTTTGATTCTTACTACCTCTTAATAGCACGTTATCTAACTGAGACTGGACAAATGGCCCATCTACTAGAACTGCAATATTCTTAAGAATATAGTTGATATCTTTATCATTTTTGGCATATAGCTCTTCAATGGTGTAGCCACTATAGATGAGGATATCATCGGTGAAATTCTTTTTGATTAGTTTTACTAATTCTTTAAGCTCTTTACTCCAGAGGAATGGTTCTCCTCCAGAAATGGTTACTCCATCAAACTTATATTCTTTTAGCTCTTCAATAATGTCTTCTACACTTCTCTCTTTTTCTTTGTCGAAGAATTGATATTCAGGAGAGATACATCCTGGGCAATGTTTTAAACATCCTAGAGTCCATAAGACCACCCTAGAGCCTATTCCTAAAGATGATATTCCTGAAAAGATATTACCAATTTGCATATAGTTTATTTATGTGGATCAATTTCTATTGCTTGGGCAACTTCTTCGTCTCTATTTTCTTCTATCGATTCCGACACTTCAGAATCACCATAAAGAAGGCGATTAATTTCTTCTTCGCTGTATCCGTTTTTTCTTAAGAAACGTTTTGTTTCTTCTTCGTTATCTAATTGATAGAAGTCACTTTCTTCATACACTGTCGCGCGTTCATCATCCACGACAATAGCGTCGCTCATATTGCAGGCTTCTAAGTCTTCTTCAAGTGACTTCTTCCACGCGCATGTTGAAACAGATTTTTCTAAATCTTTACGGCTAGATAAGACTTGACCGTTATGGAGTTTAACCCCTCTTGGTCCAACTTCTACTGTGCCATCTTCAAAGATTTTAATAACATATAGAACGTTTCTTTCTTCTTTACGGGTGTAGACGATTTCATAAGTTTCGCCCACTTTCTTTTTAGAAACGATTTTATCTTTTAAGGTTTCTTCAAAGTAACGGATTGTGCCGCGTTTAACTTCTTCCTTTAAACCTTCTTCAAGTGACTCGTTAGCGATTTCTAATAATCTAATAACGCCTTCAATCTTTTCATCTTCTCTAAAATGATATGATTCCGGATCAGCGTATCTATCACCCATAATGCGTTTAATGTCTTCTTTTCTATATTTAGAGTGAATTTCAACATATTTATCATGGGCTTTGGTGTATCTGATATATCTATCTTCAAGCGCTTTGGCTTCTTCTTTGATTTGTTTAATCTCTTCTTTGATATTGCTCAAAATAGTAACTGCATTCTCGTTGTCTAAAGATTCGGCGATTCTATTTAAAATAGATAATGGTCTTTCCATTTCCCCTTTTGTGGTTTCAGAAACATAACGCATCTCGCCTATTTCTTTAATATCTTCAACGCATTCTTTGAAAAGTTCGACCGCGCGTGCTTCGCTTTCTTCATCGAGTTTTTGATATTTAATAAGTAATTCTTCAATTGGGGCTAAAGAATCTAATAAGCCTTGAAGCATCATCATTTCTTCATTCGCCGCTTTTCTTGCTTCCGCAGATAAAGAGTTATCTAATAACTTAGTTTCAATAGATCTGATTTCACGTTTAATATCATCAATAAAGAGTTTGATTTCTCCTAAAGCTTTTTCCTCTGTTGGATCTAAAGAATCTAACTTCTTCACTAAACGTTTTAGGAAATCACTATGTGATGCATTTCTTACTTTTTCGGCAAAGTCATTAACTACTTTGCAGAATTCAGTTATTCTTTTATCTAACTCTTTAATTCGATCAGACATCTTTTTAATCGTATGGTCTCCCACTCTTCCTTTTTCGTATTTAGAGTTAGGACGAGAAACGATATCATCGTAAGATTTAGACTTTTTGACTTTAGTTAGATGTTCATCTAGTTCTTTATTCACTGCGACTTTGCGTTTTTCAAGCGCAGCGATATCTTCTTGGATTATTTTAAGCTCTTCTTCGGCTTTAGCTTTTTCTTTGTCCAAGTTATAAGTATGGTCTAAAGCAGTATAAGTTTTAGAAGCTTGAGTGATCATTCTTTGACATTCTTGCTCAGCTTTTCTTAATCTAGTTAATTCTAAATCAATCTCGGCATTAACAGTCTGTCTTCTACTTTCCACCCATTCTGGTTCTTCTTTGATCCATTTTTCATATCTTCTACGATGGGCTTCTTCAATTTCTTTTTGGATTGCTTCTTTGGTGGCAACTGCGACAAGCCCAATCGCTTTTGCGGTCACAGAAACAAGACCAGCGATACCGGCCACAATCCCGTATACTGGGGCTAAGATAAATTCCACTCCACTACTCATAACTCTCTCCTTATAAATTTAAAAAACTGATAAATTCTTCCTTTGATTCATTTTTGAATTCTTTATAATGGTCATCGGCTTTAGACAATATCTTCTCTATGTCTCTAGATGTAACAAAATTCTTTATAACTTCTGAGCCAAACATAGAAACACTTTTGGTGATATCCACTAAAGTGCCTCTATTGCCACTGAGATTAAATTCCATATTCTTTAAATCAATCTTTGGACAAATCGATAAATACATGTTTAAAATCGACGGATCACCGCTATCTTTAACTTCCAAGATGGTTTGATATAGTTCTTTTCCTTCGTTTCCTAAAACTTGTTTTATTGCTTCTGAAGATACAGCTTTTAAGAAATCTTCATATTCTTTTTGGCTGTCACCAGAAGAATAGACATAGATATCTCTTAATGTTTCAAAGACTTGTTCTTGATATTTTTGCGGTTCTAAATAGGATAAGCCAATTGCGATGCTTCGATATTTAAATACTTTCTTACCGCTTAAAAGATAATCAAAATAACTTAAAGCGTCATAATCAGAGAAGGAAGTCACATTCATCGCATCGAAATCAGTAATTGAGAAACTTGTTTCGTTTCCTGGATAGAGGAAGAAGTTGGATAAGTAATCCGCGATGAAATTTCGATATAGAGACTGCTTATCTTTATTTTCTTCAACAATTAATAGCTTAAGTAAGTTATCGGGAAGCACTACTAAATCAGGCTCTTTATAAAACGCAAATTTCTTTAATTCAGAATAGAAAAGTGAAGAGAAATATTCGTTAGCCTTGTAACGTTTTTCTGCTTTAAAGAAATTCGTGTAAAAATAATTCTCTTTATAGAAGTGATATATACTTTGGTCTTCTAAAAAGACTTCTAAATATTCTTTTATAGTTTCTAGTCTTCTTCCTTTATAAGGAATGACTGGATGCACTCCAATTGGTTTACTTGGAAGTAGTTCTTCAAACTTTGCTAAATATAGCAAGAATGAGGATTCTAGATTATCAGTAAGATAATCATATCCAAATCCTTCAATCTCTTTTTTAAATGGAGATTTATCAATAAAGAATTTAAATTTAGGAGTGAAAGTAATTGATAAAGTTCTTTCATCTTCTTTAAATGTTTCATTAACAGCGAAGTTATCAAACATTACTTTATGTAGACGAATCACATCTTCTCTAATCGATGAATGATATCTTCTGCCATAAAGGATAAAAACTTCATCTTCTGATTCATCTTTTATTTGGGAGCTAGTTAAGCGATTAAATTCATCTGTGCACTCTTCTAGTGAGCCACGTAAAACAATATCATTTAATTTAGCTTTGCAGCGATTACATATCGGCGCGGCCACTTTTTTAAGAATGGAGTATTTGCCGCATTCACAGCGATATAAGATGAAATCACTATTTTTGATTTCTTCTTTTGCGATGTCTTCTTTGATAATGCTCTTTAAAGAATCAGAAGATTGTCTACTTGGTTCGATATCGCTTTCAATAATCTTTAAAATGTCGTTTTCAAAGTATCTATTAAGTTCTTCACATTCTTCTCTGGAGCACTTCAAAAGTCTATCTGTGGAGGCATCATATTTCCGCCAATCGGATTGAGTTGGAAGGTTTTCATTATATTTACGAATGCATTTTTCTAAATCACTCCAACCTTCTCTGTCTCTTTCCGCACATTCTAGTTTTACGTTAAAGACTAGCTCATCATATTCTTCTGTGCATTTGAAGTATTCTAAAAGACGATTTCTTTCTTCTTCAGATAGACCTTTTCTATCTATAAGTTCCATCTTTAAGGCACTTTCAAATTCCAGTCTTACATAGTAAGTCTTGCTAGTTTTATTAGTGAGAATAGATACTTTTTGTCCCATTATTTATTCACCATAAAAACCTTTTTGCCAGCTCTAGAGGAGAAATCCACATCTCCCACCAAATCAAGCGCGTGATGTAAACCAGAGATATAAATCTTGGTGCCATGCTTTTCATAATGCGCCATAAGTTGGGCAATCTTATTTTCTAAAACAGATTTCCCTTCAACTGGGAAAAGATAATTTAATCCCTTAATCGCCTCATCAATAGAAGTTAGGTTTAAAGTTGAGTTTAACTGCATTATTAAACCTTGTACTTCTCCTTCAACGGTTCGTATATCAACGGCTTCAGGATGTATCTTTAAGTTACATTTGCTAACCACATCAAAGAATCTATCTAAAATAGGAACAATACGGTCTAGCAATGCTTCTAACTTAATTAGCATTGGAAAATCTCTTAAAGTAAGAATAAAAGCATCACCACGATAAACACATGGAAGCTTTTTAGAGTAAAGCGTATTCCCACATTTCTTATCGAAATACGTATAAAGAAACTTAGATCCTTCTCCTTCTTGGATACGTTCTAAGAATCTTGCGTAGTTATATACTTGTTCATCACCAGTGATGCTAATCATAAATTTTATTTAACAACTAAATACCCATCTTCAAGAGTCATTGTGGCTCTTAAATCTTCTTGACCAACATGATCTAAAATAAATCTACTGGTTGGTTCTTTTAATAATTCTTCAGTAGTAGCCACAATTCCTCTACCACCTAATTCAAGGGCGCTTGGCTCACTTGCTTTGCCTTGGATGAACTTCACTGCTTCTTCAGATATCTCTAAAGAGATGTGCTGATCATGTTCTTCAAGCAAGTATTTCTTAAATTTATCAATAGCAAGAAGCGAAATCTCTCTAGCGTTCTTTTCGTTGATAAAGTGGAAGATGATGATGTTATCTTCACCAATACGACCAAGAACTTCTCTTCTGCCGATACCTTCAAAGTAATTTTTGACATTATCTTTAATCACTTCATCACAGAAGTCATTGAAGTAATTGATTGGTTTAGAATATGTGAAATCTCTTCCTGGCATTTTCACTAGGTCATAATAAGAAGCGAATAATTTGTCTCCACTATAGGAGTATTTAATGCCTAAAGAGGCCACTTTTTGTTTTTCTAAATTAATGAGTTCGCTAACTTGTTTTTCTAACTCACCCTTATTACCAGCGGCTTTAGCTTCATCAATCTTAGAAGATAATTCGGCTTCTTTTTCTTTGAAGTCTGCAAGTAAACGATTAACAACATCTAATTCCAGTTTTTTCTTAGAAGTAACACCTAAGTTAGAAGTAAAGACGATGATGGACTGGGAGAAATAGACGGTTTCACCTTTGCCATCCGTTAATCTACCATCACCTAAGATTTGTAAGAACTTATCCCAAATCTTATCGTTAGCCTTTTCGATTTCATCGAACAAGACCACGGAGAATGGGTTTTGCTTAATGGCTTTAGTGAGTTCACCGCCCGCTTCATAGCCAACATATCCTGGCGGGGCACCAAATAAACGTGCATCTGTGTGCTCGTCTTTAAATTCCGACATATCAAATCTAATCATACGGTCAGGATTAGAGAATATGGTGCTTGTTATAATCTTTGTAATCTCAGTTTTACCAACACCGGTAGGACCCGCTAAGAAGAAGACAGCTTTAGGTCTTCGATCATTTGGTTTAGTGGTTGTGACACCCGCGACCGCTCCGTTAAGGTTGGCTTGGATTTTTTCTATAACATGGTCTTGCCCTTTAATTTGACTGACCACTTCATTTTTAAGATCTTTGACTTTGCCCACTAAATCTGGAGATTTCCATGGGTCATTAGTTTGACCTAAGTCAAATTTAATAATGGTTTTTTCAATATAGAGGAGTTTTTTGTCGCTCTCATTATCGGAAGATTCAATATACGCTTTTAATTGTTCGAGTTTTCTTACTGTGTATTTATCAGTGAAGGCTGCATATTTATCCATGAGTTTATCTTTTTTAGCAGGATCACTTGGTGCTTCTAAAACATCATCCATTTCATAGCCATAGTATTTCTTACGGAAATCACTATCAGGGAATGGTAAGAACAACTTCTTAGTGGATGGATTTGAGTTTTCGGCCTCAAACCAGCTTGGTAAGTCATTGTTTTTATCAACGAGTAACACGAGTCTAGAAGAAACATCGACAAGCTCAATAGTCTTAAATAAGACGATTAAAGAAGGATTTTCCCCGTCACTAGGTTGACCTGGTCTAGTCATGTATCTTGATACATCTTTTAAGACAAATAAGAATGGTTTCGCGTTTTTAAATTCTTCTTCTCGATGAAGCTTATCGAATTCTGCAACTGCGTCATGCACTCTAAACATATCAAGAGTGAGTCCAGATTGTAGATTGTTCTTGGTTTGTTGAGAAACACTATCGACATAGCTTCTTAAGTAATAACGTTTAAACATTTTGATATTCGCTTCATCCTTTTCGTTAGCGAATTCAAAGGAGTTAAATGAGAATTCTTCTTTCTTATCGCTTGGATCATCCTCATCGTCATCTTCTTCTTTTTTATCATCTAAAGATTCGATTGGATTGCCTGGCTTTTTAGTGTGGTCAAAATAAACGACTGAGAACTTATCTCCTAAGAGTTTCGCAATTACTTGCTCCACAGGAAGATATAAGTATTTGTCATCAACTTCGACTGGATGAAGGTCATGGATATTACCTTCTAAAATAAAAGAGGACACGATTTGTGAATACATTTTTAAATCGTTAATCCACTTAATAGAATAACCATCTTTCATATATAAAATCTCCAATTGCTAAAATTATAGCATGCATATATACGCGCTTGAAATAAAAAAAGCGCGTCTATGCGCTTAAATACATGCTACGTGTATGATAATTTTAGACTGACTCAAGCAAAATTGATAAACAAATAATTTCCATCGCTAATGATAAGTCTTTATCGCTCAAGTAAGATGGGGCCAATCTAATATAAGAGTTAGTGGGGTCATTATGATATGGATGTGTCGCTCCCGCTTCGGTGAGTTTAACACCACATTCTTTACATCTCGCAACCACTTCTTTAGCGACACCTTTAACTTTTAAGGTCACAAAGTAGCCACCTTTTGGGGTGTTCCACGCAGCGACATCGCTACAGTACTTAGATAAATATTCATCCACAATCTTGAATTTTCTAAGTAAGATTTGTCCGTGCTTTAAGGCATGTTCTTTTAATCCTTCTTTGTTTTTGAAGAAACGAACATGTCGGAGCTGATTGATCTTGTCATAGGAGATAGTTTGATATTTTAGGTGCGAAGTAATATCTTTGATATTATTTTCACTAGCGCCAATCGCGGCAATTCCACTTCCAGGGAAAGAAAGCTTGCTAGTTGAAGTAAACAAATAAAGGATATCTTCATTACCAACTTTCTTAGCTTCTTCATAGATATTGAGCAACTTCACATCACCTTCAAAATCATGTAAAGCGTAAGCGTTATCAACATAGATTCTAAAGTCTTTCGCTGCAGGTTTTAACCTCGCAAGTCTTCTAATAACTTCATCAGAATAAGTGATACCTAAAGGATTAGAGAATTTAGGGACTATCCAAATGCCTTTAATGTTTTCTTCGTTCACTAAGGCTTCAATTAAATCCATATCAGGTCCATCGTTATAATATGGAACACTTATCATCTCAATGCCAAAGTGCTCTAACATGGCAAAGTGGCGGTCATATCCAGGAATAGGACAAAGCCACTGCACTTTTTCTAATTTTGACCAAGGGGTATTGCCACACACTCCATAGATAAAACTACGAGCGATTTGTTCATACATCGCACTTAAAGAGGAGTTGCCTAGCACTAAGACATTCTGATAGTCGATGCCTAAAACATCACCCATTAATTGTCTAGCTTCTTTAATACCTTCTAGGCCGCCATAATTTCTAACATCAAGTCCATCAAGTGATTTATAATCACTTTGAGACGATAAAACATCATTCATCTTATTTGATAAATCTAGTTGTTCTTTTGATGGTTTGCCTCTAGACATATCAATATCTAAATGCAGTGATTTTAAATAATTAAATCTGTTTAATAATTTTTGGTCCATATGGTTCTAATTCATTATCGTTATATTTCTTGAAATTATCAATAAAACGCTTCGCTAAATCATTAGCTTTTTGATTCCAAAGCGATTTATCAACATATGTATCTCTAGGATCAAGGATACTTCCATCTACACCAGTTAATGAAGTTGGTATTTCTAAATCAAAGATCGGAATTACTTTACTAGGAGCTTTATCTACTTCTCCGTTTAATATCGCATCAATAATACCTCTAGTGTCTTTTATAGAGATGCGCTTTCTGCTTCCATTCCAACCAGTATTCACTAAATAACATGTCGCTCCAGACATATTCATGTGTCTTACTAACTCTTCGGCATACTTTTTTGGATGCAACTCTAAGAATGGTTGACCAAAGCAAGATGAGAAAGTAGGTACAGGCTCATTTATACCTTGTTCGGTACCCGCAACTTTGGAGGTATAGCCACTAAGGAAATAATACATTGTCTGTTCTTTAGATAATTTAGAAACAGGAGGTAGCACTCCAAAAGCATCGCAGCTAAGGAAAATCACTTTTGTCGCGTGTGGTCCATGGCTGATTGGTTTAACGATTTTGTCTATGTGATAAATTGGGTAGGACACTCTGGCGTTTTCGGTAATAGACTTGTTACTAAAATCTACGTGACCTTTTTCGTCTAAAACCACATTCTCTAAAAGAGCGTCTCTTTTTATCGCGTTATAGATATCAGGCTCACTGTTCTTGTCTAAGTTGATGACTTTCGCATAGCAACCACCTTCAAGGTTGAACACTCCGTTATCATCCCAGCCATGTTCATCGTCCCCAATAAGTAGTCTTTTTGGATCAGTGGATAATGTGGTTTTACCAGTTCCACTTAATCCAAAGAATATTGCGGTGTTTTCTCCATTTAAATCAGTGTTTGCACTGCAATGCATACTCGCGATTCCTTTAAGCGGGAGATAATAGTTCATCATCGAGAAGATACCTTTTTTCATCTCTCCACCATACCAAGTATTTAAAATAATTTGCTCTCTAGTTTTTAAGTTAAACATGATTGCAGTTTCACTATTTAAGCCGAGATCCGTATAGTTTTTCACTTTTGCTTTGCTCGCACAGTAGACTGTAAATTCTGGTCTAAAGCTCTTCAATTCTTCTGCGCTTGGTCTAATAAACATATTAGTGACAAAGTGAGCTTGCCAAGCGACTTCCATGATAAAACGAACCGCCATTCTAGTGTCTTTATTGGCGCCAGAAAAAGCATCTACTACAAACACTTTTTTATTAGACAGTTGCTCTAAGGCAATACTTTTACATTTATTCCAGACTTCTTCACTAACTGGATGATTATCATTCGGATATTCTGGAGAGGTCCACCACACAGTGTCCTTACTGACTTCATCAAATACAACGTATTTGTCTTTTGGGCTTCTACCAGTGTATTTACCAGTTAAAACATTAACCGCTCCTAGTTCAGACAGTTGTCCTTTTTCATAACCAGTTAATGATTCTTTTAATTCTTCTTCATATAAAAGATCATAACTAGGGTTACGGATGATATCTTTACAAGCTAGATGACTATGTTCACTCTTTTTATTATTCATAAAACCTAACTAATTATATATTATTTAGATATGAGTTACCAAAACATCAAAGTATTTGAAGATACTTTACTCTTCATAAGAGAGAATAGAACTCTCTCCGCTTCTATAAATGAATCTATGAAACATATTGGTTTTCATGATTCTCTTCCTAGTAATGTAGAGAAGAAAGAATTAGAAGGAATAATTAGTATTACTAAGCATCGCTCCTTTGAAGCAGCGGTAAAACTTAGAAGTAAATATCCTAACACTAGAATTGGTGTGCTTAACTTTGCAAGCGCCACCACTCCTGGAGGGGGAGTAGAGCAAGGTAGTTCCGCTCAAGAAGAATCATTATGCAGATGTTCTACTTTATACCCAGTACTTAATCATGAAGTATTTCTAAATGCATATTACTTTAGAAACAGAATGATAAAGAATTCTCTTCATAATGACACAGTGTTATACACTCCTGACATTATCATTTGTAAAAGTGACACTGATAAACCAAAAAGATTAGAAGAAAAAGACTTTGTAAAAGTCGATGTCCTAAGTTGTGCCGCTCCTAACTTAAGAGAAACAAAAATAAATGATGAAGAGTTATATAAAATTCATCTATCTAGAGGTAAAGCAATTCTTGAAGTAGCGTTATCTCACCACATCAATGTTTTAGTTCTAGGTGCCTTTGGCTGTGGAGTGTTCCGTAATGATCCTAAGATTGTCGCTAAAGCATATAAGGAATTGTTAAAAGAATACAGCAAATATTTCACAGAAATAGAATTCGCTATTTATTGTTCAAAATATGATGAAAGCAATTTTATTGCTTTTAAGAATGAATTTAGTCTCTAGCAAATATGTCTCTAGTGTAGACTTTGTTTTTAACATCATCTAACTGAGAATCATATCTATTAGTGAGTATCAAGTTGCTCACTTTTTTGAATTCTTCAATAGACATATCAGATAAATAAATGATTTGGACTCCGCTTCTTTCTAAATCAGTAATGACATCTTGAATAGAAGAATAACGGATGTTCCCACTACCCTTTTTAGATTCTAGAGAATAAATGCCCACTACTGGGTTAGGGATATCTTTTAATAAAGCTAAGATATCTTTAACAATATATGCTTTTCTTGATTTGTTGCTTCTATTGATAGAGCTAATGAGTTCATTATTCTCCACTCCACCCATTTGAGAAATCAGTGACATCGTATCCTTAGGAAGGCAATATCCACCATAACCAAAAGAAGGATTATTATAATAATCCCCAATTCTAGAATCTAAGGAAACACCTTCAATCACATTTTTACTATTAATGTCGTTTTTAATAGCAAAGCTATCGAGTTCATTAAAGTAAGAAACACGTAACGCTAAATAGGCATTGGAGAATAGCTTAACTGCTTCTGCTTCTTTAGAGGACATATATAAAACTTTGGCTCTATTCAAACTATGCGATTGCATAAGCAAGCCATACTTCTTCACTTTTGGATTAGACTTATCTCCTCCAATGATAATTCTTGAAGGATAGAGATTATCATGTAACGCCTTTCCTTCTCTTAAGAATTCTGGAGAGTAGATAACATTCTTATCCTTTAATGTTTCACTAAAGCCGATATAGCAAGTTGACTTAATAATGATTAATACATTCTTATTGACGCTTCTAATCTCTTTGACTAAATTTTCGATCCCAGTTGTGGATAATAAGCCAGACTCTATATTGTAGTCAGTTGGAATAGAAATAATGATATAGTCTTGTCCTTTATATAACTCTTTATTTGGGAGGTACGCTTTTAGATTTAGTTTCTTTTCTTTAAGCCAAGCTTCAATCTCCTTATCTTTAAAGATAGGTTCTCTATTATTGATCTTGTTTACCTTATCAGAATTGATATCAATAACACTGACTTGGTTATTAATAGAAAGCAATATCGCTATCGAAAACCCGACGTAGCCCGCTCCAATTACTAAAATGTTATATTTTGATTGAGGTTCATAAACCTTATATGAATCTAATAAAGAATAGGCGCTTTTATACCTCAAACTAGTTAGATAACTGGAATCGTTTTCTAATCTTTTGTAGCTTCTAAGAGGAACGTTGCAAATTTTTGAAGCTTCTTCTTGAGTTAATCCTTTAGATTTTCTAAGTTCTTTTATAGTCATGCCACTATTATAAAACAAAAAGTGCCAAAGTGGCACTATATATTTTAGAGGTGTATTTTCTATTTATTGTAAAAATATATTTTTACTATAAAGTAGTATAAATTTTGTTATAATTATTTATAAAGGTACACGAATATGAAAAAGAACAACATTATTATCGCTCTTCCAATTTTACTACTTAGCATGACATCTTGTGGTGGTTCTGGTGGAGGAAGTAAACCATATGATGAAGAAGCATATGACGATTCTAGAAGTGACTACTACGATTTAGTAGAAAGAAGAAACAAATTCGATGAATATAGTGAATTATCTTTTGATGATGAAATCACAAACGGCTTAGATGATAATGTGTGGAATACCTTAGATGGCTATTGGGAAAATGGTGGCACCACTCCTCATAATGGAGTGAGAAGAAGAAATATCTTCTACACCAAAGATAGTGCGGGTAACGGCTATGTTGCTTTAAAATCTAGAGGTCTATATAACTTAGAAGATCCTGCTACAGCAGGTAAACCTGAAGGATCATGTATTGAAACTAAAAACTCCTTAGGCCCAGGAAGATACGAAGTATATATGGCGGCTATGCCTAGAGAAGGCGGGGTCACTGCTTTATGGACATATAAATGTGAATCTAATGAAGAAGTAAGCCAAAACGAAATCGACATTGAAATCGGTGGCAGCGGACAGTATAGCAACTTGTGGTGCACAACTTGGACCAGAAAAACCAATAAAGCCACTAATGCACCAGATGTCAGTGATATCTGCTACATGAATGATGGTAGAATCCATAAATATACATTTGACTGGTATACAGAATACGGCAATACCTCTAAAGGTAGAGTGGACTGGTTTGTTGATGGTAAATTAGTCAATTCTATTTCTGGAGGTACAGTTACTGATATCGACATGCCTTTATGGCTTGGTGTTTGGATGCCTTCTTGGGCAGGTAACGCAGCTTGGGTAGAAGACTATATCTTAGTGGATAGAGTTACTTATAAAGCTTTTGATGAAAACCAATATTATCAAACCAAAAGAGCGTACAATACCTATTCTCCAAAAGCTCCATCTCAATCCAATATCCAAACTGTAAGCTTTGCTTCAGTGACATCTGGATTAAATAAATTAGCAAACCCATCATTTGAAATTACAAAAGAGTACTTAGAGAACGATAACTATGGTTGGGTGAAATTCAACCCAAATCAATTTAATGGCACAAAAGAATTTGTAAATGATGCCTCTACTGGTAGCAAAGCATTCAAAATCTCAAGCGGAAACGCGGAAGAATATAATGATGGCTATTACTATCAAAGAATCTCTTGTTCTTATGAAGGTTTTAAATATCACTTTGCGATTGACGCTAAATTAGTGGGTGCATCTGATACAGCAGAAATCCTAATATGGCAAAGAAATAAAGCCGGCATGGGTAATGTTGGTCAACAACATCTAGTGATTAACTCCACTACTTATAAGACATATGAAGCGGGTATCACCATGAATGAAAACGCTGGTAACTTAGATATCTTCCTTCATGTAGAAAACGGCTCAGCAATATTCGATAACGCAAAACTATTTAGAGTGTTAGACTAAATAAATAAACGTGGTTGATTAGCCACGTTTTTCTTTGTTCAAACAATTTATATACGAAGTACGATGTATCTTTAATTGAGGCACAAGTTGATTCTCAGTCTTGTGATGGAATCGGAAACCAAGTTTTTCTTGTATGTGTTTATAACTCTCGTTCCCCTCATAATAACCACACCAAATCACTTTCATGTTCAACTTATTGAAAGCACGTTCTATCAACGCTAAACCTGCTTCAGTTGCATAACCATTATTCCAGAATGGTTTTCCAATCCAAAATCCTAGTTCACACTCATCATCTTTGTCAGTTAATAAAGTGTTGCCTTTGAAAGATAAACCAATAGAGCCCACTATTATTTCTTTTTCTTTCAGAACTATTGCGTATGTTTCTTCCACTTCTAAGAAATTATGAAGAGCAAAGAATGAATCTCTAATATGTTTATGAGGTTCCCATCCACACCAGTTGCCAATTTCCGGATCCTTTGCTAATTCAAATAATTCATCAGCGTCAAAGTCATTCCAAGGCCTTAATAATAATCTATCTGTTTCAATTAAATAATTATGCGTTTGATTAATATCATCTTTAATCTTCAACAATTCTTTTTTAAGAACAGGAAGATCTCTTGTTGCTGTTAAATAGACTTTTTTAAAATTAACATTATCATAGTCATGGGCAATTATATTCCTCATTCCCCTTGCTTCTTTCCATGGTAAATGTGGATATTTATCCGCTAATAATTCTTCTAACTTATTCATTCTTTCGCCTATTAGAAAAATGTTAAAGGATACAGCTTCCGACAGATCATTATTATTTATAAACTCTTCGCACGAAACGTTTAAAACTCTAGATTGAACTTGTTTTATTACTTTAAGTACACCATCTATTCGACAAATAATCTTCTCAGCCATAAATCTTGATACCCTCAACCAGAATATCCCTAAGCATTGAGGCATTACCAATTAGCTGTTCGTATGATTGCAGATCAACTTTTTTATGTAATTCTTCTTCTAAAACATCTGAGATTCCAAAGAATTTCAAACCCATCGGTTTCTTTAATACCACTAGGATATCTATATCACTTTTACCAGTCGCTTCTCTTCTAGCGTAGCTACCATATAAATATGCACATTCAATTTCTGGATATTGTTCCTTAAATATTTTTCTGCATACTTGCTTTATATAACTGACACCAACAATAAAGTTAGTGCCATCAAAAATACCCATCGCTTTTATCTTTTCGTATAGCTCGCTAGATGTTTCGTTTTTGATGTCTGTTTCTTCATATGTTTGATAAGTACGCAAAGAAACACCGCACGCATTCGCGGCTTGTAATTGACTAATACCAATTTCTTTTCTCTTTTTTCTTAGTTCATTCATGACTACATTATATCTGCGTAAAAATAAATACGCAACTAAGTATAAAAAAATATAAAACCTAATTCAAAGGATCTTTTGGAGTAAGTCCTTTACGATATATCTCTGGATAATCATCATTGATAGTTAAATCAAAGATAGAATGGGAATATATCGTAAAGATAAAGGTTTCAAATTCAAAATAGAAAAGTACACAAATAAAGATAAAGATATATTGAATTAAGAATAAGTTCGCGGGTAAATATGAAGTTAACTCAATAATGATAAATGGCAATAGAGTAATTAAAGATATCAATAAGTTCCAACCAAACATTCCAAAAGAAAATCTAATCGCATTAGACATAAGCTGCGATGTTTTG
The DNA here is from genome assembly GCA_902802905.1 of uncultured Erysipelotrichaceae bacterium. Lineage (GTDB taxonomy): Bacteria > Bacillota_I > Bacilli_A > RFN20 > CAG-826 > UBA2450. The sequence goes on along the minus strand of CADCNT010000015.1, from coordinate 14,899 downwards.
CCAACATAAAGAATGCTTTGGGTTAAATAGAAACTCACTATCATGGCGATAATAATAAAACCAACATACATTAAGCCAATTAACACTCCTTTAACAATTGAGTCTATGGAAGTATTAAACATCACTACGACTTTCCCATAGCTTAAAGCAAAATAAAATACGCCAATAATAAAGAAACCAATTAAGGCTGCTTTAATATTTTTAGAAATGCCGTAGAAGAAGTCTTTAGAGGCATTCGCACCTTCTCCAAACGCGAGTCGTTTTGAGTAATATAACGCGCCCACAACTCCTAAACCAATAATCATCGAAAGAATGATATAAGGAGCGTACGCCATTAAGGCGACTAATAAGTAGTTTTCCGAAGTAGGAATAAAAAAGGCTGTGTTATTAATTAAGATAATCCATACGACATAAGGGATAAGAAAAATACCCATAAGTAAAGAAACCAACATGAAATCAAAAAACCTCGTCTTAAGACGATCTTTTAATAATTCAAAGCGGTTATCAGGTAACTTAAGTGGAGCTTTTTCCATAATTAATCTAAGGCGCTAGATAATAGATATTCTAATACATCCTCTCCAATTGAGGGATTACTCTTTTCTTTAAAAAACGGCGAATCCTTATCAATAAGAAGATAATAAGATTCTTTTTCTTTACCAGCTTTTTCAAATTCAATGTAGTCATTAAAGTGATGGACATTATTATAATATTCATCTTGCCCGTCAAAGATTTTGATTACATGTGGTAAGTTATCGTATTCACTTATTGGGGTGTCATAACTGCTTAAAGAAGGGACTGCGCTACTTAAAGTAGAAACATCATAATAGTTATAAATAAGATAATCTTCTAAATCTTTAATATTTGTTTCCGAGAAAATAATAAAGTCCGCACTTTCTCCATTCGCGGAGAAGTAATTAAAGATATTAATGTCATCTTCTAAGTAAGAATAAACATTAACATCAATAATTCCTTGAGACTTAAATTCTTTTTGCAGTCCTTTAAAAATAGAATCATCTTTTAAGCCGTGCGCGGCAATAAAGATTTCAATTCTTTGGTTTCTTTTCACATAGAACATGTTTTGGAAGATAAAGAAGAAAATGAGAAAGAAGCCTCCAAAGAACACTAAGAGGGTCCAACCAAAATAATAAAAATAAGATTTGGATCTTGATAAATCCCTATACATCTTTCTCATAGCTAATAATTAATGATTGATAAGTAACAAAAGAATAAGCTTCTTCTACTTTAAAGTTATCCACTAAATGTTGTTCAACATAGAAGATATATTCTTTTTCTTCTTCTACTTCTAAATCTAAGACTTTGATTTCTTTTACCGCCACTCCTTTATAGTGGGTAACTTTAGAGTTGATATCCACCACTTTTCCTTTAGTGAGATATTTATTCCCGTTAAGAGATAAGGTAGACAAATTGATGTAATGGTTAACAGGAATTATTGAGACTACAAAGGTATATAAAATAAAAGTAGCCTCAAGCGTACAAAGTAACGCTAAAAGGAAATCAATTAATAATTTATTATTACGATTCACAAATAAGAAAAGTGGCACCATTAAGCCTCCTGCTAGAACAAGAGAAACAATGATGCATATAACACTTATTAAGCGACTTTTCTTTAATTCGTCTATTGAGTTTTGATTAACTAATTCCTTCATTATTCTTTGAATGGTTTAATGTTCTTACCATTAAATGTATCAAATAATGAATATTTATCAAGGTTAAAGACTAATTCTAATTCTTGTCCTTTTTCGACATTGAGCTCGGCATTTACTTTTGCAATTGTGTCTTTTCCCGCAAAATCAATATGCGCATAGTATTCATTACCAAGTAATTCGGCGATAGACACTTTTAACTTCATAGACATGGATGGGTTTTTAATTAATGACGCACTACCTTTTTCAATAATGTCTTCTGGTCTAATACCAAAATAGATTGCGTGTCCATCTTTGCTAGATAAGCATTCTTGATAATGTTCAATATTCTTTCTTAATTCGTTTACTTCCGGATCAGCGTTAAGTTCTTCTTCAATAAGTGCTTCATCTACAACAAATTCTTCATCTGCTTTTTTACGTTTCTTATCTTGTTCGTATTTGATTAAGACTTCTTTTACTTCTTCAATACGTTTATGAGCAGCTTCAATTTCTTCTTGATAGAACTTATCATGCGCTTCAATCATCTCTTTAGATAGTTTAATCGAGCAGATATCACTTAATTCAATATGGTCTTTAAAGTATTTACCTTCAATGATATTCATCGCGGGAGAACCAATGAATGTCGCCACAAATGTATTAGCAGGATGATTATAAATCACTTTTGGAGTACCAATTTGTTGAATGTAGCCTTTATTCATAACCACGATTCTGCTCGCCATAGTCATAGCCTCGATTTGGTCATGGGTAACATAAATTGTGGTCGCTCCTAATTCGTTATGGAGCTTAACAATCTCACTTCTCATTTGCACTCTTAACTTCGCATCAAGATTAGATAATGGTTCATCCATTAAGAACACTTTTGCGTTTCTAACAATCGCCCTTCCTAAAGCGACACGTTGACATTGTCCGCCTGAAAGGGCTTTTGGTTTTCTATCTAAATATTCTGTGATTTGTAAAATTTCAGCGACCTTCTTTACTCTTTCTTCAATTTCCGCTTTTGGAACATGTCGCATTTGTAAACCAAACGCCATGTTATCATATACGGTCATATGAGGATATAAAGCATAGCTTTGGAACACCATTGCGGTGTCTCTATCTTTTGGTTCCAACTCGTTAGCGAATTCACCGTTGATATATAAATCACCACCGGTAATCTCTTCTAAGCCAGCGATCATTCTTAAGGTTGTGGATTTACCACATCCAGAAGGACCAACGAAAACAATGAATTCTCTTTCTTTAATTTCTAAATTGAAATCAAAGACAGCTTGTACACGGTTAGGATAGATCTTATTGATATGTTGAAGGGAGATAAAAGAATCAGCAGGCGCTACCTTTTCTTCTCTTAAAGAGAGTCTTTGGGCTTGCACCATTTCTTTATAGACAACTTCTCTTTTTTTAGAAAGAATCTTCTCTTCTTGTTCTTGCTGTCTTTCTAACTCACGTCTTTCTGCTCTTGATAATTTTTCCGCCATAAGTTTATTCTCCTTGATAAGTGTACACTCTTAGATAATCTATTACCATTTCTGCACTAGTGAAATCTGCTTTAGGCATATCTCCACTAACGTAATTACCAGAAATAGCGAGATTAAATATCACATAGAATTCTTGATCAAATGGAGCGGCAGGATTCTCTTCTTTGTCCACTCCTGCTGTTGACCACATTCTCTGTGGGAATTCTTTAATTAATCGATCGTCAACATATATAGCAATACTTTCTTCAGACCAGTCACATTTATAAACATGATATTCCGATATTGAGGATGTATAGTCTCTGGTTTTCATATTGTTATAGCCAGTGTCATAGGTATGACCACCACCAGGAAGGGAATAATGAATCGCACAAGATGTGCCGTATTCATAATTGCCGTTTGCCTCCATGATGTCGATTTCACCACTATGAGGCCAACCTCCATATACGGAATTATTTGGCATCATCCAGAAAGCTGGCCACATCGCTTTTCCTACTGGAAGCGAGATCTTGGCCTCCACGATGCCATATTTAAATTTCATTTTATTGACTGTTTTAATTCTTGCAGAAGTATATTCAAAGCCATGGGCTGCTTCTTTTTTAGCGATAATGTGGAGTTTACCATCTTTGACCACCGCGTTTTCTTCTTGATAATATTCGACTTCGCCGTTCCCCCAGCCTCCACCATTACCAATTTCATAACTCCAGGTTGCCTTATCTAATTGGGTACCATCAAAGTTATCTTCAAAGAAAAGTTTATATCCTTTAGGGATATTACTGCCTCTAGAACCACTACAGCTAGTAAGGATAAGAGGGATTAAGGATAATAACACTAACTTTTTCATAACTATTTAAATACCCTCACATAATCCACTACCATATCGGCACTTGTAAAACTTTCTGGAGGCATACGATATTCATCAAAATGTCCGCCAACAGCAAGATTTAAAATCAGATAGAAATCTTTATCAAATGGAGCGTATTCACTAGTTGGTGCTCCAGAAGTAGACCACTCTGCTTTACTAATAGCCAAATGAAGCGTGTCATCAATGTAATATTTAATATAATCTTGTTGCCATTCTACCGCATATTTATGGAAACTAGCGATATAGTGACCGTCATGTTCGTTGGCTAAATATGTATGTCCGCCACCAGGAAGAGAATAATGAAGCGCACTACTAGATTGATAGGCTAATCTACCTTTAGCCTCCATGATATCGATTTCTCCACTATTAGGCCAACCTCCGTATACGGAAGCATTAGGCATCATCCAGAAAGCCGGCCACATGCCAGTCACTAAAGGAAGAGAAATACTAGCCTCGATATAGCCATAAGTAAAATAGACTTTATTTTGGGTTTTAATTCTTGTGGATGTGTATTGGAAGTTATCTACCGTCTCTCTTTTCGCAGAGATATGGAGGTACCCATCTTCCACTCTATCGTTATGGTCAGTGTAATATTCTGCTTCATTATTGCCCCAACCCCAATCACCGTTACCAATTTCATAGGTCCATTTAGAGGTATCTAATTGTTCTCCATCAAATTCATCATGCCAGTAGAGAGTATTGTATCCAGCTGGATAATCTATTGGAGATTGACCAGGATCATATTGAGTAACATCTTGATATCGATAGGTAAGATAAACTGTATTGTTTGTATCGAAAAATTCTAATTTGATTGAAGTAGATATTAATGAAGTCTTAAAGGTGAATATGCCTTCTAAAGAATAATCAAGTTCAGTAACACTGTTACCAAAGTTGGTGAGTCTAGAAAATGGATGTTCGCCTAGAGTGAAAGGATCATAATCACAAGTATAGTTCACTTGAAGATGACCTTCTTCATCAGTGAAGGTTGCCTCAGTAATTACGAAGTTAATATCCTTTGGTTCGTCATCTCCCTTTTCTTCTTGGCTAGAGGAAAACATCCCACAAGATGTGGTTAAGAAAGTAGGAACAAAAAGTAAAGTTAATAACTTCTTATTCATCTTCTACCTCAATTGTTAGTTTAGAGATCTTTCCTTCTCTTAATTTAAGAGCGAGGTCTCCTTTGATTTCATCATATTTCTTTCCTTCAACGATAAAGGAATATTTATGATGGTTATATAAATCCACTCTATTTGGATTATGAATTGTAATAATGCATTTAGAGAATAATGGATAAGATACTTCATCATTCTTATCAAAGAACTCTTTAGATAATCTTGGAGATGGAGAGAATTTTAGTTCTCCTTCATCGTATGAGAACGCTTTTTCTCCTAAAAACATCAAATAGAACATGTCTAAGATTTCTGCGTTCGCGCCAGTTAATCTTGCGAATTGACCTTGTCCGTGCATTCTCTTATTTGGATTACAAGTAGGAACGATAAAACTAGAGTTTTCAATTGGGCTTCTACCATAGACGTATGGATCCATGTTATAAACAAAGTTAACTTTCATCTCACTATAGAAGTCGACATATAAACCAGCCTTAAGTAAGCCTAATAAATATTTATAGCCCATATGAAGGAAGTTGCATTCTCTTTCAAGCCAACCTTTAGTGAATGCATGGACTCTTCCAATTTCAAATGGAGCGTCTTCTATATCCGCGCATGTCTTATAGAAACCGAGTTTTTGATCTCTTAAGTCACTTTCATAAATTAAACGATAATCAGATTCATTAAAGAACTTAGGACCGAGCTTGGCCATTCTCGCGCTGGCTTCTAAGAAATATGGAATTAATTCTTGAGTAAACTCTAAAGGCTTAACGATCTTATAACCTAAATGGTTAACTTTGTTAGTTATTTCAAATTTAGAGACGTTATTAATGATGTAGGAAGGAATTATACCTCCTCCTAACTTTTTGGCCTCTAGAACGCCTTTTTCTAAAACAGACTTCATCTCACTTAATAAATCTAGTGATTCTTTAATAGATACTTTCTTATTGGAGTTAAACGCTACTAAGTGAGTTTTTCTTCTTAATTCTTCTCTAGAAGATGTGACTTTATCCCAATATTCAAAGGAAGATAGTTTCTTTTCTAAGAGTTTTGCTAAATTATCTCTAATAGAGACAAATAAATCATATTGTTCATCCATTAACTCTAAAGAGTGATTTGGATAATGTTTAAAGTTATCTAACGCAAAGTTAACAAGTCTAAGTAATTCGATAGATTCACTCATCGCAGACGCAAATAATCCTGGGAGTCCATTCATCGCATCGTTCCAGCCTGGTTTTTCACATTCCATCTCAATGCCCATTTGATGCGCATCGAGGGTAGAGAATTTTACTAAGATAAGATTAAAAATCTTAGAGGCTAATGAGACTTTGATTTCTTTACCGTTTTGATCTAATTTCCATAAGGTCTCATTACCTTTTAATCCAGCTTTTTCATTTTCATTTTTCAATGCCGCTAGATCGATCGTCCCATATTGTCTAATTTTATTAGGGGCGACTAGGCAGTATTTCTCATCTCTAGGATTAACATAGACTAAAGAATGGAAATATTTATATTCACGGTTAAATAAGAGGTCTTCCATCTTATCTGGATAGACACTTAAATAGTTCTCAAGTAAATCAACGTTATAAGTCCAATGGTCAATCCAATATCCTTCAGAGAAGGAAGCTTGGATTTCTTGATGACAGTTCTTCAAGATATCAAAGAATACTTTTTCATCAACTCCGTTGTCTTTTAATAAAGTATAGATTTTCCCTGGTTCACTACCTTTAGAGACTAATTTCAAAACTTCTTCTTTAATCTCTTTGGATAAACCCTTTAGCACAGATTCATCAAAGTTATCATTCTTTTTAAATACGAGCGGTTTTACAGTTAACGGGTTTTGCCCGTCCATTTGGATAAGTGAGAAGAAGATATAAATGTTATAGTCTTTCACTTCATTAACGAAATATAAATCACTTCTTCTATTTTGATTTACGTCTCTAAAGTTACCTGGACCACTACTATAGTAGGTGTTTGGAATATTAAAGGCGTTATAATCTCTTTCCATGTCTCCGTGTTTACGAGAGAAGATATAATAAGGTTCTTCACCTAAAAGAATAGGGAATCCACCTCTTAAGTTATTATCTAAGAAGGATTGAACGATATATTGGTCAAATAATGGATTAGAGGTCTTAATTCCTTTTGGCAAATAGGAATTCACTAATTCTTCGGTTTCCTCAATCATCTTGCTTGCGGAAGCAACATTAAAGTCTTTAATAGCTTCGTTATATTCGTTGATGCTATTAAAGGAACCATATAAAGACGCAAACTCATATGATTCACCTTCTTCTAGTTCAAAGTTAGAAATAGAGAAAGCACATGGAAGTTGATTTTCTAATTGTTGTTCTTCTTTTAGAACTTTCACACCTTTATTAAGCCAATTGATTGGGGTAATTAAAGCGGGATCGTTTTCAAAGATTTGATATAACTCGACGATGTTTTTAAGTCTATTGCCTTTGTTGTCTACTGAGATAAACCCATTTCCGTCATGAGCAAGTTGCACGACAGAGTTATCGCCAGTACTAGTTTTAAATTTCACAAATGGAGCGGAATTATTCATATCGATTTGACAATACGCGCCCATAAGGGAAACGAGTTCTTTATAACAGAAATTAGATAAACCTAATGGGAAAAAGACAGGGAGTCCGTCGCATAATTGATATGAATGTCTAGATTTTGATTTATTTTCAAAAGTAACTTTTCTAATTAATCCCGCATAGTTTCTATGACTGACTGTGGAATAGATAATAGTAATCTTATATTCATCACTTTCTTCAGAAATGGAGATATTAGATTTATTAATCTTTAAGGTTCTTTTAGCATTCTCTTCCCCTTCAAATAAGGCATAATCTTTAGCGTCAATTTTTAAGAATGTTCTAAAAGATTTAACAGGGATATTTTGATAGGCTAAGGTTGCAGAATCAAATGGGGTAATTGGAGTTTCTTTATTATTAATACCAAATCCACCCATACATTGACCGACATTGGCGTAAAACGCCCAAAGTGGCTTTCCATCTCTTCCTGCCATTGCAGGTAAAAAGGAGGAAAACCTCTTAGCGTGTTGGTAATCTTCAATAACAAATGTAGAACCTTCAAAATAATACTTAACCATAATAGTATCTCCTAGGGGTGGGGCTTTTACACCCCACCCTCTAAAATTTGTTTATTTAACAATTTCGAAACGATTAATGTTTTCAACGAGTGTTGGGAAACTTCCATCTTGGAACACCCAAGCATCGCTTGAGAAATTATATTGAGTAAATGTAGAGGCAACTTTTAAATCACTAACTGAATGCACTCCACAGTTTTCAATTAAGCCTAAATCACTATCGCCAGAAGTTGGCTTATTGATGGCTTGATGAGTATGAGAGAAGCTAGATTGATAGGAGTCTTTATCTTGTGGTTTGACCGCAAAAAGGACACCTACAGAGTTTTGCACTTGACCCCATACTTTACCAGCACCAGCGTAAACACCATTGGAGCGTTTGCCGTTACTATCAGTAATTTTCACTCTTGGGTTAGAGTCAGGTACTTCTTTAGAAACGCCAGCAAATCTCCACCAGTTAGCTTCATTAGCAGGGCTTCCAGCTGGGTGATCCCAACCATTACCATCTTTACCAGCGTAGTCTGGTCCATAGTCTTCATATAAACCTAAAACGGATACTTGGCTTGTTAAACAGATAATGTTTTTAACATTACCACTTCCAGCAACGATACCAAAGGCAGCGCCGACATTGCAGTCATCGTCATAGAAGTGAGTGTCCATCTTTGCCACACAGTTAGAGTTGACTAAGATATTCTCTGCTCTACCCATGATATTAGCAGCGACAACACCAACGATGGTGCGGCCGTGCACTCTACAATTATCAAAAGCAACATTACGTACAACACCAGAACTACCAATTACTTGGAAGATGCCAGTATTATCTCCACTTTGATGGGCAGGATTACTAAATTTTGGACTGCCAGTATAGACATCATAGTTAGATTGTAAATTTCCACCTGAAGGACCAATAGGGCTATCGGAATAAGAACATGTAACATTCTTAATCGCATAGCCGTCTCCATCTAAAATGCCATGGAAATAATAGTTAGTTGGGTCTTTCTCGTCGAAGTATTGACCGATTGGTTCAAAGTTAGAGATTGAGGAACAATCGATATCGTTAGCTAAGACGTAATACCCTTCACACGCTGTTTTAGAAGCGCCAATTGCTTGGAATTCTTCTGCAGTTCTAATGAACTTAGTAGCATTAAAGATATCAACGCTTGCTTTTCTATCATCGTTAAAGGTGACAGTTGCGGTTCTTTCACCTGCTCCTGCATTTCTTAAATCTTTTGCAGAGAAGGTGAGAATTTTGTTTTTATAACCACATTTAACTTCTTCTCTACCAAGTTTGACTGTTTTTACTTTCTTATCGATACCTAAATAGATACTCGCGTTACCCGCTTTTTCATCAGAGGTATCAAATAAGATTCTTTCTTGATAGATACGGTCTCCTTTTTTATAAGTTGGGCCAGAAGAAGAACTTCTACCACAACCAACAAGTGTGGAAACCGCTAAAAGTGGAAGGGTTAATAATGTTAATCGTTTCATTTTGCTTACCTCCTAGGCTTTAGCAACCCAAGCAAAGTCTTTCATTTCAATGGTGTTATCATTAGCAATTGTGGTAGCGGCTAAAACTTTTAAGGAAGCAGCACCACTTGCTTCTCCGTATTCATAGGAGACTTCAGTCCATGTATCTGCTGGAATGGTCTTTAAGCTATCAGCGGCTAAGAAACCATAATCACCAGCAACAGCGACTTTCATTTTAAATGAAACAGTATAGGTTGTACCGACTTTTAATTCAGAGTTCTTATAGAAGATTTGTAAACCGAATGCACAGCTACCTTCAGCGGTATAGTGAATGTGTAATAAACCTTCTTCGGTGTAAGCATCACCTTCTGCGATGTTGACTTGTCCACCAACATTCCAGTCCCATCTACCGGCCCAATAAACGAATTTGTCTAATGGTAAGTTAGCTTCTTCACCAAATGCAATGTTAGTTTTTGGACCGCCAGCAGGAACAATAGTTCCTCCACCAACTTTGAATAAAACTAAACTAGATTCAATAGAATCATATTTTGCATCTAAAGAAGAAACTGCAGTAACGGAAAGATAGTAATTACCATCTGCCAAGGAAGCAAGTTTAGTTAATGATGCACCAGTAGCGGCAACAGATTCAGAATCTAAATAAGCTTTGCTTTCGTCATAATATTTGACTAAATATGAAGCCGCACCATCAACAGGAACAAAACTAATTGTGCCTTTATCAACGTCAACTTCGACTCCACCTGGGATGTCTAAGATGCCTTCCCAAGCCCAATCACTAATCACGAATGTGTTGCTTGCAGCAATTGTAGTATTAGCCACAAATTGGAAACTTGATGCAGCAGCGCCACCTTCAACATATTTAACAGCAATATCATTGTCACCAGCAGCAAGTGTGACGTATGTACCATTAATCTTTAATAAGCCATCTCCGACAGCAACTTTAGAGTTAACTTTAGCGGTTAATCTATAAGACGCACCTTCGTTAAGTTGACTATTCTTGTAGAATACTTGGAAACCCCAATCACATTGACCAGCATCAACTGTGTAAGTAAATGTGACTTTGTTTCCTAATTTTGTGTGTTCACTAACAGAAACGGTAGAACCACACCAGTTTTGATCGTTCCAATAAACCCAGGTATCAGGTGCTTTGTCACCTTCACCAGAAAATTTAATATCTTCAGGAACGAGAGCTTCTTTAACTGTGAAAACACAGCTAGCGGTCTTATTGCCACTTTCAGTAGTAACTGTAACAGTGGATTCACCAGCTTTTAAAGCAGTGACTAAACCATCATCAACAGAAACAATGCCGTCTCCGGAGGCAGACCATGTCACGTTTTTATTAGTGGCATCTTCTGGAGCAACAGTGGCTACGAGTTGGAAAGAGTCACCAATGTCAAGTTCTTTGGATGTTTCATTGAGTGTTACACCTGTAACATCAATAGTTTTAGGAGATGGTTTTCCTCCACCACCACATCCGGCTAGTAATAATGCGCAGGTTGCACATGTAACTAAGTATTTGAATTTCATTTTATTTCCTCCTTTATGTTGAGAAATGAAAATCATTTATATAGAGATTCACCAACGGAATCTAACTACCCTTTTAATCCTCCAACAGAGGTGTTCTCCATAATCGTTTTAGAGAACGCTGCAAATAGAATCAGAATTGGAAGAATGGCAATGACAATCGTAGCGAACATCATTGGGTACGATAGCATTTCCATCTTTTGGAATAAAAATTGTAAACCAACAGCGAGGGTTGGATATTTTGGTAAGTAAATTGCAGGGGTTTGATAATCATTCCATAAGCCAATTAATTGAATAATAGAAATAGCGATAATTGGTCCTTTCGCCATTGGAATGATGATACGGAAGAAAATGACAAAGTCATTCGCTCCATCAACTTTTGCGGCTTCTACATATGTCCAGGACAAATTCTTAAAGAATGAATAAAGTAATAAGAAGTTCGCACCAAAGCCACCAGAATAGATGAAGATACAGCCAATAACTGTGCCGTCAAGATGGAGAACATTTTTCATCATCTGCATCTGGCTTGGTAAGCTACCAACGATTGGAACGATAAGAGAGAAGATAACGACTGCAAAGATGACGTTTCTTCCGAAGAACTTATATTTAGCAACGACATATGCTGCTGCGGTAGAAGTAAACACTGTTACTAACGTACCAACACCAGCGATTAACACGGTCATCATTAACATCTCTAAGATAGTTTTGTTTTGGGTTGTGGAATCTTTAAATGTGAAAGCGTTAATGAAGTTATCAAAAGTGAAGTTCTTTGGCCAACCCATCATGTTAAGACCAAATTCACTAGTAGGCTTAAAGGCATTCATTAAGATCCATGCAAATGGGAATAAGAAAGAAATAGTAAAAATGATTAAAATAACAAACATCAAAATAAACAAGACACGTGTTAAGCCTTTTCTTTTGAATAAGACATCATGTTCACGTGTGTAACGTGCTTGTCTGATATCGTCTCTTTTCTTTCTCCAATGCTTACGGAGAGTGTAACCAAATGACGCCATTAATAGCTAACCTCCCCGAAGAATTTATTTAATAAGCCTCTAGCACCCACAATAATTGGAGCGCCAATAAGAGAATAGAATAAGCCCATTGCTGCTGGAGCGTTAAGAGCTCTACCACTCTTAGAAGCAAAATAGATATTTGTGCCAATTGTCCAAGTAGTATTCACTTTTGGCGCTAAATAGAATGGTTGTAAGAAAACAGTAAATACTGACATCATACCAAAGATGAATAATGTAGAAATTGTGGACCAAGTTAGAGGTATAACAATTCTTAGGAATTCCCAGAAGGATGGAGTTCCATCCATCTTACAGGATTCTAATACGTCTCTAGGAATACGGGACATACCAGCTGTCAATAAGATAACGTCATAGCCAATACCAGCCCAAACGCAGAAAATCCATATCATCCATGACGCACTTTCATGCGTTAAGAATAAGTTCGCGGAGTTAACCCCCATCGCGTTAAGCATTTGGCCTACTGGACCATTATTACCAACGGTAATCGAGTATATGGTTGTTAAGATAATCAAAGGAATAATTGATGGTAGGAAGAAGATAACTTTAAAGAAACCTGAACCTAACATCTTTTTAAAGATGAAATAAGAGAAGAATAAAGAAATTGGTAAAGTCACAAAGCAAGACACAATGAAGAATGCTAAAGAGGATAATAACATTGATCTGTAATTACTTGTATCAGTACCAATATTTCTAAAAATCCATTCAAAGTTTTCAAAGAATCTTTCTCCGCTTAACCAAGAATAAGATCCATCTCTATTGTAAGTTTTAAAGGACAAAAGGATGGAGTTAAAGTTAACACCCACCCACATGAGCAAGAAATGAGCGACACTATAGGCAAGCATCACAATAATGAAGATTGTGGATGCTCTTAAAAAGCGTCTTCTCCTTCTTGGACGATTAGTTGAATTTACGTTTTCAACAATTCTAGTCATAGTCCTTATTTAATTAATAAATTATTAATTAGTCATGCACTCCTGCAAGTCTAACATAGTCACCCCAAGCACCTTGAGCGTAACTATAAATAGTATTGCCAACTGCGGTTGCTTGATAAGCGGTGTTCTTTGGAGCGGCAAATGCTTTTGCGTAGTAATAAGTGTTATGAATCCAAGGCATAACTTCAGAACTATTGACGTAAGCAACAGGGTTCATACTGACTAAGTTGAAGTCTTTACATGTTGTTAATTTTTGATAGATGGAGTTGATATATGTATCTTGTAATAAATTGCCTAAATCAACGATAGAGTAATCAAAGGCTAAGAAAGCACCTCTAGCTTTATCGACGAATGTTTTACAAGCTTCTTTACCTGCTAAATATCTTAAGAAATCTTTTGCGAGTTCTTTACTAGCAGCAGGAATGTTTTTAGGAATAATCATGGAATCACCAAAACCAACATTGTAGTTATAATCTTGTGCGGTAGCGGAGACTTTTGGAGTCTTCATCATCGCGATGTCAAAATCAAAGGAGATACCAGTGTTATTTTGAATTTCATATTTTGCCCATTGAGCATAAGGAATCATCGCTGCACCACCACTAGCAAAGATAGAGCTGGCTTGCACTAACTTTGTAGATTGAGGAGTACTATTTGAATATTTTTCGTTCTTAACAATTAAGTCATGCCACTTGCTATATGCTTGCACAAATTCTTTGTGGTTGGTTGTTGGGTTATATACTTGATAACCTGTGGAATATTTGCCATCATCACCTAAGAAGGCTTTATATTTGTTGATTCCTGCGTCACCAGCGAGTTGAGCCCACCACTCAAAGACGATGTAGTCCCAATAGTATTCTCTATCAGCACCACTCCAAGCGATTGGTACAACTGTAGTTAAGTTATCGGTAGGAACTTTGGCATCAACGATAGTTTGGCATAATGTTACTAATTCATCATAGGTAGTAGGAACTTCCCAATTGTTGGCTTCAAACATATCCATGTTATAGACAAGTCCACCAGCACCTTGGGTGTAACAAACTTTATAATAATGACCATTATCTAAACGAGAAACTTCTTCCGCTCCAGCACATAGTCTTTGTTTGAATGTTTTACCAGTGCCTTCGACTTCACTGTTATATAAGTCATCTAATTGTTCTAATTGACCAGCTTCTGCATATTCTTGCCATCTAATGTCGTGAGACATATAAATGTCGCTTGCTGGATTTTCTAATTCAGAATCCATTCTGTCAACAATTGATTGATCGGCGTTCCAATTGACTTTAACACCAGTCTTTGCTTCATAGTCTTTTGCGACTTGCGCAATCCAGGCTGTACCATAACCACCATCATAGACAGTAACAAATAATTCGTTGCCACCACTTCTATTTGGTCCAGAGTTACCACATCCCACTAAAGCAAAAACACCAGTTGCCAATGCGATTGGAAGAATAAAAATTTTCTTGTTCATAAAAGATCCTCTCTTTATGTTTATGTTGAACGACCCCTATTACATAGAATTTTTAGGAAATCGTTTTCCTTGACTATATAGTACAACGTTTTCCTAAGATATGCAAGTACGAAAGTTTACCATTTAAGAAAACAAAAAAGGAGGTTGCTGAACTAGTCAAGCGAAAATAGACAGTTCAAAAAAAGCCTAATACCCCATGTCAACTTTATATTGATGTGGGGTTTTATATTGCAACGCATATGCTGG
>CADCNT010000014.1 GCA_902802905.1 uncultured Erysipelotrichaceae bacterium | reverse complement strand
TGATAGATATTTCCCATCTAGCCAATTATGTTCAGAATGTGGATATCGTAAAACCGATTTGCTGCTTAAAAACAAAACTTGGATTTGCCCAAATTGTGGAGTCAAACATAACCGTGACCATAATGCCGCGGTTAATATTAAAAAAGAAGGAATGAGAATGATTTCTAATCCTTCTAATTAAACAATCATAAACAAGTTGGATATCTTGATACAAAATATCCTTAACCGAGGGACTCTCGGGGATAGCCCATTGATACTGAAATCGATAGATTTCTTGAGTGGGAAGCCCCCATCTTCTATAAGTGGGGGAGAATGTCACTTAGTATACACCAATCAGGGTAGAAAAAAACCTAGTTTCTAACTAGGTTTACTGACTATTTGGTGGGTACTGACGGGATCGAACCGCCGACCTTCTGTACGTCAAACAGATGCTCTCCCAGCTGAGCTAAATACCCAAATACTGGTGCCGACTATCGGAATTGAACCAACAACCTACTGATTACGATTCAGTTGCTCTACCTATTGAGCTAAGTCGGCAACTAAGTCGCTTAAATATGTTATGCTATTTGCCAAATAGTTGCAACAACATTTTAAAGAAATTAAAAATGTCGTTTTATCTTTAAAAGATAATTAGATTCTAATCTTTTGAGGATGTTTGTTCTTATATGTTAAGAATTTAATCTTAAAACCATTATCGTCTTCCCAATCAGATTCTTTAACGACTTCAAAATAGTTATCTTCATCTAAGTTAGGGAAAAATAATTCCGCTCCTCCTACCGCATCCACTTTTGTTAATAAGACTTGGTCCACAAATGGAAGAGTTTGACGATAAACAGATGCTCCGCCAATGATATAGACGTCTTCGTTTTGAGCGTGCTCTGCAATTCTTTTTAAGAATTCGTCAAAGTCATGGACATTCTCCACTCCTTCATAGTTATGAGATTCATCTTGAGATAAGACGATATGGGTTCTATTTTTAAGTGGTTTGGAATTTGGGAAAGATAATAAAGTATTTTCTCCCATCGCAACGACATGATTTAAAGTTGTTTCCCTAAAGAATTTCATGTCTTTTGGTAAGGTGAAAAGAAGTCCGTTTCTTTTGCCAATACCCCAATTTTTATCAACGCATAAAATTGTAATAATCATAAACTACACCGCCACAGGAATTTTCTTGTCAAATGGTTCATATTCATAATCGATTAATTTGAAGGAATCGAGTGTGAAATCATAGAAATTCGTAATAGAAGGATCAACCCAAAGCTTAGGAGCTTTATGCTGTGGTTTAGCAATCACTTCTTTAACTAAATCGACATGTCTATCATAGATATGTGCATCAGCGATAACATGGACTAAAGTACCAGGCTTTAAGCCAGATACTTGCGCAAACATTATTAATAATAATGAATATTGTAAAACGTTCCAGTTATTGGCGGTTAACATATCATTGCTTCTTTGATTTAAGATGCCATTAAGTGTGTCTCCAGTGACATTGAATGTCATGGAATAAGCACATGGATATAAATTCATCTCATGTAAGTCTTCAAAGTTATAGATATTAGTCATAATTCTTCGAGATTGTGGATTATGTTTCAAATCATATAAAACTCTATCGACTTGGTCGAATTCGCCTTCTTTATAAATAGATTTCTTAGCGAGTTGATAGCCATAGGCTTTTCCTATGGAGCCAGTTTCATCTGCCCATGAATCCCAAATATGACTTTTTAAATCATGAACGTTATTGGATTTCTTTTGCCAAATCCAAAGGAGTTCATCTAAACAAGATTTGAAGGCAGTTCTTCTAATAGTAAGAATTGGTAATTCCTCTTGTAAGTTATAGCGATTAACAATACAGAACTTTTTAATAGTGTGTGCAGGAGTACCATCTTCCCAGTGAGGTCTAACTTCTAACTTTTCATCAGAAAAACCAGTTTCTAGGATTTCTTTCATGTTCGCTACAAATATTTCATCAGCTTTAGACATATTTATTACCCCTTATATTTTTCTTCTTTCATGCTTGCCGTCTTTGTAGAACTCGGCTTTATCTTCATACATTCTCTTTTCTGATTCTTTAAAGAGAGTTTCTAAAGAGATGTTTTTATCACTTCGATAAGCGTATCCAATAGAGCAACTATAATTCATTTCACTAATCTTTCTTTTAACTAGTTCAATATATTTTAAAACATCTTCCTCTTTAGTGTCATTCACTAAAACAAGAAATTCATCTCCACCTAATCGATAAGCATACATTCTTTTACTACAACAGGCTGAAATCTCAAACGCGATTTCATGTATTGCTTTGTCTCCTTCAAGATGGCCGTAATGATCATTGATGAATTTTAAGCCATTCATATCAAATTGGACGATACCAGTTAATGACTTCTCCATACGTGGCAAATCGTGATAATAAGTTTCTCGATTAAATAGACCAGTAAGCATGTCAACCTGAGTTTGCTCAATATGTAAATACAAATAATAAACCATGCAGCTAACTGCGATAGTAGGATTAAGCAAATTAAGAGTGCCGTCTTTATTAAAGAAAGACTCTAATACCACTGAAATAATCACAAAAAACGCAAGCATTAAAATCGTTAATCCATGTGAAATGTGTTTGAATTTTAATACAGAAATAGAAATATAAATCAGCCAAATCACATACGCTAAAGAAACGATATGAGAGAAATAATGTAAAATGCTATCTCCGGCAATATATCTTACCGGTACACTTCCACCACCTTCAAAATGTTGAACAAGATGAGATGTAGCAGGAAATACACCAAGTAAATAAACAAAGAAATTTAACGCTAGAGGAATAATGCTCAACCAAAATACTCTGTTTTTTCTACCTCTATATGTCATCAAGATAAATAAATAGACACAAATTGGTCTAAGAGTGTAGCCACTAATTGCACAAACATAGGTGCCAGATAAGATGCCTTGAATCTTAAAGTAGTCTTGTAAGAATTCAACAACCGACAAAGTTAAAGCAAAACTTACAATCAATATTGAATAAGTGCTGATACGTGGATGTTGATGAAATTTTTGGATAGCGTAAATATACATCACGACAGCGACAAGAATCAGAATAAAGTTAATGGTTATATATTCCTTAAATAATTCCATATTGTTTTAATTTGATAAGGTGTTTAAAAATGCATCCAATTGATCTAATTCATACCAGTTTTCAAAAGGAATTTGATAATCAATATCGACTCCGTCATCATTACTGATATATTTATCACCTTGTTTTAATTGAAGATGAAATGTCGAAGATAATTTATAAGTTAATCCTGAAGAATCAACACGATTAGCAATGGCGCAGCTTCCTCCGGCGCTTTTCTCACCGATTAATTTCGCGCAACCACTATCTTTGGCAAAAGCTGCAAATTCGTTTCCAGCAGAGAAATTAGCACCGTTAAGAATATAGAATTTATATTTTCCTTCAAAGGAATCGCCTTCTCCTCCAAAAACATTATCGCCGTTAAGGTCGACTTTATAATGCAAATCCACTAATGTGTTATCGAAAGTATTGCGATAAACAATATTAGGGTCCTTGCTCATAAATGCTGCTAAATATGGGAAACAACGAATCTCTCCACCAATATTACCAGTTAAATCAAAAACAATATTCTCGATTTCGGTATGCTTTAAAATATCGTTAAATGCAACACAAAATGCATAATAAGGGGAATAATTTAAAGCAGACAAGACTTTTTGTTGAGCTTGTTCATGAGTTTCTGTTTTATAGACACTGCTATTAATTGGTGCCATTGGAAAAGATGAGGATATAGTGTGAATAAATAAATGGAATTTAAGATAGGCAGTTTTGCCGCTTATTTCATAAGCTGAATTAAAGTGGGAATTGTTTTTCATTGTGCCCAATCGACCAACTTCACTGTAATAAGCTTTATTTCTATTGCCTTGATATTCTCCGTTTTTAATAGTGAGGAAAGAAGGGATTGGCGAAGAAGAATAAATAGATTCTCCTCCATTGATAGAAGAATGAATATCATCGATGTAGTAATTGACCAATTTATCAAATGCATCTTCATACTCCATGATATTTGTTGATAACAAACGTTCTTTAAGTTCTGGATTTTCTTCAATGAGTTTATTGACATCTAGCTTTTCTTTTAATCCATATAAATAATCAAAAGATAAGCGGAGTTCATCGTAATTCATTTTGGCAACCGCTTCACTTCTATGTTCTGTAGCGTAATTAGTCGCCCTTTTATTGATCTTTGTGTAAAAAATTTCTCCGGTGGCGTCATCTAAATCACGGCTTTCCATCATCGTTTGTGCGCCTTTAAGATTGATGACATCATTATCTTCTGACCATTCAAAAGCAAAGTGGATATTATTTTTGATATTGCCATTCATTGTTCCTTTATGGTCTTTAAACAAAGAGAAAACAATAACTTCTGGTTTTTCTAGAGTGCTATTAGAGTAAATTCCTTCAAAACGATACTTTTCATCACTTTCAACATTTTCGACTCTTTTAAAAGCGGTTGGAACTTCAGTAGGAGTAAAAATCCAGGAAGAATTGTAGTTACCACTTCTAGCAAAGACAGAAATATATCTATTCCTCATCGTATAATCAGTAAAATAATCAACTCCGTTAAAGCATATCCCTGCGGTAGTTGGAGCAAGTAATAATGTATTGATGACGTTAATTGGAACATATAAATGACGGTCTTGAGAGACTATATCCATGTTGTAATCATCTAAATCAATAACCACATCCTTGCCTTCTTCAAGAACTTTGGTTTTTTCCGAACTAGTATAGATTTTAATGTTGTTATTAGTAATATCTCCATCAATTCCGTTATTAGTGCCAATCGAATCAAGAAGAATTGCAGACGCATTATTAAAAGTGACTGTGTTTTCAAGCGTATCGAACACTATTTTGCCGTTATTTTCCACACGAGAATAAATGAAAGTGTGTTCGTTATTTCCTTGATAGAATTTTCTATTTCTTTCAAGATAAGATTTAATCCCGTAATGGTATTCGTTAAAATCCACAAACGGAACATCGTCATAGTCTTTATGATGATAAGTTCTTAAAGAATAGATGTTATCTTTATTCTCAACACTTCCAAGATATAATTTGCTGTTTTCATCGTATAAGGAAATGAGAGGAGTTTCATCCTTTTGTTTAACTTCAGAACAAGAAGAAATTAATAATGAAGGAATGATAAGAAACAATGAATACTTTTTCATAGAAAAACCTCTAAAAAAACTTTATCAAAAAGAATGATAATGTCAAGAAAACAAAATGAATAAATATAAAAAAGTCGAAATATATTTCGACCTTTAACCTACTAAATGGTGCCCGGGGTCGGACTCGAACCGACATGGCTGTTAACCGATGGATTTTGAGTCCATTGCGTCTACCAATTTCACCACTCGGGCATGCTCAAATATTGTATAGGAACACTTTATATAAATAAAGTCTTTTTACAAAAAGAAGATAGAGAAGACAATCATGAATTGAGCGATATAGTAAAAAACTGTGTAAATTGCGGATTCCGCTTTAGAATACTTACCAAAATAGGATTTGCAAAGCATGAGATCAGACACTAAGAAACAGAAGCTACCAACAGTCAATAAGGTGAGCGTTAAGTGATTAAAGTTATACGACCAAAGTAAAGCAAAGTTAGAGAAGAATAAGGAACTTACTAAAGTGATATAAATAAAAGTAGGAATGTTCTTATTGCCAAAATCAAGATTTAGATATTTTCTAAAGAAGATAACCGCTCCACTAAATAATAAGGCAGTAATAAACGGTAAGAAGGTAACTAGATAGTGTCCACTTCTATAGAAGCAAGCAAAGATACCAACGATATAGACAATATGTCCAGAGGCAAAACAAAGGAACCCCCCATAGTTAAAGACTCCTTTAAATTTCGTGAAGTATCTTTTAAGTCCTAATAAGATATCGCCCACCATTCCTAAAAATGAGGCGATCATAAAATAAATGCCTAAAGTTGGATAACCTTTTAGGCAAAATAAATAAATCACTAGAGCAACAAATAAGGATGAGGCTAAAGCTTTTAAGATGGTAACTTTTAAAGAATAATTGATGAGTTTGCCGATGATAAAAAGAATCATCAAAACAAATCCAAAGGACATTAAAAGAATACTAACTAACA
This sequence comes from uncultured Erysipelotrichaceae bacterium, assembly GCA_902802905.1. GTDB lineage: Bacteria > Bacillota_I > Bacilli_A > RFN20 > CAG-826 > UBA2450. The sequence continues at coordinate 37,304 of CADCNT010000014.1, read as the reverse complement.
TAATTATTTAAGGAATTTACCCAGCAGATCCTGCTTCTTTTTATTATAAGGGTGTTCTCTAAGAGGTAAGTTCATATGGGTATGACCAAACAAAACTGTAGAAGGATGAGTAAATTCTCTAAAGCCCCACACTCCGTGATAGGCTCCCATTCCAGAATGGCCTGTTCCGTTAAATGGAACACCTTTAACCATAAGATGTAAACATACTTCATTAATGCATCCACCACCATATTGTTGGGTTTGCATAACTTTTTTAGCCCACTTCTTATTTTTGGTGAAGATATATAAAGCTAGACCATGATGTCTAGATGAGACTACTTTTAAGATTTCATCAACCTTATCATCTTCAAAAGGCACTATTGGAAGTAATGGTCCAAAGATTTCGTGGTTTACTATTGGTTCATCAACATTAACAGGATAAATAATAGTAGGATTGTATTTTTGTTTTTCTTTATTACCTACTCCGCCAAAAACAATACGATCACGATATTGTTCCGCTTCATTAGCAATGCCATCATACGCTCTAGAAGTAATAAGTTTAGGATATTCTTCATTTTCACAAGCGTTCCCGCCAATTTGTTTAGCGAATGCTTGTTTAAGTTCTTCAATAAATTCATCAGCGATTTCTTTGGCGACTGCAACTTGATTAATATTGATGCATACTTGACCAGCGTTACATAACTTAAAGAAAGCAATTTTTCTTGCCGCATCTTTGATGTTTGCGTCTTTTCTAACGATACACCAGTTACCATTTTCTCCGCCTAATTCTAAAGCGACAGGCACTAAGTTTTTAGACGCCATTTCCATGACATGTTTGCCGACATTAGGGGAACCGGTATAGAAAATTTTATCGACTGGTTCTTCTAAACAATAATCAGCAACATCATGTCCGCCATCAATAACAGTGATATATTCGCTTGGGAAAGTTTCCTCAATGATTTCTTTCATTGCTTTGGTACAGGCTGCTGATTTACTACTAGCTTTAATAATTGCAGTATTACCTCCAGCAATGGCGGCAGCAAGAACGCCAAAAGATAAAAGAATTGGAAAATTAAATGGGGAAATAATTAAAGATACACCATAAGGCATCTTATATACTTTAGTGAAAATGCTTGGAAAAGCAGCTAGTCCCGAAAAATGGGTTTCTGGTTTACTCCATTTTCTAAGCCCATGATAGTACTCATTAATCTCCATGATAGTGTCGCCAATATCACATAAATATGCTTCTACGGAACAACGGCCTAAATCTTCATGAAGCGCATTAACGAGTTTTTCTTGATTATTGATAATTGCTTGTTTGAGTTTCTTTAATTGTGCTTTTCTAAATTTCACACTTAAAGTTTCTCCACGGGCAAAATATTCTTTTTGTTTCACCACTACTTGGTGGATATCTTCTTTTGTGTATCCCATATAAAAATTCCTTTCTTATATTGTATCAGGAATTTCACCTGCTTTACTAAGAGCAAGTTTAGAGAATAATGGTCCAACAAGTTCATACACCAATGTTGAAGTTAATATAATAGCGATAATTAGTCCGCCTATTTCTGCAGTTGCCGGATTAGAGGAGAATAAAGCATTTGCGTTAGTGGCTAAACCAATAGCAACACCTGCTTGCGGAATAAGAGCAAGGCCTAAATATTTTTTAACTTGTGGTTCACACTTACTAATCGAGCAACCTGCGTAAGCACCTAAATACTTGCCAATCACTCTAAAAATGATATAAGCGAAAGCCACTCCCACCAATAGCAATCCTTTACCGTTAAAGAAGATAGAAAGATCTAAAGATGCTCCGGAAATCACAAAGAACATCATATAAATTGGTGAGGTGAATCTATCCATGACATCTAAGGTACGGTCACTATCTTTGCACATGTTCGTATAGATGACTCCTGCCATCATACAGATAAGGAGCGAACTTAGTTCAAATCCACCCATGAATGGATATTTAAATAGATAATAGCAACCAATTGCAGCAAAAACAGAGAATATGCACCAGATTAGTCGGTTATTTCTTGACTTGAAGAAACGATTCATAAAGCTAATCAAGAAGCCTAAGACCGCACCAATACCAAGTGAAATTAAGATTTCAATGATTGGTTTAAAGAGCATTTTATAAATAGAGAATTCTCCACCAATTGCTAAAGTTGTCGCGATTTGGAAAAGAATTGCAAATAAGATTAACGCCGCTGCATCATCTAAAGCGACAACTGGAAGCAATGTGTTCACTAATGGTCCTCTAGCATTATATTGCTTAATAACCATAAGTGTAGCGGCTGGAGCAGTCGCACTAGCAATCGCCCCTAGAGTTAATACGAGCGGCCAAGTAACTTGTTCTGGGAAGATAAAGTGCGCACCCACTAAAATCGCGATGACAAAAACAGAAGCAAGTAAAGCTTCAAGGCAAGTAATGATTATTACTTTTTTACCAACCACTTTTAAAGTTTGGGCTCTAAAAGAAGTTCCAATAGAAAAGGCAATAAATCCTAGAGCCACTGTTGATACCCATTTAATGCGATCAACACATAAATAGATTGGGCTATCTTTAATTCCTTCAAAGGTGAAGCTATTGAATAATAATCCAAAAACAAATGGACCCATTAAAATACCAACGATAATATAGCCGGTAACATTAGGGAGCTTAATAACCTTCATCAAGCGAGTGGAGAGTAACGCCACAAGCAAAAGAAGAGCGATATATGCAAATATATAGAATTCCATACTATTTAAATCGAACCTTCGTAATCATCAATGCTTCGAGAATACATAAAGCCCTTGATGTCCTTGAAATTAGAGGTGTAATTTCTAATCACTTCTTTTAAATGCTCTAACTTTTCTTCATCAACCACAAAAACGCAAAGAACACTTTCTAACATTTCACGGTTTTCAATTTGTCTAAGATTAATAAAATGATGCTCGCCAGGATAATAATCAACAGCGTGTCTAAGTGATTCGGTAGACATCACGGTAGCGTTAAATCCTTCTTCTTTTAATTGTTGTAATGTTTCATAGGCACGTTCTGTGCTTTTTAAAACTAATGTTAATTCTATTTTCATAGTTATAACCTTCTATAAACACAATCATTATAGTGCGAAAGAAAAAGACATTCAATTGAATGTCTATTATTGTATATTTGGTGTGGCCAAGAAGACTTGAACTTCCATGGATTGCTCCACTAGTTTCTGAGGCTAGCGCGTCTACCAGTTCCGCCATGGCCACGTGAGTAGAATAATACTACATTATTCTGCATTTTGATATTTTTTGTTTTCTTCTTCTTGGATTTTCAGATAGTTAACTTTGTGATATCTGGTGTATGGTAGAGAATTTCTAAATTCAATCTCTTTAGGAACAGCCCAAGAGATTAATCTCTTTTGACATTCGGCAATAATCCTGTCTTTATTTTTATTCTTTGCCACGATCACTGCTTTAACAGCGTTAGTCATCTTTTCATCAGGAATTTGAATGACACATACGGCTTCGATACCGCTTAAATTAGAAATTACCGCTTCAATTTCATGAGGGAAAACGGCAACACCGCTGACCTTAATCACTCTTTTTTTACGAGCTTTGAAATATAAGAAGCCATCTTCATCGATATAACCGACGTCACCGGTTTTTAAGAAACCATCTGCATATACTTTCTTACTTGATTCTTCGTCTTTAAAATAACCAAGCATATTGTTTTCGCTCTTAATAGAGATTTCACCAACTTGATTTGGTCCTAAAGGATTATTGTTATCGTCAAGAATACGGAATTCCACTCCAGTGATTGGATAACCAATTGAGCCATATTTATGATGTCGATGAGTGTTAACCGAACAAACAGAAAGAACTTCGGTTAAGCCATATCCTTCAAATAATCTACATTTAGATCCTTTTCTTATCATCGCAGAATCAAAATTCTCTTTGATCATTGTGCTAAGAGAGTCACCACCAGAGAAACAACTACGTAAAGTTTTTAAATTTTTACTATTTACAAAGCGCTTTTCGTTTAACAAAGCTTTGAATACATTTGGAACGCCGCATATACAAATAACGTTTTTAGTTCGATCCATCATCTTTGCTACTTCTTTAGCAGAGAACTTAGGAATAAGAACAACACCAAAGCGATTAACTAAAGGAGCGTGCATGGTCATACATAAGCCAAATCCATGGAAGCTAGGAAGAACAGATACAAGTGATTTGCCAATGAAATCAAATGAATTCATGCACATAATCTCTGGAGTTCTAGAAGCAGTAAAGTTAAAACTCTTAGCGCTTAAACATATAGTTTTTGCTTCACCAGTTGTGCTAGCGGAGTGAAGAAGGACACTAGTTTCTTCTTTGCCAATCGGCACTTCCTTAGCCTCGTTAGGGGTAAGTTTTTTTAAATCATCATAGAAAAGGAATTTCTTTTCTTTTTTCAGCATCTTGGTTGGCCAAGAGTTTCTAATTTTATAAACCGCCTTCGCATTAATTCCTAGGAAGGTACCGGCTTGACAAATAACAATGTGACCTTTAAATTTGCGATACGCTACTAACTCTTTATAAACTTTTTGGTCAAATAAGAAAGCAATTTTACTATCCGCATCATCATAATATTTTTGCATTACTTCACAAGGTGAATTTGGGTGCACCATATTCACTACTGCGCCAATCTTATTAATTGCATAGAAAAGAACAATGGTTTGAGGGATGTTTGGAAGAGACACTAAAATATTGTCTCCTTTTTTGATTAAGAATTGATTTTGTAAGATGGAGGCCATCTCATCAATTCTTTCTAAAAGTTTTTTAAAGGAGATTTCCGAACGAAAATAATAGATTGCGGTTTCATCTTTAACCGAATCTGCTGCCATCTTGTACGCTTGATATAAAGTCAAATCTTCAAACATATTTCTCCTAGAATGCAAGGCCGATAAGCATAAATAGGCCTGTAAATATTATCTCATGAGCGACATACACGATTAAAGTATGTCTTCCTAATAAGCAAATTGGTTTTTCCCAATTACCTTTTTTAGTAAACACACTCTTTTTGTCTTTATAGACTTTTCGCGCAAAGATCACACCTAAGAAAAGGAAGATAATGTATGGGAATAACGGTAAATAATCACCAACATAACCTGCTCTAATTGGATTGAACGGACAATATAAAATTGAAAGGAATGGGTTATAGGTAGTTGAAGCATCAAACTTCTCACTAACTAAAACAAAGAAATAGAATAGCATGAGTAAGCCAACTACATACCATAAGTTCTTAGAACTTAGTTTTTCACAGAGTGAATATAGTAGGATGGATAAAGCTATAACTCCAAGAATATTGAAATCAATAATGACGACTCGACCAGTAAACCAAGGTGTTAACTGCAAAATATGAGTGCCTAAACATACTAGTAGAGATATGCCTAGTAAAAGCAATCCTCTTTTCTTGTTGTTTCTTGAAAAATGACAAGATATACCACAAGCAAAAAGAAATAGCATAAGGACAATTTGTCTAACCACAAATCTTAAATCACTAGTCCAATACCAATTTAAAAAACCACTTGTATGATGACAAATATAGAAATTTATAAACCACATTAAATGATCAAAAATCACCAGCAAGATTAAAAACCCACGAAGTAAATCAATCTCATGGATTCTTCTTTCAAATGCTGATGGTTTTTTTTCTAATGCTTTTTCCATAATAAGTGGTCGAGAAGACGGGATTTGAACCCGCAACCTCTAGTACCCGAAACTAGCGCGCTACCAAGTTGCGCCACTTCTCGACAATTCTAACAAAAATCAAAAATATTCATTTGTTCCGTTTCGTCGAGTTCATCTAAAACACCCATATCAGTTAAATCTTTGACATTAGTGCTTGTCAGTTTAGTACGTTTTAATAAATCGTTTTTGGACAAAAATCTTCTCTTTGCTCTTTCTTCCACGACTGTGATGGCGTTGTTTTCTCCTAGACCATCAATAGTGATAAATGGAGGAATGAGCGCTTTATTTTCATGGTCGACAACAAACTTAGTGGCGTCACTTCGATAGAGGTCGATATTTTCAAATTTATAGCCTCTCTGCGTCATTTCAATGGCGATTTGTAGAGTTTTATATTGTTCTTCTTCTTTTGGAGTAAGCTTTTCACCAGTGGTTTTTTCTTTAACTCTTAGTTGTTCTAAACGATTAATGATCGCTTCTTCACCTTTAATCATTGGGATGATGTCGTATTGTTTAGAACGCACTGAGAAAAATGTAGCGTAGAACTCTAAAGGATAATGGACTTTGAAATAGCCCACTCTAATAGCCATAGTGACATAAGCCACCGCGTGGCCTTTAGGGAACATGTATTTAATTTTCTTACAGGAGTTAATGTAATAAGAAGGGACACCATGAGTTAACATTGCTTCTTCATATTCTGGTTTTAAACCTCTACCTTTACGAACATCTTCCATAATGGCAAAGGAAACACTAGCAGGTAAGCCCTTACCGATAAGATAAGTCATAATATCATCACGACATCCAATAACTTCTTGCAAGGTGGCGGTTTTATTATCAATCAAATCTTCAGCGTTACCATTCCAAACACCAGTTCCGTGTGATAAACCAGAAATAATAACTAGGTCTGAGAATGTTGTTGGTCGAGTCTTCTCTAAGATGCCTCTAACGAAATCAGTACCAAATTCTGGAATTGCCATCGCGCCTGTAGATTGATTGAGGTAGTTACTATGTAACTTCAAGGAATCTGGCTTAGAGAAGATAGCTAAAACTTCAGGATCATTCATTGGAATATCTTCAATTGGGATTTTAGTCAAATCACACATCATTTTTAAAGCCACAGGGTCAACGTGACCAAGCATATCAAGTTTTAATACTGTATCGTGAATGGAATGAAAGTCGAAGTGAGTGGTTTTCCAGGCACTGTCAACTTCATCTGCAGGCCATTGGATAGGGGTAAAATCATAGACGTCATGGTCATTAGGAATAACAACAATGCCGCCTGGGTGTTGACCAGTTGTACGTTTAACACCAACACAACCGCTAGCTAAATAATCGACTTTGACTTTTGGATATTTGTTCACTGCGGCTTTCGCTTCTTCTTCACTCATCCCGTTTGCGATGAATTTTCTTTCCAGATAGCCACGAGCAAAGCCGAAAGCAGTCTTATCAGCAACAGTTTCAATCGTTCCTGCTCTAAAGACATTGTCTTTACCTAATAACACTTTAGTGTAATCGTGGGCAATTGCTTGATAGTCACCCGGGAAGTTTAAGTCGATATCAGGGACTTTTTCAGCGTGGAATCCTAGGAAGGTTTCAAATGGAATGTCTTGTCCATCTCTAATCATCTCTTCTCCACATACTGGACATTTTCTTGGAGGTAAATCAAATCCACTTCTAATCTCAGGATAGATTTCCTTACCCCATTCTAATTTATGACAATGTGGGCATAGATAATGTGGAGGTAACGGATTAACTTCGGTGATGCCACTCATTGTCGCAACAAAAGAGCTACCAACAGATCCACGGCTACCAACGATATATCCGTCTTCATTGGATTTCTTAACTAGTTTATGGGCGATGTAATAAATAACCGAGTATCCGTTAGAAATAATACCGTTTAATTCAGTATCCAAACGGTTTTGGATGAATTCAGGAAGAGGGTCGCCGTATAGAGCGTGCGCTCTAGAGAAACAAAGATCTTTTAGTAAGTTTTCACAGTTTTCAATCTTTGGGGTATATAGGTGATCATTAGGAACAGGTAAAAGCGGCTCAATACTATCGGCAATCGCGTTCGTGTTTGTGACCACTATTTCATTAATCAAATCTTTATCCTCTAAGAAAGAGAAGCATTCAAGCATTTCTTCGGTAGAACGATAATGTTGATCAGGATTTTCAAATTCAGGAACATCTTTACGAGAATATGGATTAAGTGGGTGATTAACTTTGCCAACCTGAGGAGCAGAGATATAAACATCTCTAAAGATTTTTTCTTCTTTAGTAAGGTAATGAACGTCACCTGTCGCCACTACTGGTTTACCAACCGCCTTAGCAGCGGCAATGATATCTTTAATATAAGTTTTAATTTCTTCTTCAGAAAGTTCGCCCATATTCACCAAGAATGAATAGTTTTCTGGTGGTTGCACTTCAATATAGTCGTAGAAGGAACAAACTTCTTTTAATCTTTCAGCGTTATAGTATCTAGCAGTAGCGAATACTTCTCCGTTAAAACATGCAGAACCAATTAATAAGTTCTTACGATATTCATTAACAATTCTTCTTGGAATAAGAGGAACTTTGGCAAGATAGTCAATATTGGAAATAGACACTAATTGATATAAAGCTTTTAAACCTGCTAAATTTTTCGCCATAGCAATCATGTGTCTAGGACGGAGATGGAAAATGCCTTCCTTCTTGAGCTCTAAAGAGGCGAGTTCATTATGCTTCATATGGATGTCTTCTTTAGTGAGTTGGACTAAAAGAGCTTGCCAAACTTCACTCAAAACAAAGGCGTCGTAATCAGCACGGTGAGCGCTTTCTTCATCATAATTAACATCTAAATGCCTACAGAGAGCCCCTAAATTGTGGCTTCTTGATTCCGGGAAGGTGTATTGAGAAAGAGCTAAAGTATCCACTACTCCATTATCTACTTCCTTTTGACCCATATTGACAAGGGCCTCGTTTAAGAAGGCGATATCGAAGGAAGCATTATGGGTAACTAAAATGCTATCACCAATAAACTCTAATATTTTTGGCATCGCTTCTTCAATCGTAGGAGCGTTTTTCACCATCTCATTAGTGATATTAGTAATCTTAGAAATCTTTGGAGAAATCTCCACTTTAGGATTAATTAAAATATCGATTCTATCAGAGACTGAACCTTTTTCAATTTTGACCGCGCCAAATTCAATAATCTTTTGATATCTAGCAGATAAACCTGTAGTTTCAAAGTCGAATACCACATACGTGGCTTTATTTAATTCAATGTCTTTAGGGTTGAAGATATATTTGATTTGGTCATCAACCATATAAAACTCACAGCCATAAAGAACTTTCAGTCCACTATCTTTGCCGGCTTTTTGGGCATCAGGGAATCCTTGTACACAGCCGTGGTCAGTAATTGCAATTGCGGTATGACCTAATTGTTTAGCGTATTTACAATATTGATCCATGGTGCTGATGCCGTCTTGAGTGGACATGTTACTGTGTAAATGGAGTTCCACCCTTTTAATTGGAGCCGCGTCAGGAATAATCTCTTTAGGAGGAAGTAAATCCACATAGTGAGCTTTGATATTTAAACTATGAGTAAAATCATCAAAGTAAGCAACACCTCTAACACGAACATTAGAGTTAACAAGTTTAGACACTAAATCATCATCAACTTGTTGATTTTGATACATGTTACAAGAAATCGCACCACCAAATTCATCTACAACTTCAAAGGTGAGACGTTTCCTGTCGCCTCTTTCTTTTACTTCTTTAAAGAACACTCGGCCGTTAAAGTCAACATGGTCGCTTTCAACAGTGATATCTTCGATTTTTTCAATGTATTGATATTTGCCACGTCGATTTAATCTTTGTCTTTCTCTTTCCTTAAGCATGATTTCACGGTTACGTTTTTCTTGCTTTAAGAGCTCAGTTTCCACAAGTGCATTCTTTTCGTTTTGTTCACGTTCCACCATTTCTGTGACATCGTTGCGGTCTAAAATATCAGGTTCGTCTTTACCTTGTTCAATATCTTCAATGGCTTGTTCGGCTGCGGTTTCTACGGCTTCGCTTCTAGTTTCTTCATCAGCAATTGTGCCTTGTTGTTTTTGTGGTAAGACATTTTCTTCAATGTCGACAAAGTCATAGCAAATAAAAGATAAAAATTCGCGGTATTCTTCAATTAGAGCTTTATTACGTTCTTTAAAAGATTCATCAAGATACTCCACCACGATGAGGCTATCGGAAGCGGCAATTAGTTCAACATCGCTTTCAGAACGATATAAATATCGATACCAATCGTAGAATAATTCAATCGCATCACGACTAGTTGGACGTTTTACATACGAGAAATGTAATGTATATGGATAAGTGATTGTGTTTAATCCATCTTGAAATTGACGGAGTAATTCATAAGACCAAGGGGTTTGCTTGGTGATGATCATATCTATTTGTTGATAGTTGAAAAGGTTACGACCAACCATTGCAAACTCAAGATCAAAATCATCGATATTCTCGATGTGGATTGATTTAAGAAAGCTCATCATTTTCGCTTGCATATTAAATCACCGTAATTATGTCCTTGATCAAAATTAAGACCATCAAAACAAGTAAGATTGCCACTCCTATTGCTGAGACAATATTTTTCACTTTACTTGGAATTTCTTTATGAGTAATGCCCTCGACAATGGTGACTAAGAAATGCCAACCATCTAGTCCAGGGAATGGTAACAAGTTAACAATGCCTAAGTTAACCGAGATAATAGCCCAATAGAATAGGAATAGCCCAAATCCTTCACTTTGTAAGATTTGCGTAGTACTCACTCCAATAGCGATAATACCACCAATATTTTTAAAGCCTTCTTTAGTAAATAATGAACCTAAGCCACGATAAATAAGTGTGGCAGCGTTACCAAAGTCTTTAAAGGTATTCCTAACAGCCTCTCCATAAGAATTTTGACGACTATCAAGTTGCATATATAAGCCTAATTCTCTAGGTATCTTGCCGCTTACTAGGTCACAACTAATTGGGGTAGCATCACCTTTATAGTTATTGGTGTTTTCATTTAAAACGTAGAATGTTGAAGAGATGGATTTATTATCCACCGCTGATTTATTTGTAAATAAGTTACCTATGGTAATAAGTGGATAAGAGGTAGCGAATTCACTCACTTTCATATAGTTACCATATTGGTCAACAGAGAAGTCACCAACAAAAGTAATAAACGCTCCAACAGGCACATACTTAAACTGAGTGTTGTATTCATCCTTACTCATCTTATAGTCGGCATAAACCGCTCTTTCTGGTTTGTCTAAGTAGTTTTCTATGATTGCTACTCTAAGCAAGTAGTTATCTTTATCACCTTTAATGGCATTAGCAGCGTAAGCGCCAATATATCCAGAGATACGATTAATCACTACTTCTTCCCCACTATAATCGCCGTTAATTGCCTCATCATAGGAAATATCAGTGTACGGTAAAGTAATTTCACCATAATCTTGTCTTTGGAATGCCACAGCTCTTTTATAAATAGCTTGGTCTTTTAAAGTAATCGAAGAATAATCATAGCCAAAATAAACATCCACATTCGAAGAATCATTTTTAGTGATTGTGGCGTTATCATCATAGAAGATGTAATTATCTAAAATTGGAGTGTATAAATAATCTTTACTGCGTAAACCAGCGTTGTAGGCAATTGTGTTTTCCTTAACCGTGATATGAGCCACTCTTGCGGTATAATTAGGGAAAGCAATTTCATAGACAAAGAAGATCACTAAAGCAAGAACAAAGTTCATGATAATACCAGCGGTCATAATGATTGCTCGTTTCCATTTTGCAATCTTATTTAAAGATCTAGATTCATCAATTGGTCCAACATCTTCCGGAACAGTCTCTGCTTCCCCATACATCGAAACGAAACCACCAAAAGGAATAGCTCTAATAGAAAATCTAGTTTCTCCATTTTTGCGTTTGAAAGATAAAAGCCTTGGACCAAAGCCAATCGCATATTCAAAGCAGTATACTTTAAAGATTTTCGCAGTCAATAAGTGACCTGCTTCATGCACCATGATTAAAGTAGATAAGCAAAGGATAAATAGAAGAATATATACAAATGTCATCTTGCTTCTCCTAACTGTTTAATCAATTTATGGCTGTATTCTTTAGTTTCTTGGTCGACTATTAAGATTTTTTCTAATGAAGGATTAGCGATATATCTCATATTTTTTAAACTTTGTTCAATAATTCTTTCAATATCCAAGAATTTGATTTGATGATTAAGAAACGCTCTTACGGCCTCTTCATTACTACGATTTAAGATAGCGCCAAGCGTGCCTTTTTTATCTAACACTACTTTGGCAAATTTAATGACCGGGAATCTAGCCAAATCAAAAGCATGGAAATGTAAACCTTTTAAATCGTCTAGTTTTTGAAAATAAGATGTCTTAAAAGGAATATTTCCTTCATATAAGGCAAATTTGATTGGGTTTCTCATATCTGGCTTTGAGATTTCTCCGCGGAAACCACCGCTAATTAAAGAAACATAAGAATGTAAATATGATTCGTCATGAAGTGTGACACCGATTTCATCGTAATCAAAATTAAATAAATAACCAGCTTCAATAATTTCAAAACATTTATTGACCATAGTGGCGCTATCAATAGTGATTTTTGCTCCCATTTTCCAAGTTGGATGTTTAAGTGCGTCTTCAGGAGTAACATCCTTTAATTGTTCACGAGTTAAATTTCTAAAAGAACCACCAGAGGCTGTTAAGATTAGTCTTCTAACATCGTCTTTATCAACTTTTAAACATTTCCAAAGGGCGCTATGTTCACTATCGATTGGATAAAGTTCACCGTTATATTCCTTTAGAAGTGAGTTAATGATATCTCCTCCCACTACTAACGATTCTTTATTAGCTAAAGCAAGTTTCTTATGATTCTTAATTGCTTCTATAGAAGGGAGTAAACCCACAAATCCTACTAAAGCATTAACCACCATGTCATTACTAGATTCACGGATAATCTCTAATAATCCTTCGTCTCCATAATGAAATTTGATATTAGGATATTTCTTTTGATATGCTCTAGCTTTGGCTCTATCTTGAACACAAACGTGTTTAACATCTTTGTGTTTCTTCAAGATATAGGAAATACATCTTGTTCTTTTGCCAACCGAAAAGGCCACTAAAGAAAAATCTTTAGGGTTCTTATTTATAACGTCAATAGTCTGTTGACCGATTGAACCAGAAGCACCTAATAAACAAATTTTCATAATTACACTAAGAATTGAGCCCAGTTAAAAGCTTCTCCAACTTTAATCACCGATAACATATGAATAAAGATTGAAGTAATGATTACCGCGAAGATAATGGAGTCTAATCGATCAAGCACTCCACCATGACCAGGGATTAATTTTCCATAATCTTTAATTCCCCAATATCGTTTAATTGAAGAGAAAACGAAGTCGCCTAATGTTGCAAATAGAGGAATGATTGCGGATAGAATTAAAATCAAATACCAGTTCTCATTTAATGATAAGAATGGATGAATTGGCCATCCAACTGCAGAAAGAGTCAAACCTAAAGAGGAAGAAATAAGGAAGGAAATTAATATTCCACCAACAAATCCTTCCCAGGTTTTCTTTGGAGAAATTCTTTCATTCATTTTGTTTTTGCCAAAGAAGATGCCAACAAAATATGCTCCAGTATCAGTTAAGAAGGTTGAAGTAATAACGAATATTAATAACAAACTTGGTTTAATTGTATTTTCAACAGTAAATGTCCAATCTGCCAAGTTAGGAACACTAGGGTAATTATTTGGATAATAACGTAAATAGAATAAGCATTGAAATCCAAGTCCCACTAAAATCGCCATTGCGATAAGATAGCAGGCATCTAAAACTGTGAAATCTTTATAAATAACAGTGAGGAAAAACACGAAAAAGGAGCCAAAAATTACTACGATAATTGGCAAACAAATCTCAGTGTAATAAAAGCCAATGCTTTGTATTTCTGGAACGTTTGGAGGCACCATCATACGGAAAATTGGCCAATAGGCAAGTAAAGCCACAAATATGAAATAAACAATCACAGTAACAACTGTTCTTTTGTTAGTACATCCAAGAACCTCGTAGCATGCAAATCCTAAGGCTATAGAGATAACAGCAAAATAAATCCAGTCACCTAAGAAAATAGCAGGAACGATAATCACTAAGCCCACTATTGCTGAGATGATTCTTGTGAGCATTGATTTTTTAGCACCAGTAGATAATTCATTGTGGTGTGAAAGACGAGCGCCTTTTTCTCCTTTTTCCCTTTTTGAGAAAAAGCCTTTCCTTTTAGGGGTTTCGACGTCATCAGCGTTAATAGAGACAGTCTCTACATCATTTTTCTTTGTCATTGATTGATCCAAACCTCCTATTTCTTTCGTAATATGTGTTGATACATTTTCTAAATTCTTCTTTGCTAAAATCTGGCCAAGGTGTTTCTGGGAAGATAAATTCCGCATACGCTAATTGCCAAGGTAAGTAGTTGCTAGTTCTTAACTCACCTGATGTTCTAATTAATAAGTCCACCGGCGGTAAACCTTTAGTGTATAAATAGTTTTCAAATAAATCTTCGCTTAAGTCTTCTGGCTTATGTTTACCTTCTAGCACTTCTTTAGCAAATAAACTCGCAGCTCTAACAATTTCAGCTTTACCACCATAATTCAAACAAATATTGAAGTAGAAGTTATGGCAGTCCTTAGTTTTCTCAATTGCTTCATTAATCACTTTTTGAGTTTTCTTAGGAAGCCTAGAGATATCGCCGCTAATCCTGATACAAGATCCATCTTTAATAATGCGATTGATTTCTTTCTTGAAGAAGATTTCTAGATATGTGAATAGATGGTTAATTTCACTTTTTGGTCGATTCCAGTTTTCCGTTGAAAACGCATATAAAGACATTACCTTGATATCTTGAGCAAGGCATTCTTCGTAAATGTCAATAATACGGTCGCAACCAGCTTTATGGCCTAAATGACGAGGTAATCCTCGTCTTTTGGCCCATCTACCGTTGCCGTCCATAATGAAGGCGACATGTACTAACTTATTTTCTTCATTTGCCATACTATGTTAATAGTATAATAAAAAGTGCGCCGAAACGCACTTATTTAATGTAATTTTTTTCTTAAAGAAACTGGCTACATTAGATCGCCATGATTTCTTTTTCTTTCTCAGCGAGAATGTTATCGATGTTTTTCACTGCTTCATCGGTGACTTTTTGAATGTCATCTTGAGCGCGATGGAGTAAGTCTTCACTATAGGAATCATCAATCTTTAAGAGTTCCATATAGTCTCTTCTAATGTTTCTAACAGCGACTTTTGCTTCTTCAGCGTACTTACGGGCTTGTTTAACAATC
Organism: uncultured Erysipelotrichaceae bacterium; assembly: GCA_902802905.1. GTDB lineage: Bacteria > Bacillota_I > Bacilli_A > RFN20 > CAG-826 > UBA2450. The sequence goes on along the minus strand of CADCNT010000014.1, from coordinate 22,243 downwards.
TCTTTTCTTCTTTCCTCAGTGAGCACTGGGATGATGAGCCTAACCATTGTGCCTTCATTAATTGGGGCTAAGCCTAAATCTGATTTAACGATTGCAGCGACAATGTTTTTTACATCGTTTTTATCATAAGGTTTGATTAAGAGTTGTCTTGGTTCTGGTACATTGATACTTGCAATTTGATTTAAAGGTGTAGGAGAACCATAGTAATCAACCTCGATTCCATTGAGCATCGCAGGAGACGCTCTACCGGTTCTTAAAGTTGAAAGTGATAAGCGATAAGAGTCGATACTCTTGTTCATTTTTTCTTGTGCTTCTAATGCATAAGCATCCATATTGTTATTCTCCTTTTTTGCAGATTGTGCCAACATTTATTCCACGTGCAGCTTTGTGGAAATTGTCCAAGTCTTGCATCGAGAAGACAAGGATTTGAATGTCGGTATTTTCAATCAATTCAATCGCGGATTGATCCATAATTAAGAGGTTCATTTCGCGCATTTTTTTGTAGGTGATTTCTGGAATAAATCTAGCATCTTTATAGACGTTTGGGTCTTTATCATAGACACCTTTCACTCCATTTTTCGCCATCAAAATTGCATCGCATTCGGTCTCAATTGCCCGCATGGTTGCAGCGGTATCAGTGGTAAAGAATGGCTTACCAGTTCCACCGGCGAGGAAACATACTTTTCCTAAGGATAAATCCTTTTTAACTTTATCAGCATTGTAGGCAATTGTCACTCCTTGAATTTCTGGAATGGCACTGTAAACAACGCTTTCAACATTGTATCTTTTTAAAGCTGAGGCCATGGCCACAGCGTTAATTACTGTGCCTAACATGCCCATATAATCAGCGGAAACGCGTTCCACACCAATTCTTTCAGCGAGTTTTCCTCTCCAAATATTACCAGCTCCGATAACCACAGCAATCTCCACTCCTTCATCGTGAAGAGCTTTAATTCTTTCACAAATAGAATCTAGTGAATCAACGTCAATTATCGAGTCTGGCTCTTTTAATCCAAGGGCTTCACCGCTTAATTTTAATAGGACTCTTTTATACATTTTGGACCCTCCTATTTAGTAAAAAAAGAAACACGAAATCGTGTTCCTTTTGAAATAGTTATTTTGCTTGAGACATAACTTCGGCTGCGAAGTCATCTTTTCTCTTTTCAATACCTTCACCAACTTGATAACGAACAAAGGACAAAACTTTAGCGCCTTTTTCTTTAACGAGTTGACCAACGGTTTTGCTATCATCCTTTAAGAATGGTTGTGCTTCTAAAGTCATTTCAGAGAAGTATTTGTTGATTTTACCTTCTAAAATCTTATCGAGAACAGCAGCTGGTTTATTCGCTAATTTCTCATCGGATTTAGCAGCTTCTCTTTGAATGTTTAATTCATGTTCTCTAGCGTCAGCAGGAACATCATTCATGGAGATGTATTGTGGGTTGTTAGCAGCGATGTGCATAGCAAGGTCGTGAGCGAGTTCATCGTCTCCACCTTCAATAGACACTGCAACAGCAATCTTACCACCCATGTGGACGTAGCTACCGATTAAGTTACTACCCTTTTCAATAACGGTGAATCTTCTTAAATCGAATTTTTCACCCATCTTGACTGTTGCGTCCGCAAATAACTCAGTTGTCTTTTCTTTGGCTTCTTCAACGGTGGTTAAATTTTCTTTAAGAATGACGTTAGCAATACCTTCAACGAAGGCACGGAAAGCATCACCTTTAGCAACGAAGTCTGTTTCACAGTTAACTTCTAAAACAACGGTCTTACCACATTTTGGGCAAGCGACTGCTAAAGCAAGACCTTCAGCAGCGATACGATCGGCTTTCTTAGCGGCTTTGGCTAAACCTTTTTCTCTTAGCCAGTCGGTAGCCTTATCGATATCACAATCGTTAGCTAATAAGGCACCTTTACAATCCATAAGACCGGCACCAGTACGATCACGTAAAACTTTAATTAAATCAATTAAACTATCGCCCATCTTATTTTTCCTCTGGTTTGTCTTCAGCTGGTTTTTCAGCTTTCTTGGCTGGCTTCTTGGCAGCTGGCTTTTTTGCAGGAGCTGGTTTTTCAGCTTTTTCTACTTTTTCTTCTTTCGCTAATTCTGCTTCTTCTTTAGCAACAGCAGCAGCTTTATCGTGAGAGGCTGCTCTTAAGGCTTGTTCTTTTTCCCAAGCTTCTTGTCTAGCTTGTCTTTCAGCACGAATCTTGGCTAATTTTTCAGCGTTTTCTTTATCTGTTTGTTTGATGACTTCTTTCATGGTGATTTCTTCACCTTCATCTTTAACATAAGCCACCACTGGGATACCACCCTTAGATTCAACGATAGCATCAGCGATAACCGCTAAGATGAGACTAACGCTTCTAATGGCATCATCATTTGCTGGGATGACATAGTCGACGAGGTCTGGATCACTATTAGTGTCAATAATGCCAAACACTGGGACGCCTAATTTTCTAGCTTCAGCAACTGCATTGTGTTCAATATTTGGATCGATGACAAATAAAGCATTTGGCACCTTTCTCATTTCTTTAATACCTTCTAAGTTTTTGGAAAGTTTTTCTTTTTCTTTTCTGAGTTGAGCGGCTTCAACTTTGCTTAATAAGTCGAGCTCGCCTTCTTCATCTCTTCTTTCTAATTCTTTGAGGTATCTAATTCTGCTTTGAATGGTTTTGAAGTTTGTGAGGGTACCACCTAACCAACGGTTGGTGATGTAGAAACTTCCAGAACGGAGAGCTTCAGCTTCCACTGCTTCTTTACATTGTTTTTTAGTTCCGACAAAGAGAACTTTTCCACCAGCGTCAACGATTTCTTTCATTGCTTTGTAAGCGGTGATGATGGAATCAACGGTTTTTTGTAAGTCAATGATGTATACACCATTTCTTGCACCATAGATGTACTTTTTCATTTTTGGGTTCCATCTACGGGTTTGATGACCAAAGTGAGCACCAGCTTCTAAAAGCTTTTTCATGGTGATAATTGGTGCATCAGGATCATGCATAACTGCTTCCATTGGGTTAGCAGCTACTTCAGTAGCTTGTTCAGCTACAACTTCTTTCTTTTCTTCGCTCATTTGAGCCTCCTTATGTTTTATCCTCCACCACTTCGAACAACCGCCCTCACAAAGTGAGACAATGGGGTTGAATTCATGGTGTGTGTAGTCTCTATATTTTATAGAGCGTGATAATCATAGCAAAAGAAGATTATAATCTCAACTAGAAAAAATATATTTTTTGCTATTTCTTATGTGCTCTAGGGTGTGAAGAGTTATAGGCATCTTGCATTGCCTTTTCAGTTACATGGGTATAAATCTGCGTAGCGTTAATGCTTTCATGGCCTAATAATTCTTGAATGATACGGATATCCGCTCCATTTTCTAATAAATGGGTAGCAAAGCTATGTCGTAAAATATGCGGATGTAAATTTAAAAATGTTCCTGTTTTCTTTTCAATGGAATCAAGAATATATTCCAAACCTCTAACTGTGAGAGGATCGCCTTTTCCATTAAGAAATAATTTTGGAGTTGGTATCTTTGTTAAGGCCAATAAACTGGCACGTGAATGCTTGATGTAACTATCAATATCGTCACGACATATTTCATTAATTGGCACAATTCTTTCTTTGTTACCTTTACCACTTCTGATTCTGATTCTTCTTTGCTTGAGATAGACATCTTGCAAAGTCAAATCCACTAGTTCACTCGCTCTTATTCCAGAGAAATATAGAGTAGATAAAATCGCCTGGTCTCTTAAAGCTAAAGAGTCAGTACGTTTTCTATTTTCAGTGATTAATTGTTCAACTTGTTCTTTATAAAGAACACGAGGATATCTTTTTTCGGTTTTAGGTGATTCCACAAAGATAAATGGGTCTTCGTTAATCATTCCTTCGCGGAGCAAATATTTGTAGAATTGGCGAAGAGCACATAGCCTTCTTTTACAGCTTCTTTTAGACACTCCTGACATCAATTCTTTGGTGAAGAAATTACGGATAACAATCGCATCCACTTCTTCCATAGCAATATCTTCTTCAAATAAAAACGCAAAAAACTTTTCGATGTCTCTTTTATAGGAGTCGATAGTCATCTCGGAATAGTTTCTTCCGTTTTTTAAATGATTGAGAAATTCCGCTAAAGGTTTATTCATAGCATGTACATTATAACAAAAAGGACGTTATTTACGTCCTCTTTTTTGTAGTTTTTCCATGTGATTACATGTCGGATAGTTTGTACAGCCTAAGAAGTAGCCGTATTTGCCACGCTTCTTTATGAGTTGACCAGTTTCACATTCTGGGCATTTCTTAACGAATTTATCAGCGCTGACTTCTTTTGGTTTCTCTTCTTTAACGATGTATTTGCATTTTGGATAACCACTACAGGCAATAAATTTTCTGCCTTTTGCGTCTTCTCTTTCCACAAGTGGCTTGCCGCATTCAGGACATAACTCACCTGTTAAGACTAGTTCCTTCTTCTCTTTATGCACATACTTACATGTTGGATAGTTAGAACAACCAATGAATTGTCCATTTTTGCCTTCTTTATAGATTAAAGGGGCGCCACATTTTGGACATTTTTCACCAGTATAAACTGGCTCATCAACATACATCACTTTTGCCACTTTGTTGAATTGATCAATGAACTCATTATAGAAGTTTTCTAAGATTTCTAATGATGAGTTATTTCTTTCAGAAATAGAGTCGAGTTTATTCTCCATATCCGCTGTATATTTGGCGTTAACAATATTAGGGAAATATTTCTCTAATACGTGTGCGGTTTTCTTACCTTGATCAGTCACATAAAGAATGCCTTTTTCTTCAGTAACATATTTTCTTTTCTTAAGGGTAGAAATTGTAGAAGCATAGGTGGATGGTCTACCAATACCCACTTCTTCCATGAGCTTAACAATCTTCGCTTCAGAGTATCTACTTGGTGGGGTGGTGAATTTTTGTTCAATGTTTTTAGAAGAGATAGTGAGTTCATCGTTCACATTAATAGAAGGTAAATTCTTATAATGCTTAACTTCATCTTCATCTTTATAAACGATTTCAAAACCATCAAATAGAGTTTTTGTGAAATCTAATTTGAAGTTCACTCCGCCTGAAGTAAGACTCACTGAAAGGACTTCTTCAACTTTGCCTTTCATCAAGCTTGCTAAAGTACGATTATAAATTAGCTTATATAAGCTATATTGTTCAGGAGATAAATATTTTCTGACTTGTTCTGGAGTTCTATGGTTAGAAGTTGGACGGATTGCTTCATGCGCATCTTGGGTCATTTCTGTAGCCTTAAACGCTTTTGGCTTGCCTAAATATTCTTTGCCATATGTCTCCAAAATATATGCGTTAGCGCGTTTAACGAATGTATCCGCTAAACGGGTTGAGTCAGTACGCATATAGGTGATTAAACCAACGTGTTCTCCATCCACTTGAATACCTTCATAAAGGGATTGCGCCACTCTTTGAGTTTTATCAGTCTTAAATTTTAATTTTGAGAATGCTTCTTGTTGTAATGTGGAGGTGGTAAATGGAGGTTTGCTATCCACTGTTTTCTTAGATTCAGAAACAGAAGTAACCACTGCTTTATCTTTTAACAAAGATAAGATATGCTCTGCTGCTTCTTTATTACTTATCTCTTTATTGCCAGCTTCATCGCTAACAAAAGACAAGTCATATTCTTTTCCGTTTAATAAAACTTTACAGTTAAGTTTCCAATATTCTTCTGGAACAAATTTATCAATATCTAATTCTTGGTCATACGCAAGTTTTAAAGTTGCCGATTGCACTCGACCAGCACTTTTAGAATGGATTTTCTTATTTAATAATGAAGAAAGCTTAAAACCGATAATACGGTCTAGCATTCTTCTAGTTTCTTGAGACGCAACTAAATCAAGATCAATGGTTCTTGGTGTTTTTAATGCGGCGTTAATTGAGTCTCTAGTAATTTCATGGAATTCTAATCTCTTATTAGTGGCAACGTCTAAATCAAGTACTTGGGCTAAATGCCAAGCGATGGCTTCCCCTTCTCTATCAGGGTCGGTTGCAAGGATCACTTCTTCGGCATTTTTAGCGATGCTTTGAAGTTCATACACTACTTTTTTCTTATCTTTATTAATAATATACGCGGGCGTGAAATTATTGTCGATATCAATGCCTAACCCACCTTTTCCGCGTGTAGCGAGATCGCGTATATGGCCATACGAAGCCTTCACGATATAGTCTTCACCTAGATATCGCTTGATGGTTTCACATTTTGTTGGAGATTCGACAATTACGAGTTTCATATTCTTTGCCTAAAAATTATTGATACTCAGACAAGTAAAGTCAACGAGAAAAAATGTTATATATCCTTTTAAATAATTATTGTTATTTACTTTCCATAATAAGAAAATTTGCCTCATATAATCTAAATGTTTTTATTTATCAGCAACCCGTTTTCTCGTGTTTCCAATAATTATGCATGACTATGTTTCAATTATGTTTTTTAATATCAACATCCGTTAATCCGCTGTCAAAAGGCGCAACGGATTTTTATTTGTTTGCATCATAATAATTCCAAGACATCTTCTGGAGATAATACAACATCACATCCTTCTTTTATCAATAAATCACACGCTGAATTTTGAATATCACTAGAAGGTATGCACATCAGTTTGTTATAGTACGCTAAAGTGAGGTTAGCGGTCATTAAGCTGCCACTCTTGTGATTCGCTTCTCCGACAATTGTGGCGCAGCTTAGCATCACTATTAATCGATTCCTCTGCGGGAAATGAGATGCATCTGGATCGATGTATCCAAAGTATTCAGAAATTACCAAATGGTTTTTCTTCATTTCTTCGTATAGTTCGGCATTGAAATCTGGATAGCAATATTCTATCCCGTTACCTAACACACCTATGGTTTTCCCATCCATATTAATTGCCCCTAAGTGCGCTACACGGTCAAGACCATTTGCTAAACCGGAGACAATGTTATACTGCTTACATATGCCTTCTGCAATATACCTTGTGTTTTCTATTCCGTGACTAGTTGGGATTCTGCTTCCCACTATCGCTACATTCTTCCGATAATCATTTATTAAAGAAATGTCCCCATAATAGAAAAGAACAAAAGGCGGCTGAAACCTTTCACGAAGATACTCTGGGTACTCCTTATCAATAATAGTTAGTACTTTGCATTTGCTAAGTGATAAATAATGTTGAACGTCAATATCTTCTACTTCTTCATTTGTTTCTAAACCTCGTAGAATTTGACGCCAGTTGCCTTGGTATTTGATAGCCAAAGCGATTAAGTTTTCTCTGCTGTCCATAAAAAGACCCCCTTATATATAAAGGAGGCGATTTTTTCAAAAATTTGCTAAAAAATTTTAAAAAAGTGAAATTTTCTCGATCTTAAGAGCTTTAATTGGGGCGTACGAAAACCTATATAATCCCTCGATTGGGCCAAGTTTTTTTAAAATTTCCATATGCAGTTTTGTGCCATACCCTTTGTGTTTGGCAATTTTATAGTCAGGATACTTCTTATCTAACTCGTAGCAGATATGGTCACGAGTCACTTTCGCCATGATGGAAGCAGCGGCAATGCACATCGCTTTTGCGTCCCCTTTGATAATTGCTTCAAAAGGTAAATCCGTTTGCATCTTTACCGCATCAGTGAGAATCATATCGTATTTGTGATTAAGTTTTTCTAAGGCCATCACCATAGCTTTTCTAGAAGCATTTAAGATATTGATTTGGTCAATCTCTTCAGGAGAGACTTCCGCAACCGCCCAGGCAATCGCATTATCTTTTATAATTTGATAGGCTTCTTCTCTTTGTTTCTCGCTTAGTTGCTTAGAGTCGTTAATTAAATCACACTTAAAATCCTTAGGAAGAATTACCGCTCCTGCCACTACTGGACCAAGTAAGCATCCTCTTCCCGCTTCATCACATCCAGCGATATATTTTATTTTCTTTGAGTAATATTGTTGCTCGTAGTCTAAACTCATAAAGCTTTTTCTAGAGTAATACGACCAAGTTTACCGTCTTTAAACTCTTTTAAGAACAAGATATAAGCACGCTCTAAGTCATATACTCCATTACTAATCAAACCACGTTTCTTAGCGATAAGATCCATGGTTTGGCTAAAGTCAGTTAACTCTTCAATACCAAATCTATCATTTAACGCATTTGGATAGTTCTTCTTTAAATAATTAAAAAGATATAAGGCTAAATCCTCGTTCGGTAAGACATCTTCCTTTACCGAGCCTAAAAGCGCTAAATTGATAGCTTTGTTTTTATCTTCATAACTCATTGGTAATATTCCAGGAGTGTCTAATAAGATGAAATCATTATTCACTTTAATAAATTGCTCACCACGAGTGTAGCCTGGTTTATTTTGCACTCCGGCTGCACTTCTTTTGGCAAGTCTATTAATTAAAGAAGATTTTCCGACATTAGGAATACCAATAATCATCGTTTTAAGAGGTTGAGGTTTCATTCCTTTAGCAATTTCTTTTTGATGCTTTTCCACACCTAAACGCTTTACTTCATTAGAAATAATGTTTGTCGATTTTGGCTCATTTAGGTTCAAAATCAATAGCGAAGCCCCGCTCTTTTTAAAATAAGCTTCCCATTTTGCTGTCTCACTAGGATCGGCTAAATCAGCTTTGGAAAGTACGATAATTTTCTTTTTGTTTTGGGTTCTTTTTTCAAATTCTGGATTGATGGAACTTAAAGGCGCACGCGCGTCTAAAATCTCGATAACGATATCGACTAATTTAATTTTTGCCTCAATTTCATTTAAGGCTTTCTTCATATGTCCAGGAAACCAATGGATTTGTGGCATATTAGAAGTAATACCTTTCTTTGAATTTATGGAAAGCTATAGGTTCTCCTTGTTTTAAGCTAACGTAAGCATTAATAAATAACACTCTACCTTGGATATATTTTCTAGTTAACTTTTCGCTCATGTTGATTTTTTCATAACTATCGGTACTGCTAGCCCAGTTATCACCCATGACAAAGTATTCGTTTTTCTCTAAGGTTTTCTCAAATTCTCTTTTAGTTCCACCAGCATTGATATTGAAAGATTTTGATGGAATGCTAAATTTAGCGGATGAATAAGATGTTGTAGTCTTTTCTATGACTCTATTATTTCCTTCCATATGTTCAGCTTCAAAAGAACGTTGAATGGTTTCAATCTTACTAGATTTATAAGTGCGGTTACCACCATCAAAAGCGTGACTGACAGTAAAAGTGAACACAGTTTCAGCAGAATCATAAGTCAATTTAATGGTTTCACCAGGAAATCCCCATACTCTTTTAATCTTGTATGTCTTATCAATTCCACCCATCCAACTGCTTGGATAATAAGTTACAACCACATCAAAACGTTTGAGATTATTGATTGCAGGACTGTGTAAATCTGCTAATCCATAATGGTAGCGATATGTTTTTCCGGCTTCATGAGAAGATCCGCCACCGACTAAAGTTGGTTGCATTGAAGAACCATCGACCACGATTGGTTGATAATATTTTTTATAAAAAATATAGCACCCGGTAGCGACTATGGAAACAGTCAAAATAAAATATAGAATTGGGAAAAATATCGCCTGAAATTTTTCATTTTTGTAAAATTTCTTTGCCATGTTTTTAATTATAGGCACTCTGGCACATACATACAACAAAAAAGGAACCAAAATTGGCTCCTTTTTAGTCTCGCTGAAGAATTATAAGATTTCTTTAATTCTAGCAGCTTTACCTGAACGCTTACGGATGTAAGTGATTTTGTTTCTTCTCACTTTACCTCTTCTCAAGACTTCAATACCCGCAATATTTGGGGAGTGAACTGGGAAGGTTCTTTCCACACCGATGCCACTGGACATCTTACGAACGGTAAACGTAGCATTAACACCGCCACCTCTTCTTTGAATAACAACACCTTGGAAAATTTGGATTCTGGATTTGTTGCCTTCAACGATACGAACTGAGACTTTGATTTCGTCACCAGATTTGAATTCTGGTAAATCAGTTCTGAGTTGGGATGCGGTAATTTCTTCAACTAATCTGTTGTTCATTTTGTACGCCTCCTAATAGATATTTGTTCTCTTGGTGTTCATTCTCATGTGACAGCGGAGCACCCGTATCATGTAAAAACATGCTTGATAATAATATCACAACTCAAACTAGTTGCAACACTTAATTTAAATTAAATATAGAAAAAATTTCTAAGTGTACAGCAAAAATGCTTGACACATTCATTTTATAAGTTCTAATATATTAGAGCAAAATTTGGAGGAAACAAAAAATGGCAGTAAAAATTAGATTAACAAGAATTGGCCGTCATAAGGACCCATTCTTCAGAATCGTCGCAGCAGACAGCAGATATGCTAGAGATGGTCGTTACATTGAACAAATCGGATACTTCGATCCAGAAAAAGGTGTTGAAAACGCTGTTATCGACGAAGAATTAGCTCTTAAATGGTTATTATTAGGTGCTCAACCATCTGATACCGTTAAAGCAATCTTTACAAGAAAAGGCATTAACGCCAAAGCAGTTGAAGCTAAAAAGGGAAAATAAGTTATGGATTACGAGAAAATAATCCATGCCTTAATCGATGACATTGTCGATGATCCTAAATCAGTATTGATTAGAGTGAGCGAAGGCACTTCACCTAAAGATCTCCTCATTATCATTGCTGCAGAGAAAGAAGACACTGCAAGATTAATCGGCCACAAAGGCATCATTGCTAACGCATTAAGAGAAGTTGTGGGTGTTGCTGGAAAAAGCGAAAACAAACGCATCCACATCAAATTCGAATCATTCGAAGACGAAAAGGTGGACTAATATCCACTTTTTTCTTATCATTGAAACATGGAATACGTAAGTTTAGGTGTAATCAAAGATTCATTCGGCTTAGATGGTACTTTAAAAATCTTTAGCACCACTACAATGTCTAACAAAAGATATGCAACGGGAGCAAAAGTGTTTTTAGTTAACCCACTAAATAATGAAATGAGTGAAAGAATTGTTGTTAAATTTAGACGTTCTGCACCATTTGATTTTGTAAAGCTTGAAGGAATAGATAATCCTGAAGATGCAAAGGCACTTAAAGGCTATGAAATCCATGTTATTAAAGATCGAAATGACTTAGAAGAAGGTACTTATTTCTATTCAGATTTAAAAGGATGTGAAGTAGTTGATGACAAGGGTAATGTCCTTGGTCATGTCAAAGAAGTCGAAGAGTTCCCAGCCCAGCTAACCCTCAGAGTTGGACGAAAAGGAAAACCTGACTTTTTCGTGCCATTTATCAAACAGTTTATCAAATCTGTTGATGTCGAAAATAAGCGCATTTTGATAGAAATTATTGAGGGTTTGCTATGAAAATTACAATCTTAACTTTATTTCCAGAAATGTTTGATGGCTTTCTAACTAATTCAATTATTAAAAGAGCTATCGCTAAAAACATTGTGGAAGTAAAACTAGTAAATATTAGAGATTTTACTTTGGATAAATATCATCGTGTTGATTCTGCTCCTATTGGTGGAGGAGCTGGATTAATTATGAAGTGCCAACCAATTGTGGATTCTATTGATTCAGTTAAATCAAAAAGCAGTAAAGTAATCATGCTTTCACCACGCGGAAAAAAATATAATCAAGCCAAAGCAATTGAATTATCAAAAGAAGAAGACATTATCCTACTATGTGGACATTATGAAGGCATAGATGAAAGAGTCAATAAATACGTTGATGAACAGATTTCTATTGGCGATTACATCTTAACTGGTGGGGAATTAGGTTCAATGGTAATTGCAGATTCTATTATTAGATTACTTGATGGTGCAATTGCAGAAGAAAGTATTTCTGAAGAATCTTTTGATGAAAACCTTTTAGAATATCCTCAATATACAGAACCATATGATTTTAACGGCGATAAAGTTCCTGATATTTTATATTCTGGTAACCATCAAGCAATCAAGAAGTGGCGTAGAAAACAATCTTTAAAATTGACCAAAGAACATCGCCCAGATTTATTTGAAAAAGTCATTTTAACAAAGCAAGACAAAAAGCTGTTAGAAGAAGACGACAAAGAAAAAGCGAGTTGGGAACTCGCTGCAATTGAAAAAGGTAAAAAGTTTATTAAATAAACTTAGTAGCGTGGGAAACCACCCATACCACCCATTCCTGGCGGCATTCTGCCAGTTTTTTTGTATTGCTCCATTTGCTTCATCATTTCTTTCATTTGATCGTATTTCTTTAAAACACGATTAACATCACTGACTTGTTTGCCACATCCATTAGCCACTCTAATCTTTCTCGAGTATTGAAAAATAGAAGGATTTTGTCTTTCTTCTAAAGTCATAGAATCAATAATGATTTGGAAATTACGCATTTCCTTTTCAGCGGCCGCTTGTTGCTCTGGAGTAATTTTAGGCATTCCTGGAATTAATCTAAGCAAGCCACCTAAAGAACCCATTTTTTGAATTTGTTTCATTTGAGCAAGCATATCGTCTAAGCCAAATTTGCCACTCATCATCTTGTTGGCGGTCTTTTTAGCTTCTTTTTCATCCACTTCTTCTTGTACTTTTTCAACAAGAGTCATGACATCCCCCATGCCTAAAATACGATCTGCCATTCTATCAGCATGGAAAACATCTAAATCAGATACTTTTTCACCAACACCAGAGAACTTGATTGGTACTCCGGTCATGTGTCTAATACTTAAAGCTGCGCCACCACGAGCGTCACCATCAAGTTTAGTGATCACAACACCTGTAAGGGCTAATAAATCGTTAAATGCTTTTGCCACATTTACTGCATCTTGACCACTCATCGCATCAACAACAAGTAAGATCTCATCAGGATTTATTTCATTTTTAATTTGATTTAATTCATCCATTAATTTTTCATCAATGGCAATACGACCAGCAGTATCAATTATTAAAACATCATAGTGGTCATTAAAAGCAACTTGCTTAGCTTCTTTTGCAATTTCTACCGGAGAAACATTAGTGCCTTTATTAATTAAAGGAACATTAACAGATTTAGCAATTTGTTCTAATTGTTCAATAGCGGCAGGACGATATACATCTGCAGCAGCAAGCAATACTTTTTTGTGAAGTTTATTCTTCATCAAATAAGCAAGCTTACCTGCAGTTGTGGTTTTACCACTACCTTGTAAACCAACAAGTAAAATCACAGTTGGTTTATTAGCTTGATATTTAATCTCGTTTTCTCCTCCACCAAGCAGAGCCTCTAATTCATCATGGACAATCTTGGTAATCATTTGGCTTGGATTAAGTTTGGTCAAAACCTCTTGTCCGATAGCCTTTTCTTTAACATTATTAATAAATTCTTTAACGACTTTGTAGTTTACATCTGCCTCTAAAAGAGCAACACGGATTTCCTTTAGCATTTCATCCATGTTGGATTCAGTTAATCGAGCTTGTCCACGGAGCTTTTTAAAGATACGAGATAGCTTTTCAGTTAAGTTTTCAAATGCCATTAGTCAAGCTCCTTTTCTATGAGTACAATTTGTTCAATTTCAGTATTATTTAATGCTTTTTGTTTGAGATTTGCCGTTAATTTTAACAGCTTCTCCTTCTTTTCAAGTAGATGTAATTTACTCTCAAATTCATCTAACTTTGCGCAGGTTTTCTTTATAGCGTCCTCTACCGCACTGCGTGAGATATTTCTGTCCTCAGCAATCTCACTTAAAGATAGATCAGCAAGGAAATAATCCCCTGCTATTTCTTGTTGAGTGTGGGTTAACAAATCACTATAGATATTGTATAGCCAAATATAACGAATAGTTTTTTCAAATTTCTCCATTTTATTCTCCTACACAAAGTCCATAAATATAGCTTTCAAGATCAAATTCTTTTAAATCTGTCATCTTTTCGCCTAAACCAATAAATCTCACAGGAACACCTAATTCATCTCTAATAGCAAGAATGATTCCGCCTTTAGAAGTTCCATCCATTTTGGTAATTACAACACCAGTTAATGGGCAAATTTCCGCAAAAGCCTTAGCTTGAACTACACCATTTTGACCTGTTGTTGCATCAATAATTAAGAATGTCTCATGTGGTGCTCCAGGAATGCATTTTCCTATAACACGATTTAATTTAGATAATTCATCCATTAAATATTGTTTGTTATGTAGTCTACCTGAAACATCTACTATAACTAAATCAATATTTTCTTTTTTAGCTTTGCTAAGTCCGTCATAAGCTACAGAACTAGGATCAGAATTATATGGACCAGTTACCACTTCAATTTTTAATCTATCTGCCCAAATTTGAAGTTGCTCACTCGCACCTGCTCTAAATGTATCAGCAGCGACTAATAAGACAGATTTCCCTTGTTGTAAGTATCGATATGCTAATTTTGCAATTGTGGTAGTTTTGCCTACTCCATTAACACCGACGACTAATAAAACAGTTGGACCATTTTCTTGAAATCTAACTTCGGTTAAATTATCGCCTTTAGCCATGTATCCAGAGAATAAATGATCAATAAGTAATTCATTAAGTTCTTCAGAATCTGTAATCTTCTTTTCTTTACTAATTTGAAGCATCTCATCAATGATTTTAAGCGTGAGATTAACACCGACATCACTTTCGATTAAGATTTCTTCTAAATCTTCAAAGTATTCTTGATTTACCTTCTTATATTTTTTAGATAAAGCATTTAATCTATTAGAAAAATTCTGACGCGATTTTGCCATCGCTTCAGTATAAGAATCTACATTCTCATTTTTCTTTTTAGAAAACTTTTCTTTTAAAAAAGAAATTAAACCCATTAAACACTCCTTTTACTTAAGGCATCTTTAGCGGCTGCTTCCTCAGCTGCTTTTTTAGATTTGCCACTACCTTTGCCTAAAACAATTCCATTAAATACGACTTGCGAAACAAATGTGCGATCATGAGGTGGTCCCCATTCATCGATTAATTCATAACGGACTGCTTCACGATATTCAGATTGGATTTCTTCTTGCAATCTAGTTTTAGCATCAACGATATCGTCTATATCGATATTTTTAATATCGTCATAAAGAATATCTTTGACCACTCTATACGCTACTTCAATACCTTGGTCTAAATAAATTGCACCCATAAGTGCTTCAAAAACATCTTCTAAAATTTTGTCACTTTTAGAAAGTTGTTCTTTAGAAATAGAATGACCAATACGGATGAATTCATTGATCTCATATTTACGGTTATAGTTCGCTAATGATTTAGAACAAACTAAAAATGATCTTAATTTAGACATTAAGCCTTGGTCCATTTCTGGATGTAATTTAAAAATTAAATCAGCAGAGACAAAGCCAATCACTGAATCGCCAACAAATTCAAGCCTTTCATAATCTTGGTGTTTGGTATTCATATCTGAATTACAAGAAGGATGTGTTAAAGCAAGCTCATATAATTCGAGATTATGAGGTTCGATAGCGAAGGCATTAAATAATTCATTAATCTCTCTCATTATTCAATTCCTTCCTTGATTTTATCCATTAGTTTTTCTTCCACTAATTTCTTAGCAACGTTTAAAGCGCAGCTAAAGGCATATGTATCAGAATTACCATGTGCTTTAACAACCACACCATTAATTCCCAGTAGCATTGCTCCACCAGTGGACTTGTAATCCATGGTTTCGGTCATTTCTTTAATGCCTTTTCTAACATGTAAATAGCCGATTTTAGCCCATAAGTTACGTTTAAAAGCAGCTTTCATCATACCTGACATCATCTTGGCCATACCTTCGCTACTCTTAAGGAAAACATTACCGGTGAAACCATCAGTAACCACTACATCAGCCTCTCCGCTTAAAGCATTACGTGCTTCGATATTACCCATAAAACCTGGTTTGTCTTTTAGAAGTATATAAGCCAATTTCCCATTAGGAGAGCCCTTACCTTCTTCAGTTCCGTTACTTAAGAGATATACTTTTGGTTCTTTAACTCCAAGAATATATTTCGAATATAAAGAGCCCATAACTGCAAATTGCGCTAATTCTTCTGGAGAGTTTTCATTGCTAGCGCCAATATCAAGAATTACCACTTTCTTACCTTTGATTTTGGTTGGGAAAGGAGCAACAAAGGCAGCGCGATGTACTCCAGGAATAGTTTTAAGAATTAAAGTTGATAAAGATAAGAATCCACCAGTAGAGCCAGCAGAAACCATAGCATCTAGTTTTCCTTCTTTAGCGTATTGAGCCATCTTGTATATAGATGAGTTTTTCATTCTCATTGCTTCAAGAGGTCCTGCTTCCATAGGAATCACATCAGGAGCGTGAACAATTTCACATTTACCCTCTAATTCTTTTAGTTCTTCTTTATTGCCAAAAGCAGTGACTTGAACATCACTATTTTTGCTTAAGAATTCTAAAATGGCAGGAACAATAGGTTTGCTCCCATTATCGCCACCAGTTAAATCAACACCAATTCTCATCATAATTTCCTCTATTCTATCAACTAAAATAAAATTTTACACTAAACAATAATAATTATTATACCTTAATAATCGGTTTATACTCTAAACCCTTTTTGCAATATTTGTAAATAGCTTGATATTCAGGACTATTTTTATCCTTAACAATTCTTCTAGCGTCATCACGAGCGACAACAAAGATTTTAATATCATCAATCATATTCAAATATCTAAAATCTGGTATGCCAGATTGACGTACACCAACAAGTTCGCCTGGGCCTCTAAGGGATAAATCCTTTTCTGCAATCTCAAAGCCATCATTGCTCTTAACAAGGATATCTAGTTTCTCTTCATCATCTTGATTATCAACAGTTAATAAGCAAATAGATTTAGAGCCATCTCTACCGATTCTTCCTCGTAATTGATGTAAGGAAGCAAGACCAAAATTAGTCGCATCATATATCACCATTACAGTAGCGCTTTTCACATCAATTCCTACTTCAATGACCTGCGTAGAAACAAGGATATCAATGTTTCCATGAGCGAATTCTTCTAGCACTGTTTCTTTATCGTTTTGCTTCATTTTTCCGTGCAAAAGTCCTACTTTTTGCTTATATCTTAGTAAATATCTAGCGTATAGCTTATCGACGGAATACTTCTCATTATCGACAAATTCAATTAATGGAGCGACGATATAGACTTTCTGATTCTTTTCTAAAGCTTTATCCACTACTTTATAGATTCTTTCATCTTCTCCACTTACAATTCTAGTGGCAACATCCCTTTTGACATTTGGGAACATATAAAGAGTAGAAATCTCTAAATCACCATAAATAGAAAGAGCTAAAGAACGAGGAATTGGAGTAGCGGACATCATTAATAAATCCGCGTGGTCACCCTTATCCATCAACGCTTTTCTTTGGTTAACGCCAAAACGATGTTGCTCATCAATAATAACTAAGCCTAGTGAATTATATTGAACTGCTTTAGCAAATAAAGCATGGGTACCAATGATAATGTCATATAAGCCGTCTTGAATATCTTCATATATTCTTCTTTTTTCACTAGCTGGAGTTGAACCCACTAACAAGGCAACTTTTAAGCCTGTTTCTTTAAATATCTTTTTTGCATTTTCATAGTGTTGTCTAGCAAGAGCATCCGTTGGTGCCATTAATGCACCTTGATCTCCTCTTTTATAGTTCGCATATAGAGCAATAAATGAAACTAAAGTCTTACCAGTTCCAACATCACCTTGAAGTAAACGATACATTAAAGATGATTGATTCATATCATCAATAATCTCTTTAGAGGCAGTAATTTGATCTTCAGTTAAAGAATATGGAAGAGTAGCGATAAATTCATCACAACTGGATAAATCAATTGGTTCCTTCTTAACTTTCTTTAATGACTTGTTTTCTTCTTTAATTAATTGATTAGATAAGGAGAATTTTAATGCTTCTTCGTATTTTAAATAACGATAGGCTTGATGTATTTCTTCATAGTTTCTTGGTTGATGCGCGTATTTAAATGCTGTTTCTTTATCTATAAGACGATACTTCTTTTGCAAAGTAGATGGTACAAGATTTGGAATATAGCCATGAGTTACTCTAATAGCCTTATCAACTAAACGGATGTATTCGGCATTAGTTAACTTGCTTGGAAGTAAATAAATTGGTTTTAGTGTTTTATTATCTTCAAGTTTTCCTTTATGAACATTAACTAAGTTGATGCAGTTCTTGGCTTTGTCATAAATACCATTGATCGTGTATTCTTCATTAATATCAACCAAATTACTTAAGTAAGGTCTATTGAAAGCAACAACTTTAAAATAGGTGTTATTGCTTGTTAAAACATCAAAAGTAATAATTGTGGTTTTTCTCGCTAAGACTTTCTTAGGAGTAGTAATCACTTTTCCAAAGATTGTGATTTTCTCTTTATCGATAAGGTTACGTTCATGAGTTAAAGATAAATCATCATATCGTTTTGGTAAGTGTTCTAAAACCGCATCAAAAGAAGTAATCCCCATTTTTGAAAGAAGAGAATTAATTCTAGGTGATTTGCTTAAATCATTTTTCGCCATATAAATAAAATAGCAATCAATCGATTGCTATTCAACACTTACTAAGAAGGAATAAACATTTTGTTTGCCTTCTTTAATATCAATGTTCAAATCTGGGTATCTTTCCTCAATTAATTTCTTAGTACTTACGAAGTCTTCACGCTTCACGTCTTCGCCTAAGAAAACAGTGAGAATTGCACTTTCATCATCAAGCATCTTTTCTACTAGCGAGAAGAGACATTCAAATTTATCTTGGGTACCAACTACGATTTCTTTTTCAAAGATACCAATGAAATCATCTTTATGGATTTGGATGCCATTTAATTCGCAGTCTCTAATAGAGAATGTAACTTCTCCAGACTTCACATTCTTTAATGAATAACGCATGTTACGCATATTCTCTTCAGCATCATCGCTTTCCGCATCAATAGACATGGCGGCCACGATACCTTGAGGAACGGTTTTGCTTGGAATTACAAAGACGTTTTTGCCTTCATCAGAAGCAATATCTGCTGCTTGAGATGCGGCCATAACGATATTGGAGTTATTTGGTAAGATGAATATGTTTTCAGCGTTAATCTTTCTAATAGCGGCTAAGAAATCTTCACTGCTAGGATTCATAGTTTGTCCACCACTAACAATATAAGTGACACCTAATTCTTTGAAATAAGCAGAAATACCTTCACCTGAACTAACTGCAATAATAGCGTTCTTGATGGTGTCGGATGGTAAATCTTTATTGATATCATCTTCTTCTGCTTTATCAGGAGTCTCTTCTTTAACAAGATCAACATGTGGTTCAACTTTCGCACCATCAGCAAGAGCGTGATGTTGTTCTGTCATATTTTCAATTTTCAGTTTTAAGAATTCACCATATTGTTGGGCGTAATTTAAAACTTCACCAGGAGTTAATGTATGGACGTGAACTTTGACAATATCATCATCCTTAACTACCACTAAGGAATTGCCATGGCTATTTAACCAATTAGTAAATCTAGTTTGATTAAAGATCTTTTTAACGGAGTCTGGTCCTAAAGACATAATGAATTCAGTGCAGTAACCAAATTCTTCTTCATCCATGGCACTTGCTGCCATTGCGGCCACAGAGCTGCCATTAACGTTTTTATCATCTCTAGAGACAAATTGGCCGATACTAGCAAGATACATACCTTCGATGATTCTTACTAAACCAGTGCCACCACTATCAACAACACCAACTTCTTTAAGAATTGGCAATAATTCAGGGGTTCTATTTAATGAAGAGTTTGCTTCTTTTAATAAGATTTCTAAAGCTCTTTCAATGCTCATGCCTTCTTTAACTTGTTGCTTTAAAGCGACACTAGATTCTCTAATAACTGTAAGAATAGTACCTTCAACAGGCCTCATAACCGCTTTATAAGCAGTATCGCTACCAGCTCTAAAGGCATCCGCTAATGTGACAGCGTCAATTTGTTCAACCCCTTCTAAAATAGAAGAGAAGCCTCTAAAGATTTGCGAGGTGATAACGCCAGAGTTACCTCTAGCACCCATTAATAAACCACGGGCAAATGTTTTGGCAATTAAAAAGCAATCATTCTCATTAATTGAGGAGATTTCATTTGCACCACTGGTCATGGTGAGATTCATATTAATACCAGTATCCCCATCAGGGACAGGGAAGACGTTAAGAGCGTCAACTTCTGGATAGTGATTGAATAAGTTGTTGCTTGCGCTAATTAATAATTTTTTTAATGTTTGACCATCAATAGTTTTCATAATTCGTTTTTTAATAGATAACCTTACGCGAGTTGCACATAAGATAGAGCAATTTTACAAAGTAAAAGATATAAAGTCAAGTTAAGCACAAAGATATAATAAAAATAAAAGTGATATCAAAATTGATACCACTTCAATTTTTAACTAGATATAAAAGGGACTTATTTTTTGTTTAGTCGCTCGTGATAGTAATGTAACACATTAGCGATATCGCTGATATTATCACCATAAGAAATGATGACATGATTACCATACGATTTGTTAATCAAAGGATATAAATCTTCATCATCTAATTTGACGCTGATCTGGGTGCGACAATAGTTAGATAAAGTAGGATTATCCTTAATTTCACCGCTAATAAGGAGATAATCTTTTAAATTTCTGCTGAGTTTGAAAATAGTAACTTGACCTAAATTGAGTTTACCACGAATACCAATTCCTAACCCACTTTCAAAGTGTGTCATAAACTCATATTTGCTGGTCATACTAAGAGGAATTGTGCAGTGAGCGAATAAGGCAATATTATCTTCGTTTTCGTTGCCAAAAGTAATTCTACTAGGATTAGCTTGGAAAGACGGCTTATCACAAGCGGCTTTAATTAATAACATTGATAACATGCTAGGAACATCGCCTTCACAAGTAGCGATAATGCCTTCATCATTAAGCATAGCAAGAGCTAAACAAGCAGTATTTTGATATTCTTCAATCAAATCAAAGCAACGGATAGTTAAGCCAGTTAATTTATATCTTTCGATAATTCTTTTTAATCCAGAATAGATTTCTAAAGCGCCTTGAAGCACTTTTTCATCTTTATAGAATTTCGCAAATTTATCTTTTAAAGGAATATTTTCCAATAATCCTTTATTAATCTCCATTTTTAGCTCTTTAGAAGTGATATCAATTAAATTTACATTAAATACACGTTTCACTTCATCATAGTCCACCATTGAGGCGATTAGCCAATCAGATGGCTTACCTATCACACCTAAGTTCGCATTATTGATAAGTTTTTGTGCTTGAGAGATTCTCGAGATTTCCACTAATGCACTAGCGATATCTTTTTCTTTACCAAATAAAAGGATACAGTCTTCATTGTTATTAGCTAAGAATGATTTGATTTCAAAGCAAGCTGGTAAAGAATTATTTAGACAATCAGATAAAAGAATGATTGGGCGAGGTAATTCTCTTTCAATCTTCAGGAAATGCTGTTCACTACCGCCAGTTTCAATAAAAATCACATTAAATAAAGCTGATTCATCGTTTTCCACTAATTCGAAATCTTTATCAAAGAGTTCATTATTAATCTCTTCAATAAAGGCATCGCCATCATGTTTAAAAGAAGCATGTGGGTCTAAAGAGTTAGATAATCTAATAACATTAATTTTCATCGTTAAAACCTCGCTTTTTTATTATACTTTATTATTTTATTTTTATGTAATAAAAAAGCCCGGCAGCTCGCTATTTTGCACTTGCGTACTATCGTCGCCACTACGGTGCTTAACTTCTGTGTTCGGTATGGGAACAGGTGTGTCCACCGCGCTATCGCCACCAGACTTTTTTTACAGAGAATTTTGTTCTCTGAAAACTAGATATTACCACATTGATCTTACTTATTAAAGTTTAAACATAAATTTTACTTTTGGAGACTTTATAAAATCTTTAGAAATTAAGTCCTCGTTCTATTAGTATTAGTCAGCTGAATGCCTCGCGACACTTACACTTCTAACCTATCAACCTCCTAACTTTGGAGGGAACTTACTTCTTGCGAATGGGAAGTCTCATCTTATGGTTGGCTTCACGCTTAGATGCTTTCAGCGTTTATCCGTTCCATGGGTAGCTACCCGGCCATGCCACTGGCGTGACAACCGATATACCATTGCCATGTTCAACCCGGTCCTCTCGTACTAAGGTCAAATCCATTCAAACTTCCTGCGCCCACGACAGATAGGGACCAAACTGTCTCACGACGTTTTGAACCCAGCTCGCGTACCACTTTAATTGGCGAACAGCCAAACCCTT
>CADCNT010000013.1 GCA_902802905.1 uncultured Erysipelotrichaceae bacterium | reverse complement strand
TGATAGATATTTCCCATCTAGCCAATTATGTTCAGAATGTGGATATCGTAAAACCGATTTGCTGCTTAAAAACAAAACTTGGATTTGCCCAAATTGTGGTGTCAAGCATAACCGTGACCATAATGCCGCGGTTAACATCAAAAAAGAAGGAATGAGAATGGTTCTTAATCCTTCTAATTAAACATTTATAAACAAGTTGGATGTCTTGATATAAAATATCCTTAACCGAGGGACTCTCGGGGATAGCCCATTGATACTGAAATCACAGGATTTCTTGAGTGGGAAGCCCCCATCTTCTATAAGTGGGGGAGGATGTCACATAAAATAATATAGCGATGAAATTGAGAATTAATATGCTTAGTAACGCTGAGGCTGCAAAAGGTCAAGGAGTTGCCAGTGCATTTCATGAACAAGTAGCTTTAGTTTCTGACTTAAAAGATGATTTTGATGTGCAAATTAATTCAAAATCTTCTGAATTTGATATTTACCATATACATACAGTGGATCCAAAATACAAAATTCGCATGAATAAAAAACATTTGAATATAATGTATGTACATTTTGTCCCTTCTAGGAATGATGGAAGCATTAAATTACCAAAATTAGCAAACTGGATATTTAAAAAATATGTTGAAAGCACATACAGAAAAGCTGATGAACTAATAGTGGTCAATCCATGTTTTATAAATGATTTGGAAAGGCTAAAAATCTCGCGTGATAAAATAACCTATATCCCTAACTATGTTGATCACAATGAATTCTGTCCAATTGAAAGGGACAAAATCATTGAATTAAAAAATAAATACGGAATCCCACAAGATAGATTTATTGTTTTGGGCTGTGGGCAGATTCAAACAAGAAAAGGGTTTGATGATTTTGTAGAAACAGCTCGCCAAAATCCGGAAATGTTTTTCGTGTGGGCAGGCGGATTTTCTTTTGGAAGAATTATGCATGGATATAAAAAATACAAGAAAATGTTGGAAAACCTTCCTCAAAATATGCTTCATTTACAAATTATTGAAAGAAAATATATGAATGAGGTATTTAATCTTTCAGATGTACTTTTCATGCCTTCATTTATCGAATTATTTCCTATGACAATCCTCGAAGCTTGCAATGTTCATAAACCATTTTTGGTCAGAGATCTTGATTTGTACAAACCTATTTTGTTTTCTAAATATTGTAAGGGAAATAGTGTTACAGAGTTCTCCTCAGAATTAAATAAGCTTATGATTGATGCAACCTACTATGCTACTCAATCTATGAATTCAGAATTTATTTCAAATTTTTATAATAAAGATGTTTTAAGCAAGACTTGGAAAGATTATTATTTCAGAGTTTACGAGAAATGGGTTTCCCAAAAGAATCTTAAAAAGATAAAATAAGAACGAGGTATTTTTATGAATAAATATATGAAAATTGCTATTGCCGAAGCTAGAAAAGGCATTAGAGCTGGACACGGTGGTCCTTTCGGAGCAGTTGTTGTTAAAGATGGTGTAGTTGTTGGTAAAGGACATAATCAAGTTTTAAAAAACAATGACCCTACATGCCACGGTGAGATTATGGCAATCCATAAAGCATGCAAAAATTTAGGTACATATGATTTATCAGGATGCGAAATTTACACGACTGGTGATCCATGCCCAATGTGTATGGCGGCAATTTTATGGGCCAATATAGAAAAGGTCTATTATGGATGCAACATTTTTGATACAGAAAAAATTGGATTCCGTGATGCTGTGTTCTACAAAATGCAAGAGCCTGAAGAACGTGCAAAATTAGTCGTTGAACTCGATAGAAAAGCATGCCTCAAGTTATACGAAGAATACTCTCGATTAAACCACACTATTTATTAGTTTATTGAAAGTGAGTCAACCAAATGGCTCACTTTTCTTTTACTTGTAAATACAATTTATTGTGATAGTCTTATAGATGTCGATGAACATAATTGAACCTTAGTTAAAATATATTGTGTTTTTATAACGCAATTTTAACTATGGTCTTTAGGAGGACATATGTATAAAAGTTCATATTTAAATAATCTATTAGAAGATGTGAAAAGAAGATACGGCAATGAGCCAGAATTTGTTGCTGCTGTTGAAGAGTTTTTTGATTCGATGGATTTCTTAGTTGAAAAAGATCCAAGAATCGAACAATTTTCAATCCTAGAAAGACTCATCGTTCCTGAAAGAGTTATTCAAATGAGAGTTCCTTGGGTTGATGATTCTGGAAAGATTAGAGTTAACACTGGTTATCGTGTTCAATTCAATTCGGCGATTGGACCATATAAAGGTGGAATGAGATTTCATCCATCAGTTAACTTATCTATTTTGAAATTTTTAGGTTTTGAGCAAACCTTTAAAAATAGCTTAACCGGTTTACCAATGGGTGGTGGCAAAGGCGGCGCTGACTTTGATCCACGTGGTAAGAGTGATGGCGAAGTTATGAGATTCTGCCAGTCATTTATGACTGAACTATATCGCCATATTGGTCCTGACACTGATGTACCAGCTGGTGATTTAGGCTTTGGTGCTCGTGAAGTTGGTTATATGTTTGGTATGTATAAAAAACTTCAAAATGAGTGGTCTGGTGTTTTCACTGGAAAGAATGTTTCCTATGGTGGATCTCTTGCTAGACCAGAAGCAACTGGTTACGGCTTACTTTATTATGCTAGAGAAATGTTAAAGACATATTTTAACACTGACTTCAAAGGCAAAAAGATTATTATTTCTGGATGCGGAAAAGTCGGTGGAATGGCTGCTGAAAAAGCACATCAATTAGGTGCAATCCTTGTTGGCATGAGTGATATTGATGGTTATGTTGCAGATCCAAATGGATTAGATGTTCCTTATATCGTTGAATTAAGTAAGAAAAAAGGCATGTTCTCCAAAGAATATGCTGAAACCCATAAAGGCGCTAAATTCGTGGAAGGACCTAGAGGATTATGGTCTGTACCATGTGAAATCGCTTTACCATGTGCAACCCAAGGTGAAATTGCTTTAAAAGAAGCTGAACTATTAAAGAAAAATGGCTGCTACATGTTGGTGGAAGGCGCAAATATGCCAACTGATGTTGAGGCTATTAGATATTTCAATTCACATGATGTTTTGTTTGCTCCTGGCAAAGCCAGTAATGCTGGTGGTGTAGCTGTTTCTGGATTAGAAATGAGCCAAAACGCTATGCACTTAAGTTGGACTTTTGAAGAAGTAGACCAAAAATTAGAAGAAATCATGAAGAAAATCTTCAAAGCATGCCATGACACTGCTGTTCAATTTGGACAACCACGCAATTTAGCTTTAGGTGCTAATATTGCTGGATTCTTAAAAGTCTATGACGCAATGCTTGCTCAAGGTGTTTGTTAATGATTAAAACCATAAAGGCTCCACATATTTTACTCCCAAGACAAGGAGTTGATATGTCTAAATACTCTGTTATAGCGTGTGACCAATATACATCCAATTTAGATTATTGGGATTCTTTAAAAGCAGAGATTGGCAATTCTGTTTCTACTTTTAATATGATTTATCCAGAAGCGTATTTAGAAACAACAAATAACAATGAATATATCGAAGATATTAATAAAAACATCTCTAGATATTTAAATAATGGTGATCTTAAAGACATTGGGGAATGTTTTATCCTTGTGGAAAGAGTAACTTCATATGGAGTAAGAAGGCTTGGCCTAGTCTTGTCTATTGATTTAGAAGATTACTCATATGAAAAAGGAACAAAAGCATATATACGTGCTAGCGAAGCCACAATTGTTGAAAGAATTCCTCCAAGATTGAAGATTAGAAAAGATTCTCCAATTGAGCTACCACATGTTTTAGTGTTGTTCGATGATCCTAAAAAAGAAATAGTGGAATCTTTATATTCTCAAAGGGACAAATTAGAAAAAGTATATGACTTTGAACTTAACAAAAATGGTGGTCATATTCGTGGATACATAGTAATAGACACAGAAAAAGTAATTAGGCAATTTGATAATTTGTTTTTGAGAAACAATAACGGATTGTTATTCATTGTTGGCGATGGAAATCACTCGCTTGCTACTGCGAAAGCGCATTGGGATTTGGTTAAACAAAATCTTTCAGAAAAAGAAAAAGAGACGCACCCTGCGCGATTTGCGTTAGTAGAAGCTAATAACTTATATGATGAAGGAATCATTTTTGAACCTATTCATCGTGTCTTATTTAATGTTGATAAAGAATTCAAAAATGAACTAAAGAAAGTGTGCTCTGGAGAGTTTAAGTCATTTATCTACACTAGTGAAAACGGTAAGGAAGAATTGCTGCTTCCTAAAAATGCTCCGATGGCGTATTACCAAGTGCAAACTTTTTTAGATAAATATTTAGCCGAGCATAAAGATAGCAAGATTGACTTCATTCATGATGAAGATGAATTACTTGCAGTTACAGATAAAAATCCAGGAAGTGTTGCTATTGCAATGCCTGCGTTAACCAAAGAAGATTTGTTTGATTATTTAGCGACTGGAAAAGTGTTACCAAGAAAATCTTTCTCAATGGGACACGCTAATGAAAAAAGATATTATTTAGAAGCCAAAAAGATAACATTATAAAGGAGAAAAATATGGCTAGAATTTTTAACTTTTCTGCTGGTCCAGCTATGCTGCCGGAAGAAGTCTTAAAAGAAGCACAAGAAGAAATGCTTGATTATCGTGGATGTGGCATGTCTGTTATGGAGATGTCTCACCGTAGTAAGGTTTATCAACAAATCATTGATGAAGCAGAAGCAGATTTAAGAGAATTAGTGGGTATTCCTGATAACTATCGTGTTTTATTCCTTCAAGGTGGTGCTACCTTACAATTTGGAATGATTCCGATGAATTTAATGACAGTGAATAAAAAAGCCGACTATATCCATTCTGGTGTTTGGACCAAGAAAGCAATGAATGACGCGAAGTTCTTTGGTCAAGTGAACATTGCTGGTAGCAGTGAAGAAGATAAATTCAAACATGTTCCAGATGTCCATAACTTGAAGTTAGATCCAGAGGCAGACTATGTCTATATGTGTGACAATAACACTATTTATGGAACTAAATTTAAAGAATATCCAGAAACAGGCAATGTTCCACTTATTTGTGATATGTCATCTTGTTTCTTAAGTGAACCAATCGATGTTAAGAAATTTGGCATGATTTACGCTGGTGCGCAAAAGAATGTTGGCCCTGCTGGTGTTACCATTATCATTATTAGAGATGATTTAGTGGAACGCTCAAAAGAGTTACAACTTCCTATCTATCTTAAATACAATACCCATGTAGAGAACGGCTCAATGTACAATACCCCACCAACTTATGGCATTTACATTTGTGGTAAAGTCTTTAAATGGTTGCTTAAAACTGGTGGATTAAAGAGAAGACAAGAAATCAATGAAGAAAAAGCAAAGATTCTTTATGACTATTTAGATTCTTCTAAATTCTATCGCCCATACGTTGATAAAGATTCACGTTCATTAATGAATGTGACATTTAGAACTCCAAGCGACGAATTAGACGCTGAATTCTTAGAAGGCGCTAAAAAGTATAAATTCACTAACCTTAAAGGACATCGTTCCACAGGTGGATTAAGAGCCTCACTATATAACGCTATGCCGATGGAAGGCGTAAAAGCTTTAGTGAAATATATGAAAGAATTTGAGGATGCTCATAAATAATATGGAAAGAAAAATTTATTGTTTAAATAAAATCTCTAAAGTAGGTTTAGGTGTCCTTCCTTCTAGCTACAAAGTAGTAGAAGAACTTGAAGGCTCAGATGCAGTTTTAGTTAGAAGCGCTGCAATGCATGAGATGGATTTACCAGAATCAGTAGTGGCCGTTGCTAGAGCTGGTGCTGGTGTTAACAATATTCCTTTAGATAGATATGCGGAAAAAGGGATTGTTGTTTTTAACACTCCTGGCGCAAACGCAAATGCTGTTAAGGAATTAACAATTGCAATGATGCTTTTAGCAGCACGTGATATTCGTGGATCCATGGAATGGGTAAAGGCAAATAAAGAAGACCAAGAAATCAATAAATCTATGGAAAAAGCCAAAGGCGCATTTGCTGGCACTGAAATCATGGGCAAAACTTTAGGCGTAATTGGCTGCGGTGCGATTGGCGCTTTAGTGGCCGATGCAGCTTCTAAACTCGGTATGAAGGTTCTTGGTTCTGAACCAAGCATGGCAACTAGAGAAAAATATAAAGACTTATTAGGTTCCGTTGAATTTGTTGAATTGGATGAACTTCTGAAAAGAAGTGATTATATCACTGTTCATGTCCCGCTTCTTGACGCAACACGTGGAATGATTAATAAAGTTGCTTTAGCAAAATGTAAAGACGGAGTCATTGTTATTAACGCTGCAAGAGATGCATTAGTGAATGATGATGATATGAAAGAAGCATTAGAGTCTGGAAAAGTTAGACGTTATGTCACTGATTTCCCTAACTTTAAATCCGCTAATATGGATGGCGTAGTTGCTATCTCTCACTTAGGAGCTTCTACTGAAGAAGCAGAAGACAACTGTGCGATGATGGCGGCCAACCAAATTGTGAACTTTATTGAAAACGGAAATATTGTTAATTCAGTGAACTACCCTAACTTAGATTTAGGAAAAAAATCATCTCCAAGAATTGTTGTGTTGCACAAAAATAGTGGGGATGCGTGCGATAAAGCAATCGAATTGCTTAAAAAACACGGACACAAAATTAGCAAGTTTGTCACTGGATCAAAAGGACAATTTGGTGCTTCGATTATCGAATTAGATAAAGTTGATGACTGTTTAGAAGAACTTAAAAAACTACCAGAAGTCATTAGAGTTTATTCAAAATAGATATCAAAAATAATTAATGAATTAGACCCATTTTAAGTGGGTCTTTTTTTACTAATTTATTTTATAGTTTATAAAAATGTTTGTTTGCATCTTAATAAATTAAGGTTACAATTACTTATGAAAGGAGAAATATATGAAATTCAAATATTTTCTTACATTACCTTTAGTAGCTTTATTAGCTAGCTGTAATTCAGCACCAAGCGCTGCTGCTAAAGTAAAACAATCTTTACCAAAAGATGAAACAGCCATCAGCAATAAGGATGAACAATATCAAGAGATTCTTCCTGTTATTACCAATGGACTTCTCACATTCAATTCCTTATCTGCTTTATATCATGTAAAAGTTGATGTTGATGCGAGTGCAAAAATTAATGTTCAACTTGAAGAAGGAAAGACCACTAAATTAAGCGAAAAAGTATGTGCTCATGGCGAAGCTTACTTTGGATTTGATTCTGTCACTTACGAAGGTGTTGATTTTGTTGGTTCAAGAGCATACCTCGGCGTTAAGGATTTAAGTTTAACTGTTGATGTAAACATTCCTGTCTTTACTGAAGACACTAGTGAATCAGGTGAATCTACCATCGAGTACAGTGTTGAAAACTCCAAATTAAATCTCAAGAACATCTATTTTAGTTTACTCGCTGCTGATACCCCAGATGGTGCTATTCTCATCGGTGATTTCTCTTCTGCAAGTTTACAAGAATTATTAAGCACAGTTTTAACAAGTTTTGTTAAACTTCCTGAAATCATTGATGCTGAAACAATTCTTGATGCAATCTTAGGTGAAAGACAAAAAGATGCTTCCGGTGAATATATTCCATATTCTAGAAGCGGTAAAGTAGTTGCTAATCTTACTACCGTTTTAACTACTGTAAACAATTATTTAATTGATCCAGATGATTCAGAAGATAAAGGACCAATTCCAGCTGCCTTCATTTCTTCACCTGTAACAGCTCTTTATGGCTTACTAGTCATGGCTACACAAATGATTCCTGCTGAAACCATTACTACAATCAATGCTTTGTTAACTGCATTCAATGTTCAATTAGGTGCAAAATTTAATGAAGATGGTAAAGTGATTAAAGCTTCTGCAGTATTAAACACTACAGTTAAAGAAATTGCTGACAAATTCATCAATGAAGAAGAACAAGGAACACTTCCTGTTAGTGGTAACCTCGGTTTATTATTAACTGTCGGTACTGAAACTGGTGCTTCAAGTATTGCTTTAGAAGAATTAGTTATCGCTGCTGAATTAAAGATCAATGTTGAAGAAATGGTTAGCGCTTCCCTTAGCGCGAAACTTGCTCTTGATGCAGTTTACGGCGAACAAGTACAATTACCATTCCCAACCAGTGAAGAAATTAAAGATTATGAAGATATTACTCAATCACTCGCTGGCTTGGTTATATTTGTTATCTATCTCACTCAATCTGAAGAAGCTGCCGGATAATAGCAAACTAATTTATAACAAAAAAGCGGATTTCCATTACGGAGACCCGCTCTTTTTATATTTTCAAAATCTTATTTAATGATTGTTCCGCTCTTTTCCTCAAAGGCTAAAGCAGCATTTTCTAGAGCAGCAATAATCGCGGTTTTTCCGGGTGCCTTTGTTAAGAACTTAACGCACGCATTCACTTTTGGATACATGCTACCTTTTGCAAAATAGTCACCTTTTAAGTATTCCTTAATCTCATCTAATGAGACTTTTTCTAATTTGATTTCGTTAGGTTGTTTATAGTTGATACAAACATTGTCGATTGCAGTAAGGATTACTAAATAATCAGCGTCAACTAGTTCTGCCACTAACGCGGAAGCATAGTCTTTATCAATAACTGCGGCCACGCCTTCTAATTTATTACCTTCTTTAATTACAGGGATACCGCCTCCACCAGCGCATATGACGACATTACCAGATTTAACTAATTGAGATATAACTTCTTTTTCTTCGATGTCGATTGGAAGTGGTGAAGGAACTACTCTTCTGTAACCTCTTCCTGCATCCTCTTTAATAGTCCATCCTTTTTCTTTTGCTACTTTTTCAGCTTCTTCTTTTGACATGAATCCGCCTACAGGTTTACTTGGATTTTGGAATAAAGGATCGTTTTTATCCACTAGGACTTGTGTGACAACTGTTGCGACATTTCTTTTAACGCCTTGCGCTTTTAATTCGTTTTGCAAAGCATTTTGAAGATGGAAGCCGATGTAACCTTGTGACATTGCTCCACATTCTGGGAATGGCATATCTGGTACTGATTTCGCATCATTGAATGCATTGTTGATCATGCCAACTTGTGGACCATTTCCGTGAACGATAACAACTTCATGGCCATCTTTCATTAACTTCACAATGTATTTAGCAACATTACTCACTAAAACCTTTTGTTCTTCGGCGTTATTGCCAAGTGCATTTCCGCCTAAACTTACTACATATCTAGACATTGTTTTTACCTCAGTAAGAATAATATACCTTAATGAATTAAATCGCAAAAAATAGTAATATATTGCCATGTATCCAAATTTGTTCGGTATCGAAGGCTTTTCAATGGTGGCAATGATTCTACTTGGAGTACTTGCTGCTGGAATTTTATTTTTTATCTACTTAAAAAAATCAGGGAAAAGGATTTCGTATCTCGACTTAATGATAGTGGTTATTGTTACTGTTCTATTCGGAATAGTGTTTGCGATATTATTCGAAAATATTTATGAGGCTATCAAGCATGCAATTAACGGAGAATATGCTCATTGGACTTGGGGCATGACCTTCTATGGTGGCTTATTTGGTGGAGTGATTACATTTATTTTGATGTATCGTTTCTTCTATTTAAAAAGTAATGAGCCAATCTTTATAAAAATTTTAGTGATTGCTCCAGCTTGCATATCTTTAGGACACGCTTTTGGAAGAATTGGCTGTTTCCTTAGTGGGTGCTGTTATGGAATAGAAACACATACATCTTTAGATGTATTTTTCCCGATTCATAATCATAGTTATCTACCAACTCAGCTTTATGAAATGACATTTTTATTCATTTTGGCAGGTGTTTTAGCTTTCTTAGCGTTTAAGAAAATTACTAGATACACCTTCATTGTCTATATGCTTTCATATGGGACATTTAGATTTATAATTGAGTTCTTTAGAGGGGATGAAAGAGGTCAACTCATCGGATTATCTCCATCACAATATTGGTGTATAATCTTGTTAGTAGGAACTATACCTCTTTATTTCTTCTTAAAAAATATAATGTTTAAGGAAAAGAATAATGAAATTTCGAGTAACTGATCTATTGATTTTCATCTTATTATTTATTTTTGTTTCTGCATTCCCAGTGGAGTTATTTCACATTAGTCTTTTTTGGCAGTTAATCATTAGAATCGGACTTAGATTACTCATCTTGGTTTACTACATTTATATCTGTGTTAGAAATAGAATAAATATCTTTAAATTTTATAACCTTAAAAGAATTATTCTTTTCATTCCATTTTTCTTAGCGTGTTGCTCTAATTTAATCGCAGCTGGAATTGATGGAGCATTTACTGGAATTGTCACATACTCAAATGACATTTTGTCCCTTATGATTATCTTCCATTTTTTAGGGGCAATCGTGGAAGAGTTTTTGTTCAGATTATTCATCCAAAACGCACTAGTTAACGCCAGTTCACTTAAAAGAATAATGTTCTCCGCCGCTATTTTTGCGTTATTCCATCTTTTAAACATCGTTAATGTTTCCACAGTTGATGGATTAATCAATGTTGCTATCCAAGTAGCGTATAACTTTGGTTTAGGAATCCTTTTAGGATTCGTGTACGAATATACTTATTCTTTACCAGCCGCTATTGTTTTACATTTCACATTCAATTTATTGAATACAGTTATCTACCAATATCTTGGGTGTAACTTATTTGTTACTGATTTTACCTTCTATTTAACTGCAGTAGTGATTGCTGCTATTTTAGCCATTTATATTGTTTTGATTTATCTATTTGTTTTAAAACGTAACAATAGATATTTCCGCGAATAGTTTTCATTTATTTTTATACCCATTATGTAATTATATAAGTATAATTATCATATGGCTGAAGCGATAATCCTTGCAGGTGGCAAGTCCACTAGAATGGGAACAAACAAGATGCTTTTGGATTACAAAGGTCATCCTTTACTGTGGCACACAATTCAAAGCGTTGCCCCTTTTGTATCACGTGTAATAGTGGTTACTGGCCGATATGATAAAGAGATAAAAGAAGCTTTAGGCAATCTTGATGTTACCTTTGTTTATAACAAGGATTATGAACTAGGAATGTTTTCTAGTGTTCTTACTGGAGTGAAAGAAACTAAAGAAGATTTTTTTGTCCTTCCAGGAGATTGTCCGTTTATCCAAAAGAGTACTTTTGAAGCAATATTATCTTCTAAAGAAGATATCCGATATCCTATTTATCACGGTCAAGAAGGTCATCCACTTTATATATCAAAGAAATATAAAAACGAATTACTCAATTATGGCTTAGATAATAATCTAAAAATGTTTCGCGACAGTAAAAAGTGTGAAATAATTAATGTTGAAGATAAAAACATAATCATGAATCTGAACGATATTAACGATTTCGCTAATATCGATATTAGTTTGAAAGGAAGATAGTATGATAGTTAACAAGTACTACCGTGCATCGAGTCTTGAAGATGCATATTCTAAACTTCAAGAAAATCCAAGAAATACGATTTTAGGTGGTGGCTTATGGCTGAAGAAAATTGGCCAAAGTCATGAAACTTTAATCGACATCTCTTCTTTAGGTTTAAACGAAATCAAGGATTCTAAAAACGAAGTAGTAGTAGGATCAATGGTCAGCCAAAGAGATTTTGAGAATTCTCCAGTTGTAAAAGCTTTATTTAATGATGCGATTGCCTTTTCCACTCGTGAAGTAATGGGTGTTAATTTTAGAAACCTCGCCACTATTGGTGGCTCTATTATGGGTAGATATCCATTCTCCGATGTGATTACAGGTTTACTCCCCTATGATGTTGAATTGGAATTCTATCCAAAACAAACTATGTTTCTTGAAGATTATCTTTCCTACAAAGGAAAATTGAACGCTATTTTAGTAGCTATCCATATTAAAAAAGGACAAGGTAAAGGTTTCTATAAAAAAGTTAAAACAACCGCCCTTGATTTCCCAATTGTCAATATTGCGGTTAGTAGAGTTAACGGCCAATATCGTATCGCTGTTGGAGCACGTCCTGCAGTTGCCTCTTTAGCACTTAAAGCAATGGAATATATTAATTCTTTGAAAAATCCATCTAAGGAAGATTTTGCTAAAGCGGCAGAAATGGCTGTTGAGGAATTATCGTTCTTAGATAATAAAGATGCTTCTAAAGAATATCGTATCGATCTCGCTAAAGTTTATGTGAGAAGAGGCTTAGAGGAGGTCAATAAATAATGTTAGTTACATTTTATCTAAATAACGTTCGTGTTTCTTATGATGTCAGGCCAGATGAATATTTAGCCGAAACTCTTAGAAGTCATGGTGTTAAATCCGTTAAAGTTGGATGTAATGAGACTTCATGTGGATCTTGTACTGTTCTTTTAGAAAATAGACCAGCCATGTCCTGTGGTATATTATCTGCTTCTATTGAAGGCAAACACATTACTACAGTAGAAGGTATTCAAGAAGAAGCTGCTAGAATTGCTTATTTCTTTGGTGAAGAAGGTGCAGATCAATGTGGGTTCTGTAACGCAGGTTATGCCTTAACAATCTATGCTTTAAAAAGAGAACTCAAAAATCCAACCGATGATGAAATTAAAGATTACATCGTTGGCAACTTATGTAGATGTAGTGGCATGCAAAGCCAACTTAACGCTATCAAAGCATATTTAAAGGAGGAGTAAAAGATGACATACGATAAAAAGAAATTCAGAGTCGTTAATCATAAGACTCACTCCATTGATGGCGTTGGTCTCATGCAAGGTAGAAGTTTCTACACTGACGATTTAGCAGAACAAAATAGTTTAGTAATTAAGATTTTAAGATCACCTCACGCTTTTGCACACATCAAGTCAATCGATGTCTCTGAAGCGCAAAAACTCAACGGAGTGGCCCTGGTTTTAACTTATAAGGATGTTCCACATGTCTCTTTCTCAAGAGCAGGACAAGGATATCCAGAGCCATCACCACATGACAAATTCATTCTTGATGAGTATGTTCGCTATGTTGGTGACGAAGTCGCTATGGTGGCGGCAATAGATGAAAGAACTGCTGAAGAAGCACTCAAATTAATTAAAGTTGAATATGAAGTTTTAGAACCTGTTTTAGATTTTGAAACAGCGTTTGAAAATAAATCCGTTATCCATCCAGAAGATGGCATTTGCGAAATGTTCCCAATTGGCTTTGATCCAAAAAAGAATGTTGCTGCATCTTATGAGATGGAAGTTGGCAATGTCGAAGAAGAATTAAAGAAATCCGACGTTATTGTTGATGAAACATTTTATTCGCAAGCACAAGCACACGCAATGCTTGAAACGCACTCTAGTAACGCTAGACTAGATGAACATAATCGTTTAGTGATTTATTCTTCCACACAAACCCCATTCCATATGAGAAGAATTATGGCAACCACATTAGGGTTACCAGTTTCGAAGATTAGATTTATCAAACCACGCGTTGGTGGTGGCTTTGGTGGTAAACAAGCGTTCCATGGAGAATTCTTCTGTGCTTTAACTACATTAAGAACGGGCAAACCATCCAAGATGGTCTATACAAGAGAAGAAGTCTTTGGGGCTAGTTATACACGTCACCCAATGCGTATCCGTATGCGTATTGGTGCGATGAAAGATGGCAGAATTAACGCGATTGATTGTCGTTCATTATCTGACACTGGTGCATATGGTGAACACTCATTAACTGTCTTTATGATTGTTGGTAGTAAAGTGTTACCTTTATATAATAAAGTTGACGCAGTTAAGTTTGGCGGACAAGTTGTTTATACAAACCACGTACCAGCAGGTGCCTATCGTGGATATGGTGCGATTCAAGGTAACTATGCTTTAGAAGCCACAATCGATATCTTAGCGGAGAAGCTTGGCATGAATCCAAAAGAAATCCGTGAAAAGAATTCGATGAGAGAGAAAGAGACTTCCCCAATCTTTGAAATTATGGGTGAAGGTACCAAAGGTACTGCGATGATTATGGAATCATGTAAACTTCCATATTGTATTAAGCGTGGTGCTGAATTAATTAACTGGAAAGAGAATTGGCCAAGAAAAGTTGTTGGTGAAAATAAAGTTAGAGGATATGGCATGGCTATTGCTATGCAAGGTAGCGGTATTCCATTTATGGATATGGGTAGCTGCACTATTAAACTCAACGATGGTGGTAGCTTCAATGTTTTAGTTGGCGCTACCGATATTGGTCAAGGCAGTGACACATTAATCGCTAAGATTGTTGCTGAAGAATTAGAAGTCCCACTCGAAGATATTCTCGTTTATTCTTCAGATACAGATTTAACTCCGTTTGACTGCGGAGCGTATGCTTCTTCAACAACTTACATCAGTGGCAACGCTGCATGGAAAGCTGCTCAAAAGATGAGAGCAAGACTAATTAAAGAAGCAGCGGCCTTCTTAGGTGTTAAAGAAGACGATGTTGAATTCGACGGCAAATTATTTACAGCGAAAGATAAACATGTCAGCTTATATGATTTAAGCGTTCAATGGTTATATAACAAAGACTTACATCAAGTCAGTGTTACTGAATCATATTTCGGCCATGTTTCTCCACCTCCATTCATGGCAGCATATGCTGAAGTGGAAGTTGACTTAGAAACAGGTGAATATGAAATACTCAATTATGTAACAGTAACCGACTCTGGAACCACAATTAACCCAATGCTTGCTAGAGGACAAGTTGAAGGTGGTGTCGTTCAAGGCTTAGGTATGGCGTGTTTTGAAGATGTGAAATATGATAAGAAAGGCAATTTACTAAGTAATAATTTCCTTAGCTATCACATCCCAACTCATAAAGAGATTCATAAACTTACATCTGAGTTTGCTGATTCTTATGAACCTACTGGTCCATTTGGTGCAAAATCAGTTGGCGAAATTGGTATTGATACACCTCCAGCTGTTATTTGTAACGCGATTTATAATGCGACAGGTGTACGTGTACACACATTACCAATCACCCCAGAAAAGATCTTAAAAGGACTTAAGGAATTAAAGAAATAAATATGGTCGATTTACTTTTAGTAAATGGTTTTGCTTATATCAATGGAAGATATCGTGATGTTTCTATCGGCATCACCGAAGAAAAGATATCTTATATTGGTAAAGAAAAAGTTCCTGCGAAAAGAACGATTGATTTAAAACACTCCAGAATTCTTCCTGGATTTATCGATCCTCATGTTCATTTTGAACTTTATTGTGGCACGATTACCTCTAGGGATGATTTCTATTATGGTGGCAAGACCGCTGCTTATGGTGGAGTGACTACAATCATCGATTTCCTTGATCCAAGTAGAAACGCTAAAGAACTAGTGGAGACATATAAAGCTAGACTTGCCTTAGCAAAGAAGTGTGGAGTGGATTACCATTTCCATGCTTGCATTAAAGAACCTAATGGCGATTTAGAAGAATATGTTTTAAAAATGAAAGAGTTAGGAATTAATTCCATTAAATTATTCACCACATATTCAGAAACCCATCGAAGAACATATGATAAAGACATCATTAAATTACTTAAGCTATCCCGTAGATATCACTTCATTGTGGAAGCACATATTGAAAAGGATGAATTAATTAAACACGATGAGAACTTAACGTATAAAGACCTTCCTGAAGCAAGATGTGAACAAGCAGAAACTGAAGAAGCGCTAAAACTTTGTAAGTATGCAGTTAGCACTAGAGGGCATCTATATATGGTTCATTGTTCTAGTGGACGCACTTTGAAGGCTATTGTAGAAAGATACGAAAAATATATTGGCAAATACATCATCATTGAATCATGCCCTCAATACTTTGTTTATAGTAATGAAGTGCTCAAAAAAGACAATGGTTACCTATATACCTTTGCCCCACCTCTAAGAGATGAAGAATCAAGAAAATTGCTTTGGGAATATTTCGATTATATCTCATGCATTGGCACTGATCATTGCTCATTTAATAAAGAAGATAAAGAATCCCATACCTTACTAAAAGGCATGCCTTTAGGTGTTGGTGGAATCGAAACAAGTTTCCTTACAATGTATGAAATTTTTGGTGAAAAAGTTATCGATAAAATGTGTAAAAATGTGGCAAAAATTCAAAGATTTGCCAACAAAAATGGTATAAAAGTTGGAAATTACGCCGATTTGGTGGTTATGTCTAGTGATCCTCAAGTGATTAAGAAACCACATGGTAAAGCCGACTACTCTATCTATGAAGGAATTCATTTAAGTAACACAATTGTGTCCACTTTAGTCAGAGGGAAATTCGCCTTAAAAGATGGAAAATTCTATAAGACAACTGGTAAGTTAGTAAACTGTGAGAAATAGTTATGAAAGCATTAATTAACGTTCGAATTTTTGACTATCAAAACTACATTGAAAATGGTTTTGTTGTTTTTGACAAAACTATTCTTAAAGTGGGAAAGATGTCCGAATTTAAAAACGATGGCTATCAAGTTATAGACGGCAAGGGTCAACTTTTAATGCCTAACTTTGTTTGCGCACATTCTCACATCTATTCAATATTTGCTCGTGGACTAGCTCTTCCATTTAATCCGCTTAACTTCCAAGAGATTTTGGATCAGATGTGGTGGAAGCTCGATTCAAAGATTGATAATCCAATCACTTATTATTCTGGTATTGCTGCTGGCAGTGAATTCCTTTTAAACGGTGTGACTACAATTATTGATCATCATGCATCAGGTACTGAAATCCTTGGCTCATTAACTTCTTTAAAGAAAGCTTTAGATAACACCTTACATCTTAGAAGTATTCTTTGCTTTGAAACTAGTGACCGTTATCCAGTTGATGAGTGTATTAAAGAGAATGTTAGCTTTGCTAAACGATATCACACTGACCATGTAACAGGTTTATTTGGTATGCATGCCTCTATGTCGCTTAGTGAAATGACATTAAAGAAAATTTCTAGAAAACTAAAAGACTTACCAATTCATATCCACGTTGCGGAAAGTGATATGGATGAAGCTGATTGCGTAGCCAAATATCATACTTCAATTATTGAAAGGTTAGACAAACATAATTTGATTAATAAGGACTCTCTTATCGTCCATGGTGTTTTCCTTTCTGATAAAGAATTAGATATCGTTAAAGAACGTAAAGCCTATATGGTTGTTAACACCACTAGCAACTTAAATAACGCAGTTGGTATTACGGATATTAAAAAATTCATGGATAAAAAGATTCCAGTGATGATTGGTAATGATGGTTTATCAAGTTCTATGGCTACTGAGTATTTAAACGCCATGTATCTGACTCACTTAAAGAATCAATCACCAACCGCGATGAATATTGGTCATATTCTTGATTGTATCAACAACGCTTATGACTATGTTGGACGTCGACTCAACATTAAGATTGGCAAGATTAAAGAAGGATATGTCTCTGATTTTATGTTACTTCCTTATACTCCATTTACCGAAATGAATGGTGATAATGCATTTGGGCATATCTTCTATGGCTTATTCCCTAACTTTAAACCTTGCGATGTCTATGTTGACGGTGCACGTTTAGTAAAGAATTACGAACTAGTTTCTAAAAAGGCAAAAACTGAACTTTTAGAATCAAGAAAATATAGTAAAGAACTCTGGAAGAGAGTGAAGGAGAAATAAGATGGATCTTTCGACAAAATTTGATGGCTTAGTGCTTAAGAATCCTTTAATGCCTGCAGCAGGTCCTTTAGTTGGTGATGCTGAAAAAATGTTATGGCTTAAAGACCAAGGATTAGGTGCATTAGTGGCCAAGACCATTTCCACAAAAGATGCTCACATCCCACACCCATGTATTATTGGTGAAGGGCAAAACGCAATCTTTAACTGTGAATTATGGACTGAATATCCAAAAGAAAAATGGATTGATGAATTCTTACCAGAACTCGTTGCTAAAAAAGGAGATACACCTCTTATCATCTCTGTTGGCTATACCAAAGAAGATATGGAAGTGCTTATTCCATTATTAGATAAATTCGCTGATGCCTTTGAAGTGAGCTGTCACTATGTTGGCACTGACCATGAAAAAGTTGGAGAAACTGTAAGAACTATTAGAAGACTTACCTCTAAGCCTTTCTATATGAAAATTTCACCACACATTCCTGATCCAGCAGGTTTTGCTAGAGTGATTAAAGAAAATGGCGCCAACGGTGTTGTTGCTATTAATTCACTGGGCCCTAGTATGGTTATTGATGTCGAAAAGCGTCAAATGGCTTGCTCAAATGATAAGGGTTTTGTATGGATGAGTGGCCCGGTTGTTAAACCACTTGCTTTAGCTACTGTCTATACCATTAAACAAGCAGAACCATCATTAACTGTTATCGGTGTTGGTGGCTGTGCATCCGCAAAAGACGTTATCGAATTCTTATTAGCTGGAGCTAGCGCAGTTGGTATGCTTTCCGCTCCAATGTTAAGAGGAAAAGAATTATACGCCAAAGTTATTGCGGATCTTCCAAAAGAGTTAGAAAAATATGGTTTCTCCTCTGTTCAAGAAGTTATTGATACTCAGCTTACAAATAGAGTGACTTATGAACATGAGATGCCAAGTGTGAATAAAGAAAAATGCACACACTGTAAATTATGTGAAAGAAATTGTCCTTATTTTGCAATTAGTATGGGTGAAGATAACTGCCCAACATTCAATGCAAATAAATGTTTTAGATGTGGATTATGTGCATCTAAATGTCCAGTTAAGGCAATAAAGTTTTAATAAAATGAAAAAGTTCGATACATCAGTCACAAAAGTAGATAACGAAGAGAAGATGGCGGGATTAGCCATTTTCACTGGCGATATTCGTATGGATAACGCTTATTTTGCTATCAATGTTAGAAGCGAAAAGGCTCACGCTAAACTTAAGGGAATTGAAGTGCCTAAACTTCCAAAGAATTATTATTTCATTTCCGCCAAAGATATCGTTAAAGAAAATGTAGTGAATATCATTGCTTCAGATTGGCCGGTCTTTGCAGATAAGAAGGTCAATTATATCGGTGAGACAATTGGTTTAATTATTGGTCCTGATAAAGAGAAATGTATTGATTTATCAAAACAAGTAAAAGGCATCTATGAAGATTTAGAACCTGTCTTTGATATGAGAAATTCTTATGTTCATAAAGAATTCACCAAAGGTGATGTCTCTTTATTTAAGGATGCTGCTAAAGTTTTCTCTGAAGAATTTACTACTGGATATCAAGAACAAATCTATTTAGAACCACAAGCAATGTTGATGTATTTAGAAAACGATCAAATCGTTGTTAAAGCATCAATGCAATGTCCTTTCTATATCCATAAGGCTATCTGTAGAACCTTAGGTGTTACCGAAGACAAAGTGAGAGTAATTCAACCTGCTGTTGGTGGTGCTTTCGGTGGCAAAGAACATTATCCATCTTTGATGGCTGCGCAACTTGCTACCGCAATTGTAAAAATTAAAAAACCAATCAAGATGTTCTTCGATCGTAGAGAAGACATTACATACACAACCAAAAGACATCCATCCAAAACTGAAATTTCAGCCTATATGGATAAGAAAGATAATATCATCGGTGTGAAGATTCATGTTGGCATTGATGGTGGTGCTTATATCGGTTGCTCTATGGTTGTTCTTTCTAGAGCGTTAATTGCTGCCACGAATACATATACTTTCCCTAACGTTGCTATTTCTGGCGATGCTTATTGTACAAATAAAGTTCCAAGTGCCGCATTTAGAGGATTTGGTTCTCCTCAATCTATCTTCGCTATGGAATTATTTATTAACCATCTAGCAGACTATCTTAAAGTTGACCGCATGGCGTTAAGAATGAAATACCTTGTTAAGACCAACGATGTTACATCCACAAGCGGCATCTTTAGAGATCCAATTATCCTTGAACCACTTATTGAAAAAGCGATGGAGATGTCTGATTATAAACGTAAAGTCAAACTCTACTCTAAACCAGGTTCATTAAGAGGTATCGGCTTATCAATGTTCTTACATGGATGTGGATTTACTGGTAGTGGAGAAAGCGATTTAATTAAGGCCAAATTAAGAATTAAAAAAGATAAGAATGGCATCGTTACTTTCTATACTTCTCAAGTTGATTTCGGCCAAGGCAATAGAACTACATTAAAACGTATTGTTGTTGATACTTTAGGAATTCCTGAAGACCATGTTATATATGGCGCACCAGACACCAACGAGACTTTGTCTACCGGTCCAACTGCCGCTAGTAGAACCATCATTATTGTTGGCGGATTAGCGGCTAAAGCAGCTCAGCACTTAAAAGCCATTTGGAAAGACGGAGAAGAACAAGAAATTGTAGAACCTTACGTTGGACCAAGTTATATCAAATGGGATGAAGCCACTATGCAAGGTGATGCTTACCCAGGATATGCATGGGGTGTGAATGTTGTTGAAGTATCAGTCAATCCAATTACATATGAAGCTACTGTTGAAGGCTGCTGGTCTACTTATGATGTCGGTCACGCGATAGATGAAAGAATTTTACTTGGACAAGCTGATGGCGGATTAGCGCAAGCTTTAGGTTGGGCATATTTAGAAAAAGAAGTTGCAGAAGATGGCATGTTTAAACAAAAAGCATTAGCAGACTACGCCATTCCTACTTCTATGGATTTACCACCTATGGAAACTGAGATTATTGATAATCCATTTAAGTATGGTGCTTTCGGTGCAAAAGGAGCAGGCGAATTAACATTTGTTGGTGGTGCTCCTGCTTTTGCTTTAGCGTTAGAGCAAGCAATCAAACATAAAGTTCACAATATCCCTGCAACACCTGAATATATTATGGAGTTAATGAACCATGAAGATTAGTTTTACGATTAATAACAATAAAGTCACACTTGATGTCGATCCATCAATGCGTCTTTTGGACGTCATTAGAAATGAACTTCATTTAACAGGCACAAAAGAAGGATGTGGAGAAGGAGAATGCGGAGCCTGTACAGTTTTAGTAAAAGGCGAACCAGTCAATTCTTGCTTAACTCCAATTATCAAT
Organism: uncultured Erysipelotrichaceae bacterium; assembly: GCA_902802905.1. Classification (GTDB taxonomy): domain Bacteria; phylum Bacillota_I; class Bacilli_A; order RFN20; family CAG-826; genus UBA2450. Next base: position 23,155 of record CADCNT010000013.1, on the reverse strand, counting down.
GTTGCCGATAGGGATGTTATGACCATTGAAGGGCTTAGAGAAACAAAAGAATATCGTATCATTGCTGATGCATTCGCTGATAGAGGTGGAAGCCAATGTGGTTTCTGCACTCCAGGAATGATTCTTGTTACCTATGCCTTATTAAAAAAGAATCCTCATCCAAGCGAAGAGGAAATTAGATTTGCTTTATCCGGTAACTTATGTCGTTGTACTGGTTATCAAGCAATCATAGACGCAGTTAAAGTCGCAAGTGAGAAAGGAATTAAATTATGATTAATCATTTTGTTCCAAAAACACTTAAAGAAGCTTTAGATATTCTCTCAGAGCATGATTGTTACATCTTTGCTGGTGGTACTGATTTAATGGTGCAAAAGCATAAGAGTAGTGGTCTACTTCCTGCATTCGATAAAGATATTTTGTATGTGATGAATTTAAAAGAACTCGATTACATTAAAGTAGATTCCCAAAACAATTTACATATTGGTGGAATCTCCAGGTTCTGCGAATTAATCAATTCACCACTCGTACCAGATATCTTTAAGACTGTTTTCCTAGAAATCGCTTCTCCAAACATTAGAAACACCGCCACTTTAGTGGGCAATATCGCAAACGCGTCTCCTGCTGGAGATTCAATTGTGCCACTTAACCTATTTAATGCATCAGTCGTCTTACAAAGTAAAAGAGGAACAAGAACTGTACTTGTTCAAGATTTTATTCAAGGTGTTAAAAAGATTGACCGTGAAAAAGATGAGCTTATCACTGAGGTAATTGTCCCACCTGCAGATTTGAAATTCTATTATAAAAAAGTGGGAAGTCGTAAGGCTGAAACCATCACTAAAGTTTCTCTTATGGGTGGCTATAAAGTTGAAGGTGGAAAGGTCAAAGATTTACGAATTTGTTTCGGAAGTATTTCCACAAAAGTCGTCAAAAACCACTGGATTGAAGAGAAATATACAGGAATCTCCACAAATGAGTTAAGAGCGAGAATCGATGATATTATCAATGAATATGACCATGAGATCAGACCTATTACTGATCAAAGATCAACCAAAGAATATCGTACAGTGGTCGCCAAAAACTTGCTTAGAGATTTCCTTAGACAAGTGAAATAAATTAAAGGAGGCTAGGAATGAATTATATCAAAGGATATAGATGCACAATATGTGGAAAATTCTTTGAAACAAAAGACGCTCTTTTAACCTGCCCAGAATGTGGTGAAAAAGGTATCTTGGACGTTGAATATGATTATGAAGCTCTCAAAAAAGTTCTGACATTAGACTATTTTAAGAACAATAATAACTATTCGATGTGGAGATACGCTCCTATGATGGGTATCAAAGAAGACCATATCGATGAGATGTTAAGAATTGGATGGACTCCACTTGTAAAATCTCATAACTTAGCCAAGGTATTAGGATTAAAAGAACTCTACATTAAAGATGATGGTCTCAATCCTAGCGGCAGTAGCAAGGATAGAGCCAGTGGCGTGGCAGTTTTAAAAGCTATTGAAGCGGGAGCGAAAGTTATTTCCTGCTCTTCAACTGGTAACGCTGCTAGTAGCTGTGCTTGTCACGCTGCGCATATGGGTTTACCAGCAGTCATCTTTGTTCCAAAACGTGCTCCTATTGGAAAATTAACACAAATCTCCTTATATGGCGCCACCCTTGTTGTGGTGGATGGAGATTATAAAGCAGCCTTTAAATTATCAAAGGATGCAATTAATAAATATGGTTGGTATAACCGTAACGCAGCAATTAATCCATTTATGGTGGAAGGAAAGAAAACTGTTTCTTTAGAAATTGCTGAACAACTTAATTTTAAACCGACTGATTGGGTGGTCGTCTCTGTTGGTGATGGCTGCACTGTCGGTGGAGTTTATAAAGGCTTCAATGAATTATTCAAGCTAGGACTAATTAAAAAGGTTCCGCGTATCTTGGGTGTACAATCCACAGGTTGTGAACCATTTGTGGTCGCTAGCAAAAATCATGAACCACTCAAAGAGTGCGAAGAGAACACCATTGCTGATTCTATCGCAGTTGGTATTCCAAGAAATCCAATCAAAGCCTTAAGAGCTATCGAATACTCTAAAGGTGCTTGGATTAGTGTTCCTGATGAACAAATTATTGAAGCAATGAGCTTACTTGGAAAACATGAAGGTATCTTTGGAGAACCGGCAGGTGTTACTGGAGTCGCTGGACTTCGTAAAGCGCTTGAAGAAGGTATTATCTCTAAAGATGAATCAGTGACTATCATCGTTACTGGTAATGGACTTAAAGATCCAAACAACGCTCAAAAGGCCATCGTTAAACCAGAGTTAATGGAGGCCGACATTAACAAGTTAGACATTTACTTAAAAGGAAAAGGAGTAATTTAAATATGTCAAAAATCCCATTTGGTCCAACATATGACGAAATGTTGAACCCAAATCATCAAGATCCAGAAGTGAGAAAAAAAGCTTTAAAAGCTAAAAAAGAGAATGAACTCGATCCTATCAATCTCTTTAATATCACCTGGAAAAACGAAAAAGACGAAGTGAATAAGATTGTTCTTCCAAAAGCCTTAACAGGCGTGGACGCAAACATCGTCGTCTTACTTGGAAAATATTTCCCAAGTGGAAGCCATAAGGTTGGCCCTGCTTATTCCACATTAATCGAAGGTTGTGTGGATGGAGAAATCATTCCAGGAAAACACACCATTTTAGGACCAAGTACTGGTAACTTTGGTATCGGCGTTAGCTACATTACTAACTTAATGAAATATGACGCTATTGTTATCATGCCAGACAATATGTCCAAAGAGAGATATGAAAGAATTCAAAAATATGGTGCTAAGTTGGACTTAACTCCAGGTAGTGAATCCGATGTTATCTTGACTCTTGAAAGAACATATGAATTAAAGAAGGATCCAAAGAATAGAACCTTAGCGCAATTCGAATTATTACCAAACTATCGTTTCCATAGACACGTCACTGGTAATAGCTGTATCGAAGCTGTTAAAGGTATCGGTAACGGCCGTGTTGCTGCTTTCTGTAGCGCACCTGGTAGTGCTGGTACATTAGCGGCTGGTGATCAAATTAAAGCTGTTTTCCCAGAATGTAAAATTGTTGCTTTAGAGCCACATGAATGTTCTACGCTCACCAATGGTGGTCGTGGACAACACCGTATTGAAGGTATTGGCGATAAGATGTGTACATTAATCCATAACGTCTTAACTACTGACTTCATCACTCAAATCGTTGATGATGACTGTGTCCGTGGACTTGAAGTTATCCATGAAGGTAGTGAAATCCTTGAAAAACACGGAGTGGATAAGAAAGTTGCTAAAGAAATGGTTAACTTATTTGGTGTCTCTGGTATTTGTAATATCTTAGGCTCGATTAAGATGGCTAAATATCTTAAATTAGGACCAGATGATAACGTGGTCACTATCGCTACTGATAGCTTTGATAGATATGACTCAGTTATCCAAAACTTAAAAGAAAGAGAATTAGAAGTTACTCCTAATGTTCTTGAAAGATGGTTTGAAGATGTCTTTATGGGCGCAGATACTAACATGGTTTTAGACACCCGTGGTAAAGAAGCCAAAGAAGCCTTATTCAAACAAAAAGAAAAAGACTGGTTACCATTTGGCTATACCAAGAAATATCTTGATAGCATGAAATCTATGTCCTTCTGGGATGAAGAGTACAACAAGATTCATGAATATGATAAGAAGATTAAAGAGATGAGAGGAAAGGAATTAAAATAATGAAAGTCCCTTTTGAAAAAGTATTAGAAAAGGCCCAAGCCTATAAGGCTGATATGGTCAAATTCCTCCGCGATATGGTCGCTATTCCTTCCGAATCCTGTCAGGAAAAAGAAGTAGTGCTCCGTATTAAAGAAGAAATGGAAAAAGTCGGATTTGATAAAGTCGTGATCGACCCAATGGGAAACATCTTAGGCTATATCGGACACGGCAAACACCTCATTGGTATGGACGCTCATATCGACACAGTCGGTATTGGCGAAATCAAAAACTGGACATTCGATCCTTATAAAGGATTCGAAGATGATGTCTATATCGGTGGACGTGGTACATCTGACCAAGAAGGTGGCATGGCCTCAATGGTCTACGCTGCTAAAATCATTAAAGAATTAGGTTTAGAAGACGACTACACTTTAGTGATTACTGGTACTGTCCAAGAAGAAGACTGTGATGGCCTTTGCTGGCAATACATCATTGAAGAAGATAAAGTCAGACCAGAATTCGTCGTTTCTACTGAACCAACTAGTTGCCGTATTTATAGAGGCCATCGTGGAAGAATGGAAATCAAAGTCTCTGTTAGAGGTATTTCCTGTCACGGCTCCGCTCCTGAAAGAGGAGATAACGCAATCTATAAGATGGCGCCAATCATTGAGCAAGTTAAAGAACTCAATGAAAAAGGCTTAGCCTATGACCCATTCTTAGGCAAAGGCACAGTCACTATTAGTGAGATCTTCCATAAATCACCATCTAGATGTGCAGTCGCTGATGGATGCTGGATTTCTCTTGATAGAAGATTAACTGTTGGTGAAAACGACAAGACCTCCATCGCGGAAATTGAAGCTTTACCAGGTGTTAAAGCCGCTAACGCTAAAGTTGAGATGTATCGCTATGAAAGACCAAGTTATACTGGTTTGCTCTATCCAACAGAATGTTACTTCCCAACCTGGGTTATTCCAGAAGAAAGTATCTTTGTTCAATCCATGAAACAAGGTTATGAAGGCTTATTCAAAAAAGCCCCTATCATTGATAAATGGACATTCTCCACTAATGGTGTTTCCATTATGGGTAGATACGGCATTCCTTGCTTAGGATTTGGTCCTGGTGATGAAAAAGAAGCACACGCACCAAATGAAAAGACAAGAAAAGAAGACTTGGTTATCTGTGCTGCATTATATGCAGTTATGCCATCTCTCTATTTAGAAAACTTAAAGAAATAATTATTAGAAAGGATATAAAAATTAAATATGGAAAAAATTGCTCCTCGCTTTGCAGGCAGACACTTAATTACCTTAGAAGATTTCACTAAAGAAGAAATCGACTACATGCTTAAAGTATCTCGTGAATTAAAAGATGCTTTCTACGCGAATGAACAAACAGACTGGCTAACAAACAAAACCGGATTCTTAATGTTCTTCGAACAATCCACAAGAACCAGAAACTCCTTTGAAAGTGGTATGGCTCAATTAGGTGGACACGCTACCTTCTTAGACACCTCTATGATGCAAATTGCTCATGGGGAAAGTGCTAAAGACACCGCTGTTATCTTATCAAGCTTTGGTCACATGATTGCTTGTAGATACTGTAACTGGGGTTTAGGAAACAAGTACATTAGAGAAATGGCTAAATGGTCAACAGTCCCAATCATCAACTTACAATGTGACTTATATCACCCAATGCAAGCTTTAGCAGACTTAATGACCATCGAAGATGAATTTGGTCACACCGAACACTTAAAGGTCTCTGTTATTTGGGCTATGGCCACAACTCACAAGAAACCAATTTCGGTTCCAGTTTCTCAAGTCTTATTATTCCCAAGATACGGAATTGATGTTACATTAGCCTATCCAGAAGGATATGATTTACCAGACTGGGTTATTGAAAAAGCAAGAAAGAACGCTGCTGAACATGGTGGCTCTCTTACCATCACCCATGATATGGATGCCGCATATAGAGATGCAGACGTCGTCTTCCCTAAGAACTGGGGTAGCTGGGTTACCAATCAATCCACAACTGTTGTCGATGATGCATTATTAGCGTTAAAGGGTTGGAAATGTACACCAGACAAAATGGCATTAGCCAAACCAACATGTAGATATATGCATGCTCTTCCAGCAGATAGAGTCAACGAAGTTGTTGATGAAGTTATCGATGGGCCACAATCTGTTGTCTATGAAGAAGCAGAAAATAGAATTCATACCGCAAAAGCAGTTATGGCTTTATTCGTCCATGACAAGCTTCCAGGAGATAGAAGATAATTATGAAAGGCTTTAAGCAATTATTTGCTATTATCTTCGTCTTAGCAGTCGTCACCTTTGGCGTTCTTGTAACGATTGACGAAAGAGAATTATTTGCTGGTTTAAATCAACTTGGTTTTAAAACCTGGGATGCCGCAAAAATCTCATTATTATATTTAATGCTTATTGTGGTTGATGTCTTATTGATTGCCTTGCCAACGATTGGTTTCTTCCTTGTTTTATCTGGAAAATATGATCCATTTAAGGCTATTGCTAACTGTGCATTAATCGTTTTAGCAAAATTCTTAGTTTCTATTATTGTCATCATCTTGGTATTTGTCGCATCTGGCTATCAAGTTGATTGGAATCAATTATTCTTTGGCAAAGATAGCATGTTAATTATCCCAACTGTTGTCTTTGGTTTAGCTATCATTCTTGTTGGCATAGCCAAATCCAGTAACTACGAAGGTAAGTTAGCTAGAGCTATCTTAACCACAATCGGTAGTGGACTTGCCATCTTTGGCTTATGCTACTACTTTATCGGTGGTGGTACATCTGGCTTCTTAGGTGGCGGTAACGCTAACTGGCTCAGCATTATGGGCTTAGTTATTGGCATTTCTTGCTTTGGCGGACTTATCCTCTATAGCTTCTTACCACAAACTAGAGAATTCTAATTAATAGCAAAACTAAAAAGAACTGGTGGAGAAATCCATCAGTTTTTTGTTAAAAAAGAAAACCCCAAATTTTGAAAATAAGGGGTCTCTGTTTAGTTTTTATCAATCATTGTTTGCAAAACGGAAGCAAGAACATCGATTGAGTGAGTGCTACCTCCGTCATTATTGATAATTAAATCTGCATAATATTGAGATGGGGCAATAATCTCTTCAAACATTGGTAAGACGGTTGTGAAGTATTGTTCGATAATGCTTTCGTAAGTTCTCGCTCTTTCTTTCATATCACGATCAATTCTTCTTACTAGTCTTCTTTCTCTTGAAGCATTGATGAAGACTTTTAAATCTCCAATTGCGCGTAAGTCTTTATTCACTAACGCCATAATGCCTTCGATGATAATTAAATCTTTTGGTTCAACGGTTTCAGTTTTAGGACTTCTTCCATGAATTGTGAAGTCGTAGATTGGTTTTTCAATTGTTTCTCCTCTTTTAAGAGCGCTTAATTGTTCATTCATTAATTTCCAATCAAATGCTTTTGGATGATCGAAGTTAATCTTCGCTCTTTCTTCCATAGGGAGGACTGAGAAATCTTTGTAGTAGTCATCAAGTGAAATAACTGTCACTTTGTCTTTTGGGAGTTTTTCTAAAACTTTTCTTAAAACATATGTTTTTCCACTTGCGGATCCACCGCCTATTAACACAACTTTTTGCATGGTTATTACCTCATTAACAATAATGATACCGATATAAGAGATTGTTGCAATAAAAATCTCATACTTATACGTGCATTTAATTGCGCTTATGTGTAAAAATATATTTAGATTTGTTTCATGAAAAAGTATGTACTAGCCCAGCCTGGTGGATTTACATGTTCAATCAATGACAACCTGCTCGCTATTAAGAAAGCTGGTTTTGAAGGAGTCTTTTTTACTTTGGAATACGAAGGATTAGAAGATGAACATATAGAGTTTGCTAGAAAACTCGGCTTAGATGTTGAAACTATTCATTTGCCATATAGTAATCGATTAGTTACTGATTTATGGAGTGAAGATAAAGACGCTGAAAGATGTATTAGCAAACTTAAAGAAGGTATTGATTTTGCCTACCGAAATCAAGTGAAAACAGTGATTCTCCACACCGTTAGTGGATATAACTGTCCTGGACCAAATGAATGTGGACTAAAAAACTATCGTGTTATAGCGGAGTATTGTAAAGAAAAAGGTATTATTTTAGCTTTAGAAAACAATAAATGTTTAAGCCACTTAGAATACCTATTAGACAATTTAGATGACTTTGACAATGTGAGATTATGCTTCGATATAGGCCACGCGAATACATTTACCAAAAATTTACGATTCGAAGTATGGGATAAGGTTTTGAATAAAGTTCATTGTCTGCATATCCACGACAATGATGGAACTAGAGATAGCCATCTAATTCCGTACATGGGAACAATTGATATTGAATCGTGGCTACAAATATTGAAAAAGAAAAATCCAAACCTGAACTTAACGTTAGAAACCTATTATATGGATAGAAAAGAATTCTATGGTGAAATAACTATTGAAGAATTTTATGAAAAAGCTAATTCCGCAGCTGACAAATTATTAAGAAAGGATCGCTAGAGCATGAAAACAAAAAAGGAAAAAAGAGTATATAAGCACCCTGGCTTCAAAGCCGGTATTCTAAGCGTTCTTGGTACTTTAGTTGTTGGCGCTGTCGGTCTTGGCATTGATCGTATTTTTAATGGTAAGTATGTTTTAGCAGGAATTATTATTGGCGGAGCACTGTTTTTTGGTTTAATTGCCTGGATTACGTATTTAATTCTTAATCGCGATGACAGTATCGTTAAAATCCTGAGAGAAAATTTAAACAAGAGAAGATATACCGAAATAGTAAGAATTGCAACTGCACTTGATAGACCGCTTACTATCGCTAATCGTTTTGATATCAAACATGAAATCGGGAAAGTTTTGCAAAATGCTCTTCGCGAACTAAAAAGAGAAGGCAAAACAACTGTTGAAACTTTTGAAGGAAACAAGCCAATAGATGAAGTTATTTATTTAACTAGAATCGATTTTTTAGGTTGGTCATATTTTAAAACTAATCAGATTAATAACGCTTCGATAGCAAGAAATGAAGTTATCAAAGTAATTAAATGCATTATTGATGATTTGGATGCATCTAGAGGCGATCCTGAAGAATTATATAAAATTTTAGGAAAAGCTTTTTCTCATCTTTTAGGATTTACAACTGATAATATCGCCAAACAAAGAGATCTTCTTTCCAAAAGATATAAAAGAAAAAAGAAAAAGAACGATCCAAATTATACATATGCTCATAATTACTTAAATGAGATTATTAAGTATGGAAGATATGTACCATATATCTATGGAAAATGGATTCAAAACATCGAATATAAAGACCCTGATCATATTCAAAAAGCAATGGACAGTGCAGAAGAAAGTGTATTTGAGTATTTTTCTAAGTTAATCAATGATGAATCTAAACATCCTACTGAGCACTTAAGAAGAATGAGGGAATTTTGCTCCAAAAAGTTTGATGAAGACCCTAAATATAGATATAAGACCTGTAATCCACTTGCTAGGTATTATGAAGGAAGATACTATCTTGCTCATTCAATAGACAAGAGTAGGACTAAAGATTGCTGTTTCTATCTTGAACAAGCAAAAACCTATGCAGAAATTATGATGGTTGGATATTGTGATAGCGATAGAAGACTTGATGTTTTTGCTGGAACAATATTTAAAGATGATTTTGAAGCGTTAAAGCAAGAATATCCTGAAGTTCCACCTGAAGGAGAAAAGAGCAAACGCAAACCAGAACCAGAAAGAATGGTTAAAGCTATGCGCTTACTCGGATATGTTGCAAAAGCATATGATGAATTTGAAGATGCGATGGAGATTATGGCAGAGACTGTAAAAGCGGCTCAAGAAATTGATAGAAATGAGATTTATGAATCAGCTCAAAAGAATGTAATATCTCTAAGAGAATTGTTGTTTAGGAAGACATATAAAAACAAATCATATGAAACTGAAGTTGTCTTAGATGAATTGGATAAGATGGAATTAGATATGAATGAAGTCTTGATGCAAACTCGCGAGCGGCTTCATGGCGTTGACTCTATTATGGAAAGAAGCTGCAAAGAACGCAGTAGAAGATATAAACGATGGCGTAAAGAATTAGTTAGAAAAGGAGAAATAAAGTCATGGGAGAAATAATTGACATCTTTAACGAAAAGTATGAATGGATTGGAAAAGAGGACCGCGATGTAGTCCACAAAGAAGGATATTGGCATCAAACATTCCATTGCTGGATTCTTACCCAACATGATGGAAAGAACTTTGTCCTTGTCCAAAAAAGAGCGTTAGCAAAGAAAACCGCACCAGGAAAATTGGATATTTCTGCAGCGGGACATTTACAAGCTGGCGAAACTAAAGAAGATGGCATAAGAGAAGTACAAGAAGAATTAGGCATCTCTGTCGAGTCTTCTAGATTAATTGATTTAGGAATCCGTATTTCCTCTAGTGGCACTCCTGGAGTGAAATGCAATCGTGAATTTTGCAATGTTGTTCTTTTAGAAGACAACACTCCATTAATCGACCACAACTTACAAGAAGAAGAAGTTTCTGCTTTAGTGGAAGTTGAAGTTGAAGATGGCTTAAAACTTTTTGCTAAAGAAGTAGAAGAAGTGGAAGGCAATGCCTTAATTGAAGAAAACGGAGTAAAACGTATCACTACAATGAAGATTAAAGCAGATGATTTTATCTTCCGTTTAGATCCATATTATTTAAAGATCTTTATCATGGCAGATCGCTACTTCAAAGGTGAAAAATATCTCGCTATATGATAAAGACATCTCTTGAGATAATAAGTGATGTTGTAAAAAATCAAACAAGCGCTGATTATCTAACCACTAAGAAATTTTTACATGCGATAGTGTACAACCCAAACAAAGTTTATCCGAGTGATAAGCATCCAGTTGTATACATTATTTCTGGTGGCATATCAGCGGGTAAGAGCACTCTTTCTTATAACTTTTTAAAGCACTTCCAAAAAGTTGATTTACCATTTCTAGGTAATGACACAATTCACGAAGTATATTTTGAAAATCAAGGTGAGATTTTTGATTTCAATTACAATAAGGCTAGAGATTTTACTGATAATGCAATTGCTTTATTAATCAAAAATCATTCTTCGTTCATTTGGGAAACAGTGTTTTCAAAAGATAAGAAAATTGATGCTCTAAAATCTTTAAAAGATAATAACTATAAGATAGTGGTACTACATGTTGGAACTGAGTTAGAAACCGCCTTAAGACGTAACAAGATTAGAGAACAACTAGATGGAAATATTGTGGAGAACGATTTCATTAAAGATAGATATGAAAAAGTAATCCGCTATTTCCCAACTGTGATGTCTTTTGCTGATGAAACATACATTTTCTCTAATGAAGAAAGACTAGAGTTGTTGCTTGCAAAAAACGATAAAGAAAATTATAGAACTCAAAATATGCCTACCTGGGCGACGAGGTTGATTGATTATGAAGCTTGAATATTTAGAAATAAAAACCTTAGATAAGCCAACTCTTAGGGGAGTGGTGCATCATTCTAAAGATGAGAATCCAAAACCAGTGATTATTTGTCATGGATATTTTTCTGCTCAAAGAAATGGGCCACAACGTTTATTTGTGGAAATGGCGGATTATCTCACTAAAAGAGGATTTGAAGTATATCGTTTTGATCTATCTGGCATGGGTGAGAGTGATGGTGAAATTGATAACACAGTATTTGATGACCATGTAGATGATTTAGGAAGAATTGTTGAATTTGTGAAAAGTAGGCACCCTGGACATAAAGTATGCTTGATTGCGCATTGTCTAGGTTGCAACTATGCCTTAGCAAACATTTTAAAGAAAGATGATATCTATCGTGAAATCATTTTGATTGCTCCGTTCTACACCAATGAAAGAGTATTAAATGGTTTTTTCAAAGAAGAATCTTTAGTGGATCAGCTTCATGAATATGGTTTCACAAAGAGAAAAGGGCTTTACGCTCATAGATCTTTCTTTGAAAAGAACGAGGAGAAAGCAGTTATCGAAAGGATTAATTCAGTCAAGGTCATGGTTAATTTAATTATTCCGATTCAAGATGAATTCATCCCATTAGATGATAATCGCAGGATATTTGGACAGGCCAAATATGCGAACGTAATCGAGATGGATGGCGACCATAATTTCAGAGAAGCCAAACCAGATCTTATTAAAAAAGTTGGAGAGTTATTAACGGATGACAAATACACCATCTAGAATTATTTTGCTCCGTCATGCTCAGTCCACTAAAAATCTCAAAGATATTCATGGTGGAAAGGGTGAAGATTTAACCGAAAAAGGTATAGAACAATGCCATCAAGTGGCACAGTTTTTTAAAGGCAATCTTGATTTAAAACGCCTTAGAATATTTGCTTCTACAAGCATTCACACTAGATTAACAGCAGATGTTATCTGTAAAGATTTAAATCTTGTATTGGAAAAGCCGTTTGATTTTAAACCACTCTATTTAGGTATCGCGGATGGACTCAGTAGAGAAGAGCTAAATAAAAAAGACCCGGTTTCCGCCGCGTTATTGGATTCTTGGAGAAGAAAAGAAATTGAAATTAAGCAACTAAAAGTTCCTGATATGGAACACTATATGGATTTCTGGAAACGCGGAGAAGCATTAATAAACAACTTACCAAGAGACTGTGACTCAGTTATGGTTTGTTCTAATTCGTTATTTATTTTATTAGCAAACTATTTAATGGGAAATCATCCTGAAGACACTGATAAGTATCGTCATATTGATATTCAAAACTGCGGTTTATTCACAGTGGTCACTAATGACTTTAAAATTTATAAAATCGATAGGACACTAACCAATATTGAGAATTATGGCGATGCTCCTAGATTAAAATAATAAAAAAGACCTTAAGGTCTTTTTTTGCAATCAATCCCAGTTTATTGTGATTACTTCATCTACATATTTGAGGACTTCTTCGTTAGGTTCCTCAAATTTTTTTACTAGTCCCACTAAGATGTTTTCAGGAACTCTACAATTGGCGTCTCTTTGTCCATTATATTTGCTGCTTTTTTCATAAGTAGATGGGAAGAGCACTAAGATTTTTTTATCAAATTCAGGAGTGGTGCTTAAATATTTAAGCCTCACTTCATTAGTGTCATTTAATGCATCAAGGATAACGGTCACATCATCGCTTTTTAAAGCATATTCATGGATTCTTCTTTCAAAGAGCTCCCAGACTTCTTTTTGTCTAGTGTGGTCTTGATAGTTTCCGTTAGTGATTTCCATTCTCACATCATCGCTGTTAACGATATAACAATTAGTGTGATTTTTTTGATACTCTTTAGCCCAGGTTGTTTTCCCAGAAGCGGGTATCGCGCTTAACATAATGAGTGTTTTCATAATTCATCTCCGATATCAACGAATTAATATGTTTCCAATATAAAGAAATCGTTATCTATTTTCAATAGAAAATCAAAAAGATTTATATAACACTAGTTTTGTCTATAATATATGTATATATGCGCATAAAAAAACAATTTGTTTTTATAGGTGTAGGTGCTTTATTGTTGCCTCTAACTTTAATAGTTACTTTAATTGCCACTAGAAGCAACATTGTTTCTGCATCTAGGACATATCCAACTTATCAATTATTAATGAGCAGTGGGAATCCATTAACTGATGGTTCTCATCAAACAGGAAACAAAACTTATAAAACACAAAACAATAACAATATTATTTTTGCTTATAATAACGTTTCTGCCAGTAACGGTGCTTTCACAGTTTTAGAAGATAACACTTCTTATATCAAAAGCACTTCTGCTTTGAACGGGCTAGTTTCTATCGATTATGTAATTAGCAACGGCTCATTTACCGTTGAATATGGTTGGAACGTTGATGAATATGAAAACTCATCTTCTTCTTTAAGCGAGAATGGAACTTATCTCTTTAATCAAGAATACCCATCTTTCTTTAAAATTGGTGTAACTGATAGATGCGTCATTACTTCACTCACTATCAAATATTCTTGCGAAGCATCTGTTAATCCTTATAAAGAATTAGAAGAGCCAGTTAATCCAAATGCTGAGCATCAATATCATCAAAAAGAATTCGTGGATTTCCCAACGTTTGATACAGTCACCCCAGGTCTAACTTATACACTGAGTGACGATGGAACTTATTACATCGTTGATAACTATTGGAACACAATGGATATAGAAGCCACAAACGATATTATTGTTTTCCCTAATACCTATAATGATCTACCAGTTAAAGAAATTGGCAATAAAGGTTTTATGGAAAGATGGTGGATATCTGGCATCTATATTCCTAGCAACATTGAATGCATCCAAAATGAAACGTTTGAACAAGTTGGATTGACTAAAATCTATTGGAACGCAAGAAACTGTGAAGATTTTGCTCCTAGAAACGCAATCTTCTATCCTCAAGAAGAAAACACTTTCTCTCCTGAACATATTGTGCAAAATATTGATTTGGTCTTTGGACCAGATGTTGAGCATATCCCTGCTAGATTACTTTATCCAACAGCGATGGATCCTACAAAACTACCAGTTGTCCATAGTGTTTCTTTCAGCAAGAATTCAAAAGTCGCTTCTATAGGTGATTATGCTTTCTATGGAGTGAATGGAGTTTCTTCCATTTATTTACCAGACACTATTGAGACTATAGGTGATTATGCTTTCTATAGCACAGGTGTTGATGAATTTGATTTACCAGCATCATTAAAATCAATCGGTAATTTCGCCTTTATGTTTTCGGAAGCATCTTATGTGAGGTTCCCTTCTAGCTTAGCTAGTATTGGCGAAGGAGCATTCCAATATTCTTCTTTAATCGACCTAGATTTATCTATCACTAGTTTAACCAGTGTCAGTGATGATGCTTTTGCGCATTCAGAATCACTTAATTACATGAAACTGCCTTCTACTTTACTTTCAATTGGCGAAGGAGCATTTTCTTCATGTTCATCTTTGATTTCAATCAATGTTCCTGACACAGTCACAAGTATTGGTAGCAGTGCGTTTAAAGATGATACATCAGTTTCCTATATTTACTTAGGAAGAGACTTATCTGTTTTAGGGAATTCTGCTTTTGAAGGGCTAGTAAATGTTTCTACTTTGGTGATTAGAAGTAGACATATATCTGACTTAGGAAACAACAATAAAGTTTTCTTAGCTTTAGGAAAGAACGCAAATAATTTGTTAGTGTTTTTCAAATATGGAGTGGAATATATCCCGTCTTGCTTATTCTATCCATCATCGTTGATAGAAAGACAACCACATATCAATAGACTTGTTTTATCATCTTCGATTACTGGTATTGGAGATTACGTATTTAACGGATTAACCATTTCTTGTGTTGAATTTTATGGCTCTATTAATGAGTATGATTTGATTACAATCGGAAGTAATAACGCCGGCCTAGCCAATGTGAAAGCGAGGGGTATCTAATATGTTGAAACTATTAGTTAGATTGTTCCTACTTATTTCAATGGTGTTTACAGGCGCCACCAAATCTTCTCCAGCTAAATCATTTAGAGACGCTTCTAGTGATACCTATGAGATTTATCCAATTGTGAGAAATATCGAATATGGTAATGATACTTTAAGCATGGACAAAGAAGTTAATTTCATCTTTTCTGACCATGTTGATAAATACACAAAAGAGAGGGCTTACGACGTATTATCTCTTAAAAATGTCTTGTCTTCTGTCGGCGATAATATTGATAATTCAAAAATTAATATCATCTTAGAAGTCTATGACGAATCTGCTTTTGTCACTTCGTTAGTGAGCGAAGATTTGAGCTACATTACTTCTAAGATTGATGCCTATTATTTAGAAATTACTAATCACGATATTTTCTTAACTGCAAAAGATAGCGACTCCTTATTCTATGGACTAGCTTCATTACAATTCATTTTTGAACAAAGTGATGATTATGTAAGAACCTTAAAGATTAAAGACTATTCTCAGTCTCAATTAAGGGGATTTATTGAAGGATATTATGGAGTACCTTGGACTAGCAAACAAAGACAAGAACTTATGAGATTTGGTAGTAGAGTTAAAACCAATATCTATATCTACGCTCCTAAAGATGATGTCTATCATTCAACTAGTTGGAGAAGTTTGTATTCTCAAAAAGATTTAAAAATTTTAAAAGAGCAAGTAGAGACTGGTAGAGTTACCAAAACTAGATTAGCGTGGGCAATTCATCCATTTATGAATAAACCACTTACAAGAAGTACATTTAACACTGATTTACAGATTATCAAAGATAAGTTTGATCAAATCTATAACGCCGGAGTAAGACAATTTGTCTTCTCTGCGGATGATGTCTCTATTACTCCAGAAGACGCAACTTTGCATAGAGATGTTGCTAACGCATTAGCAGAGCACCTTAAAGCAAAGAGTGATTGCTATAATTTAGTGTTTGTTCCAACAACATATTCAATGATTGAAAGTGAAGTTAGCCAAGCTACCTATTTTGGGGCGTTAATGGATGGGTTAGATGAAAGCATCTCTATCATGTGGACTGGTGAAAAAGTGTGTTCACTCATGTCTAACATGGCCTTTGATGATTTTAACGGCTTTACTGGTAGAAAACCATTTGTATGGATGAACTGGCCAGTTAACGATTACTGCGTTAATTATCTCCTATTAGGAAAAGGCGAAGTTTATAACGTTCAATACAATAATGATGAAGATGTGGAGTTCTCTGGCATAGTCACTAACCCAATGCAATTTGCGGAAGCTTCAAAATTATCTATTTGGGCAACAGCGGATTATGCATGGAACACTAAAGATTTTGATATGGATAAGTCATACATGGACTCATTCAAATACATCGAAAGTGAAGAGACAAGTTCCTATCAACATTTAGCGGAGCACATGGTAATTGCGTCAGCCTTTAACGATACATATTTTGAAGAGTCAGAATCTGTTAAACCGCTTATCACTAGCTTCAAAACAGCATATCAAGCTGGCAGTTATGATAATGAAATGCAAGCGCTTGTTGATTATTTTGAAGATTTGAAAGACGATACGATTAACTTTATTGCTAACGCTGGTAATAGAAAACTAGTGGATGAGATTAGTCCATGGGTTATCGCTCTTAGATATACATGTCTAGCAGTTAAACAATATTTATATCTCATAAAGAACATCAACTCTTTAAGCGATAGTGAACTTCTGGCGCAATATAATTTATTGCTTGATTACATTGAAGAATCTAAATCACAAATGCACCCAGTGTTAATGTCTGGCTTATTTGCGGTCAAAGACCAACCATCATATGTTGGGAAAATGGTATTGCAACCATTTATGGATTATTTAGACGCACTCATTAGCGATGAAATCTGTATTAGATTGGATATTGATACAGGTGTTAAATATCATGGCTTCAACCAAATCTATGAAGGATCAATTGCCAACATGTTTGATGATAATGAATCTACATACTGTTGGTTTGAGGGATCAAATAATATCGGTAACTATATTAGACTCGATTTAATAAATAGAACTGAGCCTGTTTCAAGTGTTGAAGTTATCATGGGCTTAAATGATGAAAGCCAAGATTACCTTAGAGGAGAAGTGCAAGTTAGTGATGACGCAAAGAGTTGGACTACACTTGGCTCTATTAATTCACAAAGATGTGTTGTCGATGTTAGGAGTAATCCAGTTTCTCCTAGATTCTTAAGACTATATTGTTCCGTTGAAGATACGCACTGGGTGGCGATCAGAGAAATAAGATTTAATGTGCTGAGTTTTGATGACCCTGTTGTTGCCTATTCTGGTTTAGCGGGAATCTACCAAGGTAGTTTGAGCAATATCGTTGATAATGACACCTCGACTTATTGCTGGTTCTCTAGCAACGTGTCTCAAGGTGGATATGTTTTAATCGACTATCTACAAGTTAAGACGGTTAATGACATTAAAATTATTTTTGGTAAGCCAGGGTCAAATGATAAATTCACTGGTCAATTACAGTATTCATTGGATGGCTCTAATTGGACCACACTTTGTTCAATGAATAGTTTGCTTGTCGAACTTGATTATAGGGATAATCCATTTACTTTAAGATACTTAAGAATGTACGCTCCTAGTGAAGGGTCGGGGTGGGTTGCCATTACTGATGTTATGCTTAATGTCAAAGACCCTAACGAATATTCTTATAGTGTCACACAAATGGTGTTTGAAGAGGGCGCTTATGCAAACCTTTGGGATAACGATGATTCTACATACGTACATTTCTCCAAGGGACCATCCCCATATACTGGAGCGTCAATCATCTTAGATATCAGACAAGTTCAAACCATTAATAACATCGTCTTTAAACAAGGCGATAGTGATCATACAAGCGATGCTTTCGTTGATTATTCAATCTTTGTTTCAGGTGATAACGACAGCTTTACTCCAGTTGGAGAAAGCACATATCACGATATTAACGATGTCAATTTAGACTTATCTGGACAAAGCATCAGCGCTAGATATATTAAGATTGTTTCTAACTGGGAATTGTTTAATTGGATATTAATTACTGAATTCAACGTCAATACGTTGTAGAATAGATAAAACACATTGTTTTAGGAGGAATTTCAAGATGAAACTTGGATTATTGTTCTTACCATTATTATTTGCTTCTTTTGCTATGGCACCTGCCAACGAAACAAAAGGAAACATAAAAATTTCAAGGCAGAATTTTGGTGGCAATGTTGAAAAAGCCAGTGTCTCCAACTGGACAATCTATCAAGAAGAGAATTACCCGTTATCAAACATGTTTGACGCTGACGAAGATACAAAGGCGTGGTTATATAATCCAAGCGCGAGTTCCTCTATTACAATTGAACTCACTAGCCCAGTGTTTTTAGATGACCTCTTTATCAAATTTGCTGGAGGGTCTGATTTCTTGACTAGTGGTGATTTCTATTATTATAGTGATCCAGTAGACCCTACTTACTATTTAGCAGGATCATTTGAGCTTAGTTATAACGACACTGCCTGTGTTAAATGCTATGGTGTTGAAGCTAAGTTTATAAAACTAACTAATTTAACTTCCTTCAAAAACAACTGGGTGCAAATTACTGAAATTGGCTATAACGATGGTCAATTTGCTGGTGATTTGATTCAGGGCGTTTCTGAAAACTTTACTCAAGGAAGAGAAGCAAATGCACTTTACGGATATATGTTTGATGGGGATGATGATACATACACAAGATTCCACCGTCCAAATAATAATGATCACATTATCATTAAGCTAAAAGAAGCTGTTGAAATTAGCAGTATTCGCTTTAAATTTTTTGAAGACAATGATGATGAATGTTTCTATAAAGGACAATTCTCTTATAGCATCGATGGTGTGGCAGCATATGTTCCATTTGATAATTATAGTTCGTTCATAGGAAATAACTATTCTGCTCAATATGTTGATGTTAGAGACAATCCAGTTACTGCTCAATATATCAAATTGACTGTTTTAGGCTATAAAGGCTGGGTAAAAATCGCAGATATCTCCATCAACACTATTCCTAATGATTACTACAAGGTTAGTGTCACTGGTCCTACTGGATTAAACCAAGGTTGCTTCGCTAATATGTTTGATAATAGTAGTAGCACTCATGCATGGTTTAACTCAAATGTTTCGTCATTAATTTATGACTTAAGAGACGTATATCAAGTTAGCGCTATAGAGTTACAAACCGGTAAAGTTAATAATGATGGTGATTACATGATTGGCGAAATTCAATATTCATGCGATGGCAGTAGTTGGACTAAAGCAGTAAATATTTCTGGACAAGATATACAATCATTTGCCGGCTTAGATTTTCAAGCTCGTTATATCAAATTGGTGAACACAAATACTGGATGGACAGCAATTAGAATTTTCAATGTCACAAAAGCCACAACAAAGTATGTAACACAAAGCGGATTAGTTCCAGTTAGTGGGAACGATGATTTAAATGACGTTGTTGATAATGATTTAGACACAACATTCTGGAGTGATTGGCACTTTGCTGTTGGATCATATATTCAAGTCGAATATACAAATCCTATTACTGCTAATAACGTCGTTGTTTTGCAAGGTGGATATACCTCAAACGGAGAAACTGCAGACTGCTTCTCATCTGCAAAATTAGAATACTCGCTAAACGGTTCATCTTGGACAAAAGTTGCAGATTATAGTGGTGAACTAAATATTCTCCATGAATTCGTTTCACCTGTTGAATTGAAATATATCCGCTATACCTATACTGGTGGTACTGCTAGTGGGACAGGTGCAGCATTTAGAGAATTTGACATTAACTATGTTAAGCATGATATTACTGCATCATTTATTTCAAATCCTAGTTTCTCATCAGAAACATACAAGGGCTATGATGGACTTCCTTATGGTTTGGACTTATCTATTACATATAAAAATTTAAGAACTAACGCAGTTGCTAGTAGTGCTATTCCAACTGAGATTTCTAAATATGAAGTTAAGCTTTTTAGTGAAGGTAATGCTGCTTATAATCCAGTTGATGTTACAACCACTATGACAGTGCAAGACACCGCTGATAATTTTAAAGATGAATTTGAAGCTTTACTCGTAAATGGTTCAATTTGCTCTGCAATTAGCGGGGACAAAATGAATGAGTTAATTTATCGCTATGATAACTGTCTATCTTCAGGCGAAAAAGACTTGCTTGATGCAATGACATTTGAAGATAGTGATGGAAACGACATGCTTATTTCTGCGGCCATCGAGTATGCTAGAACAAAGACTAGTTATAGCAATAATAATGGCCTCAATATTTCAAGCAAAGCTGATGATAAACAAATCTCTGTGGTTATTGCTATTGTTTCAGTTTCCGCTATTATCTTTGTTTTAAGCTTTGTTTACATTCGTAGTAAGAAAGCAAAAGAATAATAGTAAGCTTTATGGTTGCAAAAATTTTAGAAGTATCAATGCTAGTTCTATTTGGCTTAAGTTGGCCGTTTGCATTGATTAAATCAATTAGAAGTAAGAGCACAAAAGGAAAGAGTTTGATATTCTTAATCCTTATCGATTGTGGCTATGTAGCAGGAATGTTATCTAAAATCTTTTCTAAAACATTTAACTGGACCACTGATTGGTGGGTATTTATGTTCTATGTTATTAATTTCTCTTTTGTAAGTGCCGACTTAGTGATGTATTTTATAAATCGAAATAGAGAAAAAGTTTTAGCTCAGGAATGTGAACATGGAGGAAAAATATGATTGCGATTGGTGTAGATATTGGTGGAACCTCAATTAAAGGGGCGTCAATAACTGACAAAGGTGAAATCCTTGATCGATTTACTTGTGAAGTTGATAAAAATGATATGCCAGAGAAAACTATTGGTGATCTCTGTGATGTTATTAATCAATTTTTAAAAGAACATCATTATGATGAACCAATTGCAGGAGTTGGTATTGGCTCTCCAGGTGTTTTAGATTTAGAAAAAGGAGAAGTCAAATCATCCCCTAATCTATTAACATGGGAACATTTTAAAATTAGAGATTTCATGGAATCTCGTATTCATATGCCAGTCAAACTAGGAAACGACGCGAATGTCGCTGCATTAGGCGAATCTGTTTTTGGAAGTGGCAAAGAATATAACAATGTTGTTATGCTCACATTAGGTACCGGTGTTGGTAGTGGTATCATTCTTAATAAAAAGATTTATGATGGTAACTTACATCAAGGCGCTGAACTTGGTCACATGGTCATTAGAGTTAATGGACATAAATGTGGATGTGGTAGAAGAGGATGTTTAGAAACATATGCTTCTGCGACTGCATTAATTAGAGAAACTAAAAAAGAAATGGAAAGAAACCCAGATTCTGAAATGCATAAAGTCACAAAAGAATTAGGCAAATGTGACGCTAGAGTGGCCTTCATAGCCGCTAGACGCGGAGATAAAGGTGCAATTCGTGTTGTGCGTAATTATATTAGAGATCTTTCTGAGGGTATCTTAAATATTTGTAATATCTTTAGACCAGAAGTCGTCATTCTTTCTGGTGGTGTTGCTAATGAAGGAGAGTACTTATTAGAAAGAGTTAGAGCTTATATTAAGAGTTTTGACTATGGCATGGTGCATTCTCCAAAAGTGGAAGTTAAGGTTGCTTCCTTAGGATATGATTCTGGAAAAATAGGGGCGGCCTGCTTGGTTTTTGATAAATAAAGGATGAAAATTTACTACTCTATTAGATTAGTTTTTTACACCGCTGTGGCAGTGCTTATTGGTGTATTTTCTCATCAACTTTTAGACTACTTATCTTATCTAGTTGGTGCAGTAATGGTGCTTTTTGGTGTGGAAGGAATGTTCATTTGGACAATTAAGGCAAAAAAGAAAGTACTCCAAGAAGCGCAATTCTTTTTAGGCATTGTTGATTTGATCCTTGGCATTGTAGTTCTTACATCTATTCATGTATTTGATTACGTTTGTATTATATGGGCGACTTGGACCATTGTTAGAGAAGCATTTGACTTGTATGAGATTGCTCATAAACTCTTCCATAGGTTCCCAGCTGTTTTGTCAGTCGCCTTATCTATTACGGAAATTGTGTTCTCGATTATGCTTCTTTTATACGCTACAGAGCATCATGCTTTAACACACGTATATTTATTAATTCCTGAATTCATAATTAATGGTTTATCTCCTTTGCTTTTTGAAATACATAAGAAGCGAAGAAGTAGAAAAGCACAAAATGCTTAAAATTTATTTTAAATAGATATATAATCTCCCGCGAAAGGAGATTTATTTTATGAATAAAAAGTTATTAGGAATCTTAGAAGGCGCTATTGCTATCGTATTAGGTGTTCTTATCGCTATCTTTGGCGGCCAAGCCGTTTTAGATATCTACTTTGGTGTTTTATTTGTGATCGCTGGTGCAGCCCTTTTAGCGGTTGTGATTACTGCTTTGGTTAGAACTAAACTCTTAAGCTTTGGATTATTATTTGCTTCCTTTGCTTCTTTAGTTATTGGCATCTGCTTACTTGTTAGCTACTACAGCATTGGTTATCTCATTTATACCTTAGTTTTATTAATCATCGCTTTTGGTGGCGCCCTTATCTTCTTTGGTGTCTATTCAATTACAAAGAAGTTAATGTTTACAGGTATCGGACAAATCGTTGTCGGTGCAGCTGCTATTACTGTTGGCATTCTCTACATTCTCTTACCTGAATTTAGAACTGCTTTCTGGATTATTGTCGGTGTTCTTGTTGCTGTTTACGGTGTTCTCTTACTCGTCAGCGCACTTGTCAGCAAAGAAAAATAATAAGACAATTTCATCAAATAAGGCATGGGAAACCCTGAACTAGTCAAGCGAAAATAGACAGTTCAAAAAAAGCCTAATACCCCATGTCAACTTTATATTGATGTGGGGTTTTATATTGCAACGCATATGCTGG
>CADCNT010000012.1 GCA_902802905.1 uncultured Erysipelotrichaceae bacterium | reverse complement strand
ATGTTGATTCAAAAGGCTATCAAAGGGTAGGAAATGGAAAAAAATATGATGTAAGCAATATTGATTATGAATCAGTTATCAATCTTGAGGAATTATATTTTTATTATATTTTCTCATATTGGACAGAATCTATTTCTACTAACGACAACAACCAACATGAACATCTTACAATTATGTTCCATACAAGATTTTATCGTTTCAACGATATAGAAAAATGCCCTAATTTAGATATACCTTTGAGATATTAAAAGTTTTTACTTGCAAAAAACATTACTATTGTTGATATATCAATATATTGATAAAATAACTATATATTATTCCAAATGGGGAGTAGTGAATCTATGAATTCGTCAACACGACTAGAATTCTAGTCCGGATCATAGACCGATTAGGAACAAGACCTTTGCGAAAATGTTTTTTCGGAGGGCTCATTATGGATAAAGTCAAAATTAAAGATTACGAAACGATTTCTGCGCAGGATTCCGTTTCTTTTTTAAAGTCTGATAAAGAAAATGGCTTAAGTGAAGCCGAAGCCAAAGATAGATTAGCTAAATTTGGTCCAAACAAACTTCAAGAGAAGAAAAAGAAATCTTGGATACGTATTTTCTTTGAGCAAATGGCAAATCCAATGATTTATGTCTTATTTGCTGCGGTGGCTATTACTATTGGTGTTTCTGTTTATGAAACTATACACACCAACGAGATTATCGCTAAGGGCGGAGAAGAATTAGCGAACTTACTCGCTAAACTTGGTTATACCAGTGTCAATCAAATCAATTTCTTCTTAGATGTTGGTGACTGGCCGGACGTAGTTATTATTCTCGCTGTTGTTATTCTTAATTCGGTTATTGGTACGATTCAAGAGATTAAGGCACAAACTTCATTAGATGCTTTAAAACAATTATCATCTCCAGAATCTACAGTTATTAGAGACGGTAAGAGATTTAAAGTTAAATCTGCTGATTTAGTTATTGGTGACATTGTTGTTCTTGAAGAAGGCGACACCATCGGTGCAGATTTACGTTTAATTGAAGCTGTTAACTTAAAATGTGATGAATCGTCTTTAACTGGTGAATCAGTTCCAGTTGAAAAGAATGCAGAATTTACATTTAGTGAAGCTGTCGCTGTTGGTGATAGAGTCAATATGGCCTATATGTCCACTCCTGTGAGCTATGGACGTGGTAAAGGTGTAGTAGTCGCTACTGGCATGGATACCGAAATTGGAAAGATTGCGACCGCTCTTGACGACGAGGAAAGTGAACAAACCCCACTTCAAAAGGTACTTGATAAGTTATCCAAATTCTTAGGAATTTTAACTATCATTATCATTGCTTTAGTTTTAATTATTGATATCGCTTGGATTTTTGGCCATGGTCATCAAGGTATAATCAACGAATGGATTGAAGCAGTGTTAGGTTCAATCGCTTTAGCGGTTGCGGCAATTCCAGAAGGTTTAGCGGCAGTAGTTACTATCGTTTTATCGATTGGCGTTCAAAGAATGGTAAAAGTTAACACTATTGTGAAGAAGTTGCCGTCTGTTGAAACTCTAGGTGCGGTATCTATTGTTTGTAGTGATAAAACCGGCACTCTAACTCAAAATAAAATGACAGTGCTTGAAGCATATGTTGATAATAAATATTTCAAACGAGATGAATTTAATACTAATAAAGACAATAAAGATTTAGCCTTGCTCGCTACTGGTATGTCCTTATGTAGTAACGCCACTGTTGATGAAGGTTTATTTGGTGATCCTACTGAAATTGCTTTGGTGGTGTTTGCTAATGACATGGATTTACATAAAAAGGATTTAGAAGGCAAATATCCACGTGTTGATGAATTGCCATTTGATTCTGTAAGAAAGATGATGTCCACTAAACATCAAATTGAAGGCAAAGACTATATCTTCACTAAAGGTGCTTTAGATTCTATCTTAGCGAATACTACTCATATATTAGAAAACGGCAAAGAAAGAAAAATCGCCAAGGAAGATATTGACCATATTTACGAAATCAATAAAGAATTCTCTTCTAGAGCGCTTCGTGTTTTAGCGCTTGCCTACACTAACAAATCGGAGATTGATGAAAAAGAGTTGGTTTTTGTGGGTTTGGTGGCGATGATTGATCCAGCCAGAAAAGAAGCTAAACCTGCCGTTGCTAAGTTTAAAGAAGCTGGCATTACCACAATTATGATTACCGGAGACCATAAAGATACCGCCTTTGCTATTGCTAAAGAATTAGGAATTGCTGAATCTATTGATCAATGTGTCATGGGTAAAGAAATCGATGATTTAAGCGAAGAAGAATTACGTGAATTAGTAAAGAGAGTTCGTGTCTTTGCTCGTGTTTCTCCAGAAAATAAGACTTCAATTGTTAAAGCATTTAAGGCAAATGGACATATTTGTGCAATGACTGGTGATGGTGTTAATGACGCACCAAGCTTAAAAGCTGCGGATATTGGTATCGCTATGGGTATTACAGGAACTGATGTTGCTAAAGGTGCTGCCGATATGGTATTAGCAGATGATAACTTTGCTTCTATTGAAAAAGCAGTGGAAGAAGGTAGAGGTATCTTCAAGAATATTAAGAAGACAGTTATCTTCCTTTTATCTAGTAATATTGCTGAAGTCTTAGTGATGATGGTGATTATTATCTTAGGTTTTTCCACTCCATTTTTAGCAATACACTTATTATGGATTAACTTAATTACTGATAGCCTTCCTGCTATTGCTTTAGGTATGGATCCTAAAGGCGACGGCATCATGAAAGAAAAACCACGTGATCCAAAAGAAGGTATATTTGCTCGTGGTGGATTTAGAGATACAGTGATGCATGGTAGCTTTATTACCATTGCGGTTATTATCGCCTATTTAAGCGCTTTCTGGCTTAACGGCATTACAAGTTATCAAGAAATCGCTAACGCGACAGGAGACGTCTTAAAACAAGCGCAAACCATGTCTTTTACCGCTTTAGCCTTTGCGGAACTCATCCATATGGTGTGTATGTCTGATACTGACCATTCATTCATCCATGTATTTAAGAATAAGAACTGGATGATGTTATTAGCCTTCATTCTTGGTGTGGGTTTACAATTCTTCGTTATTCTCACTCCTGGAGTGCAAAGAGTGTTCTCCACAACTGGATTAGGATTAAGCGAATGGCTCATTACTGCTGGAGCAGCCTTCGTCCCACTTGTAGCGCATGAGATTCAAGTATTCATTAAATATTTGATTAGAAAAAAGAAAAATAAATAATTATATTTATATGCATTAAAAACCAGTCTGAAACATGATTGGTTTTTTTCTTGATTTGATATTTAATATAAGATATCATTTATAACGCTAGTTGGTCCCTTAGCTCAGCTGGTAGAGCAACTGACTCTTAATCAGTGGGTCAAAGGTTCGAATCCCTTAGGGATCACCAGTTTATGAAATTCCTCTTTGTCCGCAAAGAGGTTTTTTATAGAAAAAAGCAACAATTATTCTTATAATAATTAAGCACCTCAGGAGGTAGAAATATGTTAATTGATGAATTGAAAGCCGCTAACATCCAAGCAATGAAAGCTAGAGATAATAATACCCGCGCTGTTTTATCTATTGTCTTAACAAAATATAAACTTCAAGAAGTAGAACTAAAGAGCCAAGGAAAAGAAATTGGTGATAAAGAATTACTCTCTATCATTCAAAAAGTCTTAAAAGAACTTTCTGATGAAAAAGAAGGTTACTTAAAAGTCAATAATCAAGAAAAGGCTAACGATATTGCTAAACAAGAAGAAGCATTATCTTCTTACTTACCAAAACAATTAAGTGAAAAAGAAATTAGAGACATTATTAATTCATTAGAAGATAAAAGTGTTCCTGCAGTTATGAAACACTTTAAGATGAATTACGCTGGTCAAGTTGATATGTCTCTTGTCAACTCCGTCCTTCGTAGTTTATAATCATATCTCGGTGACTAAGTTCACCGAACTAGGGGCATCGTACAACGGCAGTACAGCGGTCTCCAAAACCGTTAATGTGGGTTCGATTCCTACTGCCCCTGCCAAATAGAATGAAAATACTCCCTTAAGTTCATAAAAGGGAGTTTTTATTATGATATAATGTTTAGGCATGAAAGAAAGATTAACTAATCAACTTTTCGTTGATAAGAATAAGTATAAAGATGAGCATAGGTTTGACATCTGTCAAACTATTGAAGAACTCAACAAACTGCCTTTTGACTTTTACGTGAGCGGTGGAGTTATTTGTCAGTTCTTTTTTAAAGACCACTGTAGATATGTAAACGATATTGACATTGTTACCAAATGTGATTTGAAAGAAGTTGAATCGATCTTTAGAAAGCATTTGGATGTAGTCGAATTCGTTATCACCCCTATTTCTATTTCTAGTCCTTATTTTTTAGAAACATTTATCGCCTTAATAAATATTAATGGAAAGATTACTCAAATAGACGGCACGAAAGTGGATTATTTTGATGAGATTGAACCAGAAATCTACAAAGTAAATGATATTTCATTTAAAGGCGTTCCTATTGAATATCTTGCCGCTACAAAGATTCTTGCGGTTACAAGTGAAGTTGAAAGACCGTTTAAACATCTTGTGGATACATATACCATATCTTCAATCGATGCTTCATTAATCAACAAACAAAAGATTAAAAAATATTTGAATATAATTAACGATAATGAAAACAAAGTTAGAAAAATGTTAAAAATGCCAACGTATTGTTTGAGCTACTCTATTAAAGAGAATAAAACTTTTAGTGGACCAGAAATCCTTACAACTCTTCAAGCAGGATATAATGTTTCTAAAGAAACAATGATTGAAGAAGTAAATAAATGGTTATCGACATTTTAGAATTTTATTTCGTGTGGCACATTTGTGACATTTGGTATGATAAAGTATAATCACCAAAAAGGAGAACATTA
This sequence comes from uncultured Erysipelotrichaceae bacterium, assembly GCA_902802905.1. GTDB lineage: Bacteria > Bacillota_I > Bacilli_A > RFN20 > CAG-826 > UBA2450. Next base: position 61,038 of record CADCNT010000012.1, on the reverse strand, counting down.
TGAAAAAAGAATTATTAGAAGGATTAACTACCGAACAAATTAATAAAGCCCGTAAATGTAAATCAAATGAAGAACTTCTTGCTTTAGCAAAAGAAGAAGGTGTTGTTCTTAGTGATGAACAATTAGCTGCTGTTAGCGGTGGTGTCTGTAGTGATACTACAGTTAGTTCTAACTGTCCTAAATGTGGCGCAGCAGTATCTGATGAAGTTTATAACGATTCAAGTTGTGTGGTTATTGCTAAATTTAAGTGCCCTAACTGTGGTCACGAATGGACTGAAAGAATCAATAAATAATAAAATTACAGTTTATATGAACGAAAACGCCGATGATTCGGCGTTTTTTTGATAAAAGTAAAGTTGAATACTATTTAAAACCGTAATCCCAATACAGCTTTTCAGGTGCATTGAAATATTGTGTGAAGTCGTGGCTACCGATTCTGTCAATATGGGTCGTATAGCCTTCTCCGCGATAATACACTGGCATTTTAAGAGCAAGATAACTCACTCGTTCATAATAGTCATAGCCGATTCTAATTTTGCCAACAAATTGCACTCGCCCTTTATCGTCATATTTAATTTCTGTAAAGCCAAGAGACACAGGACGTGCGTTAGGGTCGCTAGAGCCACCATAAAATACTAGTTTGTCGCCGATATACCAATATCTTCCGTAATAATCAAATTTTAATTCGCCGCCTGGAAGATAAAGATTTCCAAATTGATCAATATAAACCGGATCTACAATATCATTAATCCTTGAGCCTACAAGTATATAATTGTCGCCCTTCATGTTTCTCTTCTTATTAATAGGGTTGGAGTAAACTTGAACTAATAGCATACAATATCTCCATTAAGACGCTAAAAAGTCAAACACTTCAATTTGATTGAAATTATTGAAATCTAACACTGTGAATTCTTCATCTCCATTTTCAAAATCTTCATATGGAGTAGCGGTATCACTGAAGAATATCTTTCCGTGTGTACGAATAAATAAACCTGGTACTTGTTTTAAGAAAGCAAAGTATTTCTTTTCTTTGGCATATTGAATGGCTGCTTTTGGTTCTCTCATACACATATGGATGCCTTGATAATATAAAGGCATATAAGTCTTCTTATGTTTAATGTTGGTGATAACCATGCAGCCATCAGAACATCTTACATAACCAAAAACATTTTCTTTTCTTGTTAGTTTATTAAACATGCCAATAAATTCTTTTAATGTCTTATTAACTTTTAAGTTAATCCCTTTAAAGTTTCTAAACGCTGTTTCCTTGATACCTACTGTGTTATCAGGTAGAATTGCGTTTATTGATTCACTAGTAAACTCAGGATCGCCATCTCGTGAATAATCAAAGCAATCTATAAGAGTGTTGTGCTTAAAAACATATTTATATTGATAGTGTTCACAAGAACGCACAAATCTGTTCTCTTCATCTTCGTATTTTGTGTACTGGGTAATAAAGAAATCATCACAGCCAAAGCAAACTTTATCTGAAAGCAAGGAATTCAAGATTCTTGTTGTTAACTTTTCTTTTGGACATTCAAACATGATGTTGATTCTGCCATCTTCAAAACCGACGATGGTATTAAAAGAATCGCTGAATTCTTTTGCGATGCTATCAAAGAATTTAGTGGCGATGCTAACGGGCGTGAATTTGTTTATTCTTAAAAAAGAATCATGAAAACCTTTGGTTTTAAAATAAATATTTTTATCACCAATTTCCTCTCCGGCGTCACCAGAGTTTTCAAGAATAAACTTATCATGTAGCCATGATTTTTTGAAAAGTTTCATCCTATTGCCTTAAGTCCTTATTATTATAACACAATATAATTGTGATACTAGAATATTGACTTAAAAAATCTATTTTATGGTGGTGATTTGCTTTCCTGTGATAGAATGTAGCAAAATATGTTTGATGTTGGTTATTACTTCGTTTCTAATTTGCCATTATTCGCTGCATGCGTAGTAATTGTTTTTTTGGCGATTAGAAATTATCAAGTTAGAAGAAAAGAAAGTATCAATTTTTTAGTGTTTGTAGCTTTGATTTTTGTTCTTTGTTTGGTGGTATGTGTGGAGCAATATGCCTGTGCCACTGGAGATGTTATTTTAGGTACCATTTTCACATCTATTGGTTACATTACTAGACCTATCCTACTTTATATTTTCTTATTAATTGCTAACATAGGGCAAAAAAGAAAAAAGTGGTTTAACATTTTAGTGAGTTCCCTGCTGATTATTAACACGATTGTTTATCTTTTTCCTCTTTTCTTTGGCGTTCCTGGATTATCTACAATTGTCTTTTCTTATCATACTATTGCAAGTGGACAAGCAGAGTTTATTAGAGGTACAACCTTACTAAATTACAGTTCTCATTTAGTGTGTGTTGTCTTCCTTGTTTTACTTATATATATCGCTATATTTAGATTTCACGGGAAACACCGTCGCGATGGCTGGGTCTTTATTTTAGGCGCAATCATTATTTTGTCTACAGTCATTACCGAGATGTTGGCTAATAGAAGTGACTTGCTCAATATTGTTTGTATTATTTGTGCTTTAATTAACTACATCTTTATTATGACTGTTAATGCCTTACGAGATCCTCTTACTGGTTTATATAATCGTGATACTTACTACACTGATATTTCTAGATATAAAAACCAAGTCAACGGCGTTATTCAAATCGATATGAATGAGCTTAAATATTTAAACGACCATTTTGGACATGACGCTGGTGATAAAGCTTTAAGTTATATTTCAAAGATTTTAGTTAAGTCTATAAATCCTAAAAATATGTGCGCTTATCGATTGAGCGGTGATGAATATTTAGTTCTCATGTTCCAAGGCACAAAAGAACAATTAGAAAAAACAGTTAATGGTGTCAAAGAGCAAATGAAAGAATCAAATTATTCTATTGCTTTAGGCTATTACTTCATTGATAAAAAGAATGATAAGACCACGTTTGAAGAAGCTATGATGATCGCTGAAAAAAAGATGTACAAAGATAAAGATGAATATTATCGTATCAGCGGTCATGACCGTCGAGGTAGAAAGTAATTAATAGCGGCCTTGCCGCTTTTTGTTTACCTTAAAATAAATATTTCATAAAATATAACTAACGATAAAAAATTATATTTTTTGTTTGCGACTATATTTTCTTTATATTAGGGGGCGCTAATTATGATGAAAAAATGGACAAAGAAATCTAACACAGAGTTTGGTGATTTTTCTAGTGAACAACACTTTCAATTGATATTGAAGAATCCAAGTGAATACTTTATCGGACGTTTTTTAGGCGACAAAAAAGATGGTTTAGGTATTCAAAAGAATAAAAATGGTTCCGCCCTTTTTGCAAAATATGAAAAAGATATAGCCCTTTTCCCTATAGTTGTAATTGATAAAGAAGGCAATCTTGAAATTGATTTAGGTAAGGACTCCAGTGGTAGCATCTATCATTTGTCCTTTAATTCTAGTAATTCCTCTTTTGTTTATTACAAATTAAAAGATGGTCAACCAAGCAAAAACTCCATTGCTTTTAATGGTGAAACTAATATCGTTTCATTTTATTTAAACAAAGGCACCCCTAATGAAAAAAGAGAAGATATTGCGCGTAGATTTATTCCTGAGCGACCAATCGTTTCTAAGAATGCTTTAGTATATCCAGATATTAACAGTTTTAATGCGTTTGATTTCTCTGGTGATGACGATTATTCAATGATTGAAAATTCTCCTGGAGTTAGTGATCCTGGTATTGGTGTTATTGAATGGCCTGAGAACAACTACTGTGTTGGTGGCTGGAGAGATAATTTCCGTGATGGCTGGCAAATCTATCAAATGGATAAATACTACATGATATATTATGGTCATAGAACCGGATATAACGGAATGTATGTCAATGCCTATAATAACGGGGATGTCTACATTAAGGTTATTGACGGTGATGACAGCTCCTACATGTTAACTTTTAGAGAAGGCCTACTTTCCTTCTCTGACATACATCAAGAGTATCAAATTGATCGTTCGGGTCCTGGAATTCGTTTCCCAAACCTTACATCTGTCGAGTTCGTTAATTATATTAACGATAACGATGCTGAAGCCTCTGTTGAAGAGAAATTCAGCTGCAAATTAAGAGAACAATCAAGTGGAACAGTTCTTTCCAATGATTTATCTAATGCAGTTGAGGCTGATAGTCCTGAAGGTAAAATCATGAATCTTGTTGGCCAAGCAGAGGCCAAAAAAGAATTCATGAGAATTAGAGCCTACTTAATGAAAAATGACGCTTTAAATGTTTGTAAACATATGGCGTTCATTGGCCCTTCTGGATGCGGAAAATCCACATTTGCTAAAGAATTAACCAGAATGTTATATAAATATAACGCGATTGAAGAAGAAAACTATTATGAGATTTCTGCTAAAGAACTCTATTCAAACTTTACTGGAGAATCTTCAAGTCGTATCGATACTGCTTATAAAAGAGCCAAAGGTGGTGTCTTACTTATTGATGACATCCATTTCTTAGACTCTTTAAATAACTCTGGACTAAAAGAGGCCATAAATACATTAACTAAGTTAATGTCTGATGACACTCACACTGTATTTATCCTCTCTGACAACAAATACAACATCAAACAATTACTTGAAAACAATTGTGATACATTAGGTGAATTGGTGAGATTTAAAGTTAACTTCATCGATTTCTCTAAAGCTGAATTAAAAGAAATTCTTTTAGTGCATCTAAAGGAAAAAGGATATTCAATTGAAGAAGACGCTATCGGAATGCTTTTAGAGGTTATCTATCTATCTAAGGCATATGGCAACGATATTAATGCATCAGCAGCGTTATCTATCTTAGAAGAAGTAATCATTGCTCAAAATGTTCGTAGTACTGATCTAAATGATAAACTTATCATCAAAGATGATGTACAAGATTATATTATTGCTCATGATATCGCGTTCCTTGATCCAAAAACTGGTGGCCAAAGCGACGCTAGAAAGAAACTTGATGAATTAATCGGTCTAGAACATATTAAAGAGACAATTGATGATTTAATTGCGTATTTTGCTATTAACCGTGGTAAGAAAGTTGATTTCCATATGGCGTTTTCAGGAAATCCAGGTACTGGTAAAACTGAAGTGGCCCGTATTATCGGTAAATTATTAAGACAAGAAGGCATATTAAACACTGCAAAATTTAATGAAGTTTCACGTCGCGATTTAGTTGGCGAATATATAGGTCAATCCGCAATCAAGACTAGAGACATCATTGATAAATCAATGGGCGGCGTTCTTTATATTGACGAAGCCTATTCTCTTGCTTATGGTGGTGAGAGAGACTTTGGCAAAGAAGTAATCGCTGAATTATTAAAAGCTATGGAAGATAGAAGGGGTGAATTCTGTGTTATTTTATCTGGCTACACAAAAGAAATGCAAAAGCTTTTCTCTACTAATCCTGGCTTTGAATCACGTATCAAATTTAATCTAGAATTCCCTGACTATAACGACGAAGAATTAGAAGAAATCCTCAAGTTATTCTTAACACGTGATAACTATGAATTAAGCGAAGAAAACATTAAGTTGCTAATTAGCTTAGTGTCTAGACAAAGAGATTTGCCTAACTTCGCTAATGTTAGAACATTAAGAGAATTCCTTTCACGTTTACAAATTAAACAAGCTAGTAGAATTAGAAAAGAACAAACTGGAAACATCAACACTAGAGAAATAACTTATGATGATATCGTTGCTGTTTTTGGTGAATCCGAAGTAAATGCTGCTAAAGAAAGACAAGAGAAGAATACAGTAGAGAAACTATCTTATGATAGTTTAAAAGATCTTTATAAATTCTATCCAAATGTTCCGTTTATGGAATATAAGGACTTTATTAGTGAAGTAGTTATTGCGATTAGAACACAAGGTCCTGAATCAGGAGAATCGTCAGGTTTTATTATCAACAACAAGGGATATGCTTTAACATGCGCCCATTGTGTTGATGGGGCCGATTACATTGAAGTCCGTCGTAGAATTTATCACCGTAACAAACGCATTGATATTAATTATGAAGCGAAAGTCGTTTCTATTGATAAAAAGAACGATGTCGCTCTAATTAAGCTTTTAGCTTCCAAAGACGATGAATTTGATTACATTTCTTTAGCGGATCCAGATTATATTTTGCCTCCATTATCCAAAGTTTATCTTTTAGGATATCCTTTTGGCTTCTCTAGATTTGACGAAATGAGCATTGTAGAGGGCAGTGTTGCTTCATATCAAAAAGGTAAAGACGGTCAGCCTGACCAAATTAACCTTGATATTCAAGCAAATGGTGGAAACTCTGGCTCACTAATCGTGGATGCGAATACTTCTAAGGTTATAGGTATATTAACTGGAGCAAGCTTATCTCCACATGGAGAATTAATAGAACAAATAAACTTCTGTAGACCAATTTCATATGCTTGGTCTTTGATTGAAAAAGATAGTAAATAATATGTTAACACTCAAAAATATTACCAAAATCTATACACGTAAGAATTCAGATGACAACGTCATTGCTTTAAATGATGTTTCTATTTGCTTTCCTGAAAAAGGGTTTGTGGCAATATTAGGGGCATCCGGTAGTGGAAAAACTACGCTTTTGAACATAATTGGAGGATTAGATACCCCATCATCAGGAAACATGATAGTGGATGGATTGTCTACAAGTGAGTTTAATCCTGCGGATTGGGACTCATATCGAAACAACAAGATTGGATTTGTCCTGCAAAACTGCTATCTTTTGCCTCATTTAAATGTAAAAGACAATATTGCTATTAAACTGCAAATTAATCGTCAAAAACCGGCTGAAATCGATAAGATGGTCGATGAAGCGTTGGCAAAAGTGGGCTTATCAGACAAGAAACATGATCACCCTAAGGCTCTATCTGGTGGACAAAAGCAAAGGGTCGCTATTGCTCGAGCAATTGTTGGAAATCCAACCGTTATTTTAGCAGATGAACCAACCGGTGCTTTGGATAGTAAAACTGGCTTCCAGATTATGGAAATTCTAAAAGACTTATCAAAAGATCATCTTGTGGTGATGGTTACACATAATAATGACTATGCGAGTAAATACGCTGACCGTGTTATTGAATTAAAAGATGGTAAGGTGATTGATGATTCTAATCCTATTTCTGAAAGCAAGGAAACAGAAATAAAATCGCTTACCAAAGTTTCTATTCCAAGCACGACTACTGTCAAGTGGGGATTTAAGAACTTAATTATTAAAAAATATTCAACTTTATCAATTATTATTGCCGCTTCTTTAGGCTTGGCTGGTGTTGGCTTGATTCTTTCAATTAGTAGTGGCGTGCAACATGCTTTTGATAAAGCGGAAGCAAGAGCCTTCTCTAAATATCCTGTTCAGATCTCAACATATTCTAAACAATCTTCCGAAGGAAGTGTTGAACATTATACCGAATTTACTGATGAACAATCCGTGTTTGTCGATTACTCTGGGTATGCTAAACAAGAACATTATAATTATATGAGCAACTCTTTCTTAAACTATATGGGAGAGATGCCAAAAAGTAATTATTATGTTTCTTATGAGTCTTCATATACATCTTTCAATTTGTACACTAAAGTGAACGACACTAGATACGCCAAGGTATCATCTACGAGTTCCTTATTTTACAAAGGCATTAATAATGAAGAGTTTGTTAATGACCAATACGATTGTTTGACTGGAAAATTCCCAACTGGAAAACATGAAATAGCCTTAGTGGTCGATACATATAATCGCGTTGATGTTGGCTATTTATATACATTGGGCTTTAACGTAGATACTGAGCACATTCTAGAAGCTAAATTTAGTTTTGATGAGATAAAAGGCAAAACCTATCGTTATGTCCCTAACGATGACTACTATGTTTATGATTCAGTTAACGATAAATATGTTGCAGCCTCAAAAACTTATAAAGAATTCTATGATAATTCTACCTTTGAATTGAAAATTACCGGGGTTTTGAGGGAGAAAAAGGATAATACTAACGCCTTATTTAGAACCGGAATAATCTATACTCCTGAGTTTGAAGCTATGGTTATTGATAACGCTAATAACTCTGAAATTGTCCAAAAACAATTAGAATATGGATTATCTAAAGATGTTACGACTGGCAAACCCTATGCGGATTCTCAAAGTGGATCTACGAATTATTCCAAAGAATACATTTATGAACAAAGATTATATCAATTAGGACAATATGAAAGAATTACAACCTTATATTACTTTACTCTCGATTATACTAGTCGAGAGAATATACGATCATATTTTAAAAACTATGTTTCTGACGAAGAAGTAGATTTCGGATATCTAAGTATTACTGATTATTTAGAAACTGCTAGTTCGCAATTTGATGGTGCGCTTAAATTAATGACTGGAGTGCTATATGTTTTTGCAGTAGTTTCTATCATTGTTAGTGCTATTCTTAATGCAATCCTAACTTATATTTCGGTACATCAAAGAACTAATGAAATTGGGTTATTAAGGTCACTTGGAGCTCGCAAAAAAGATATTGCAATAATGGTGGAGACCGAATCTATTATTTGTGGAACTTTTGGTGGCATTGTCAGCATAATCGTATCAATTTTATTGATACGTCCAATCAATACACTTGTTACAAAAGCAATCTATCAATATAACTTTTATTTGCTTAGTAAAACTACTTTTGATTTAGGTGGATTCCAGTGGTGGGTGGCTCCAATTTTAATAGGTTTAGCTATTTTAACCGCTGCTATCAGCGCTCTTATACCTGCTATTATTGCTAGTAAGAAAAACCCAGCAAAAGCAATAAATGAATAAAGGAGTAATATATGTTAATTAAATGTCGTGAATGTGGAAAAGAAATATCTGATGAAGCATTGTTCTGCCCAATGTGTGGTTGCCCAGTTAAAAAGAACGGTAAAGAACCTAAAGAGTCTTTTACCGTAGCTTATAGAAGTGGTCCGGGCAGTGTTGTTGCCGCTGTAATTGTTATTGCTATTGCAGCTTTAATTAATCTTGCTGGCTCTATTTTATGTTTTACCGCATATTCAGTTACAAAAACAGGCGGTTTATTAGCTTTAGCTATCATAACCATGATAGTTGGTGTTATTTTCTTAATAACTACTATTGTTTATATTTCTTATTTTGCACACAATGCACGCAATAAAGGACGAAATTGCATTGAATACGACGCTAAAGAAGACAAATTAGTTTTGTGCACTTTATATGGGGAAATAATTAAAATTGATGTTACAGATTACATTGAATTAAGGGATAATTTTTTCACTGACAATATGCTTCTTTTTACGTATAAAACTAAAACCGGCGTGATAAAGAAAGTTAAACTTGGATATTGCGGAAATAGAGATCAAATTAGAGCAAATATCGAAAGGGCAAGAAAATAATGTTTGATGGATATTATCTATATACTCAAGAGCCAAATACAATTGACTCTAATGCAAGAGTCTATTTTAAAGAGTTCTTTTTCAATACAAAAAATAACTTTAAAAATAGATTAGTAAGAGTCTATTTACCTTCGACATATGAGGATGCTAATCCATCAAAAAGATTTAAAGTGATATATATGTTTGATGGCAAAAATCTATTTGATGACTATACATCGTTTGTAGGTGAATGGGGAATTGATGAGTCTATTGAAGAAATGATTGCAAAAAACAATATTGATGGATATATAGTTGTTGGTATTGACGCTCCTAGCGATGGTTTTGATAGATCTCTTGAAATGAGTCCTTTTGGAATTGAACGTGCACATAAATACAAATTAAAAGGCGACGGGTATGCCGAGTTATTGATTAAATTTATCTTTGAAATTGTTAAACCAGACATCGATAAGAATTTTTATACTATACCTGATTATACTGGGGTCGGAGGCTCTTCAATGGGTGGATTAATGGCACTTTACGTTGCTTTAGAAAGACAAAAAGAAATTAAATTCTGTTTATCTTTCTCTCCTGCATTGTTTTTGCTAAAGTGGGATAAATTTAAATTGTATTTAGACCGAGTAATTACCACTGATTTCCCTAAAACTTTTTTCTATGTTGGAGGAAAAGGGTTCGAACGAATTTTTGTTGAAAATACTCTGAGAACTTATAATTATTTAATGGATCATGGCTTTGATCACGAACACGTTAAAATTATTTATGATTCTGATAAAGAACATAATGAAAATGCTTGGAGACAGTATTTTCCAATTATGTTAAAACGAATTGATTTATAACTACTTAATAAATTTATAGCCTGCTTTAGATATCACTTTTTCGATTTCTTTTTCTTTTATCTCTTTATTTGAATAGATTGTGGCTTCGTTGTTTTCTAATGAAACCTCAACTTTATCTACCCCTTTTATAGATTCTAAAGCCTCTTTGACGTGTTTAACGCAATGTTGACACATCATGCCTTCTACCTTGATAACTTTTATCATACTATTCTCCTTTATATCGCAAGTTTTGTTTTCTTTAAGAAAACTTATTTCTCTAGGTTGTTGTTTTTTCTTTCTTCTTTTATTTAAATCGTAAACATTTATTCTTAGTGCATTTAAAACCACAAAGACGCTTGATAAGGCCATTGCAGCACTTCCCATCCATGGAAGCAAATTATATAGCCCTAAAGGTGCTAATACACCAGCAGCTAGTGGAATCATTATTAAATTATATATAAAAGCCCAAAATAGATTCTCTTTAATATTTAAATAAGAGTATCTAGATAGCCTTATTGCTTTACATGCATCTAAAAGTGATGATTTCATCAAAACAATACTTGAACTTTCTATTGCTATGTCGCTACCTTTGCCAATTGCTATTCCAATATCAGCGCTAGTTAATGCAACTGCATCATTAATGCCATCCCCAATCATCAAGACTTTTCCTTCTTGTTTAAGTTTATTGATAATATCTGCTTTATCTTCTGGTAAAACATCGCTAATAACGTTATCTATTCCAACTTCCTTTGAAACAAACTGTGCCGTGTATTTGTTATCGCCTGTTAACATTATTGGAGTAACTCCAAGCTCTTTAAATTGTTCAATCGCAAGCTTGCTATCCTTCTTGATTGTGTCAGAAACAGTGATAAAACCAATCAAATTGCCATCACAAGCAAATATTAGTGGAGTTTTGCCGGAAAAACTAAAATCGTCGATTTGACGGAGAATTTTGTCTAAATTTACTGATTTTTCCGTCAAAAACCTTATATTTCCTGCAATGCAACGTCTATTACCAATTAAACAACTAATTCCCTTTCCAGCGATGGCCTCATATTCCTTAATCTCTAAGGTTTTTACTCTATTTAATTCACCAAATTCTTTAATTGCACCTGCAAGCGGGTGTGAACTATTTGCTTCCATCGAAACTGCTATTTGTATAAATTCATTCTTATCAATTAAAGAGACAACATCAACCACTTGTGGCTTTCCTTCTGTTATTGTTCCGGTTTTATCTAAAACAACATAATCTACTTTTCCAGTTTCTTCGATTGCTTCTGCATTTTTAAATAAAAAACCATTTCTTGCAGCTTTACCGCTTGAAACCATTATTGCTACAGGTGTTGCTAGTCCAAGAGCACAAGGACAAGAAATAACTAAAATAGCGATTCCCTTTGTAATTGCAAAAGATAGTAAACTGACTTTTATGTTTGGGTTATCGTTTACAAAATTAGATCCAAAAATCATCCAGCAAGTAAATACTATAATTGCAATCGTTATTACGATTGGAACAAATATTCCACTTATTTTATCTGCTATTTTGCTTATTTTTGCTTTGCTGTTTGCTGCATTTTCAACAGCATTTATAATTCTATTTATAGTAGTGTCATTTCCTACTCTAATTGCTTTACAAGTTAATGTACCATTTAAATTTATTGTTGCGCTCCTAACTAAATCACCGACGCTTTTTTCAATTGGTATTGGTTCGCCCGTAAGCATTGATTCATCAATCGAAGCATGACCAGATACTATAATACAATCTACAGGGATTTGTTCTCCTTCTTTAACTATAATTAAATCATTAATCTTAACCTCATTTATTTCAATAACATACTCTTTTTCTTGTGAAATAATAGTAGCGGTTTTTGGTGATAAATTTATTAATGATTTAATTGAATTAGTGGTCTTTCCTTTTGAGTAACTTTCTAATGTTTTTCCGATAGTTATTAATGTAGGAACCATTCCTGAAGTTTCGAAAGACAAATTCATCATCATTCGTTGGATTACCTCCATGCTTTCTCCACCATAATATTTAACGAGAATTATTGATCCAATTATTGTTGAATAAATGAACGAAACTCCCGTGCCTAACATTACGAGTGTGTCCATGTTGGGCGATAAATGAATGATAGCTTTAAAACCACTTCTAAAAAAGCGATAATTAAACAAAATTATAGACAGAGATAGGCTAAATTCTAATATAACAAGCCATTGAATATTGTTTCTTAATAGTCCTATTGGCCATCCCAACATATATCCCATTGATAAATAAAATAATGGAATTAAAATAACAGCGGATATGATTAATATTTTTAATAACTTTGGGGTTTGTAAATCTTCTAAATCTTTTGTCTTATCTAAGTGATTGCTTTTATTTAATAATTCAGCACCATATCCTGCCTTTTCAACTTGCTTAATTATGATGTTGCAATCGAGCACTTTTTCGTCATAAGAAATAACAAGCGAATTAGTTAATAAATTTACATTAAAACTAGATATACCTTTTAAACTACTTATTGCTTTTTCTATTCTCGCGCTACAGGCAGCACAACTCATACCAGTTATGCGATATTTTTCATCAATTATCATATTTCCTAATTAAGTTTTTTAGCTATTTCAATTGCTTCTTCTAATGACGTAAACTCATCATTTTTCACGTCGCTTACAACGCAAGTTAACATATGGTCTTTATAAATAATATAGCCAACTTCTTTTAGCGCAGCTTCTATTGCAGAAATTTGAATTAAGATGTCACCACAATATCTATTGTCTTTGATCATTTGACTAACTCCATTTATTTGGCCTGAGATTCTATTTAATCTTTTTAAAAGATTATCACTTAAATCATCTGGACGCGGAGTGCTTTTTACTCTTTCACATTTTGGACATTTTTCCATAATCATTCCCTCAAATATTTTATACCCCCCTATGGTATATTTTTCAAGCAGTAAATAAAATAATATTATTTATGTTTGCTTTAATTGTTTCGTTTTGATATTATCATCATGCAAACTTTCTTAGGCGAAGTAATGTCCTAGGCGGAAGGAGAAACAAAAATGAAAAACGGAATTCATCCAAATTATCAAAGATGCACAGTTACATGTGTCTCTTGTGGAGCAACATTTGAAACAGGTTCTACCCAAAAAGAAATTAGAGTTGATACCTGCAGCAATTGCCATCCATTCTATACTGGAAAGCAAAGATATGTTCAAGCTGATGGACGTATCGACAGATTCAACCGTAAATACGGACTTAAATAAGAAATTAACCGGGAGACCGGTTCTTTTTAACTATTATGAAAAAGAGATTCTATATTACCACACCAATCTATTATCCAAGTGCTAGATTGCATCTAGGACATGCTTATTGTACGACTTTAAGTGATGTTTTAGCTCGTTCAAAAAGAGAAAGAGGATTTGATTGCTATTTCCTTACAGGCGCTGATGAACATGGTTTAAAAATTGAAAAGAATGCTTTAGAAGCTGGAGTTACCCCTCAACAATTTGTTGATCATATCGTTGAAGGCTTTTATCAATTATGGGATTTACTCCGTATCACAAACGATGATTTTATTCGTACTACACAAGATAGACATATTAAAGTAGTCCAAAACGCATTCACCCGCATGCTTAATAAAGGCGATATCTATTTAGGTAAATATGAAGGTTGGTATTGCAAATACTGTGAAGCTTTCTGGACTGAGACTCAAGTTGGTCCTGATCATATTTGCCCTGATTGCCAAAGAGAAGTTCAAAAAGCAGAGGAAGAAGCCTATTTCTTCAAAACCAGCAATTATGTTGACTCTTTGATGAAATTCTTCGACAAAAACCCTAAATTTTTGATTCCAGAGTCTCGTAAAAATGAGATGATTAATACCTTTATTAAGCCTGGTTTAGATGATTTATGCGTTTCTCGCACCTCATTTAGTTGGGGCGTACCTGTTTTAGAAAACAATAAACATGTTGTCTATGTTTGGCTTGATGCATTAACTAATTATATTTCAGCTTTAGGATATGGAAGCGACAACGATGAATTGTTTAAAAAATATTGGGAAAGCGAAGATTGTGAGATTATTCATATCTTGGGTGCTGACATTACAAGGTTCCACGCTATTTATTGGCCAATGTTCCTTGAATCATTAGGCTTAAGAAAACCTGATCGTGAATTTGTTCATGGTTTATTAATGATGAAAGACTCTAAAATGTCTAAATCAAAAGGCAATGTTGTTAATCCTTATCCATTAGTGGAACGTTATGGAGTTGATTCTGTGAGATATTATCTCACAAGAGAAATCAATTTTGGCAGTGATGGCAGTTTCTCTCCTGAACAATTTGTTGAAAGAGTGAATGCCGATTTAGCTAATTCATATGGTAATTTATTAAACAGAACTATCTCTATGATTGGCAAATATTTCAATGGTGTCATCCCTGCATATAAAGGCCATGTAACAGATTTTGATGCATCCTTAGAAAGCGTTATTGATTTAACAATTTCGAACTATGAAACATTAATGGATGATCTTAAAATTACTGATGCGATTGCAACAGTAAATGAATTAGTGAATAGAGCTAATAAATATATAGATGAGACCACCCCATGGGCTTTAGCAAAGGATGAAAACAAAAAAGATGAACTTGCTAGTGTGATGAACCATTTAGCAAGAGCAATCTATGTTGCTAGTAGACTCTATCATCCGGTTTTAGTTACCGCTAGCGATAAGGCCTTTGAACAATTAGGATTATCTCTTGAAGCTGCTGATTACAAGAACATTCGTGATTCTCACTTGCTTGATAATCTTCAAACGAACAAAGGAAATCCATTGTTTCCAAGACTTGATCCAACCGTTGAAGTTCCATTCATTAACGAACTCATGAAATAATAAAAGAAGCGACCTCCGTCGCTTTTTCTTTTAAATTGTATGATTTATTCTTCTGTTTTTTTCTCTTTTGATGTTTGATAAAGAACCATCATTGGGAATATTAAAACATATACAAAATATTGAATTGCTTCAATAAATGAATATAAGACAAATGATAAGATTCCAAGACCCATTGCAACTGTAAGTCCAGGATTCTTTTTGAAACATTTGATGGTTACGTATACTACATAACCTAACAAGCAAATATAAGCGAGAAGATAAAGGATACCACCTTCCGCTAAAAGACCAACATAAGCTGAATGTGCTGGGAAAACTGGATCTTCGTGTGTAAGTATGTTCATAGGCATAAGCATCAAATTATATGTGCCAAAACCTCTTCCAATTAGCCACCAGCCGTTTCTAATCAATTGGAATGAGTTATCCCAGATATATAATCTTGAATCAAGTGTAGATCCTCCGCCAGATATTGATTTAATTGCTTCATATATTTTGCCGAACACCTTTCCTTCGGTGATATAGGAAGTCCCGAGGACTAATCCAGCAAGCACAATTACACTTGCTCCAGTTATTAAAATTATCTTGTTTCTTTTTGTGTGTTCTTTATAAGTAGCAATTAGCCTATAGACGATATAGATGACAATGATTAATGCAGAAATTAATAAACCAGTCTTACAAAGACTGAATATCATATTGACGTAGAAAAACGCCATTAATAAGTAATATTGCCATTTCTTATCTATAGAATGATTGATGATTGCAAAAATAATGCCAACCATCATCATCATGCCATAAGCATTACGGTGGAGAATGAAGCTCTGAATAGTAAAGTAATATATACTTTGGCCCTCTATTCTTTCTATACCTAATAGATATTTAAAAAATCCAACATAGTTTTTAAATTCAAAGATGTATCCATAAAGGATAAGAACACCTAAGAAAGCAAATAGCACATATCCTAAGTATTTAATAAAGGCAATACTTTTAAATCTTTTTGGAAACACAAATAATCCTATATAGATAAGCATAATTGCCCCTATTAATTCAGAGATAAAGACAAATTTATGTGTAGCGGAAACAGGAATAGTGGCGGTTACGGTTTGACCAACTAAATCTGGATTTGTTTCGCTATATCTAACTATTACGTTTTCTACAACTAATTTTGGTTGAACTAAAATAACTATTACGTTCAAGAGCATTAAGAATAAGAATGCACCGATTAAATATAGATTGTATTGTTCTTTGTTCTTATAAACTTCTAAATATAGATAATATCCCCAGAACCCTACCATTAAAACAAAGGCGATAATAGCAGCCCATAAAGGTAAAGCGACATCATTTGGATTGGGATACTGCATGAATAATTGCCCAAAAAGCAAAAATGTTACATACGCAACCAATCCTAAAAGAATAAATAAGTCGCTTCTTCTAAGTTCTAAAGATTGGATAAATTTTTTCATTTTTATTTTTCGATATTAAATGTGATATTGAATATGGTAACTCTACCATTAGCAACGTCATCAGTATTCAATGTTACTTTGTTACTATTGATATTAAAAGTTTTTGTTTCGGTTTCATATTCTTCAAGTGTTGGAGTCGGGAATGTCCAGTAACTACCATTAACAGTTAATTTAGAATTAGAGTCAGCGCTAATACCTTGTGTATCACTATAGTAATAGAATTTGACATGAGCTCTAGCTTCAATTTCAACGGAAACAACTTTGCTCTTAAAAGTCAGTTCAAGTTTTCCGTTTCCGTCAGCATTTCCAATAGATAATACTTTCTCTGACCAAGAAGTGTACTCAATTTTTTGGTCATTCTTAACAACTTGTACCATGCCAGTTGTTTGCAAATTAATTAATAATTGTGTTCCGTCATTAATAAAATTAGGAAGGAATTTATCTTCAAAATTATTATCTGATGACTTACAAGTGGTGGCGTTTTGGAAATTAATAGTGTGAGCAAAAGTATCAACAGCTTCATTTACTGTAATTGTAATATTTGCTGTTAAAGACTTGTAAGTAACAACAACGGTAGTATCAGTTACTGCTAAAGCAGTTTCTAACGATGGCGTAAAAGAAAAGTCAGTATCGGTAGTGGTATATGCAACCACAGATTCGTCTCCACCATAAGTTAATGTTTTAATCTTTAATCCGGCTGGATCAAAGAAATCGCCAACTGTATATTCAAGTTTTGTTGGTTGAGTATCGATTGATATCTCTTTAAGCTTGCTTTTATCTTCGGATTGACCTTGCTGACCACACCCTACTAAAAGCATTGGGACTAATATTGCAAATAAGAATTTTGATTTCATGTTATAAATACCTCAGCGTTATGATTATATCATTTCTTTATAAGAATAGAAAAACCATTATGTTTTTAATATAATGGTGACATGCTAAAGAAAAATATTATTAAAGGAAAATGCGTAGATATATCTTCTGAAGGCAAAGGAGTGATTAAAACAGTATATGGAGTAGTCTTTGTTGACTCTTTGCTTTTAGGTGAAGAAGCCGAAATTGAGATTACCTATGCCGGAAAAGGCGTTTCATATGGAGTTATTAAAAGATTAATTAGCAAATCTACAGATAGAATTCAGCCTAAATGTCCAATTTCCACTGCTTGTGGTGGATGTGTATTTCAAAACGCGTCATACGAATATGAATTAAGATATAAAAAGCACAAAATCGAAGAAGATTTAAAACGTATTGGTCACCTTGATAATGTAATAGTGGAAGATGTCATTGGAATGGATAATCCTGAACATTACCGTAACAAAATACAAGTGCCATTTGGTAAAGAAAATAAACGTGTTGTCTATGGCTTTTATAAGGCAAAAACCCATAAAATTATACCGGTTAAACAGTGTAATATAGAAGATACAAAATCTGGCCCAATTCTCAAAAATATCGCACTTTTGATGGAAAAATTCCACATAGACCCATATAACGAAGACTATAGAACAGGAATAATTAGGCATGTTTTAATTAGAACCAGTTTATCCACAAATGAAGTGATGGTGGTTCTTGTGTCTAATGTTGATACTTTCCCAGGCAGAAACAATTTTATTAAAGAACTTGTTACTTTATCTCCGGAGATATCGACCATTATTTTTAATGTCAATAAAAGAGACACTAATGTAATTTTAGGTGAAAGCGAAAAGACTTTATATGGCAAAGGATATATTACAGATGAGATACTCGGTCTTAAATTCAACATTTCGTCAAAGAGTTTTTTCCAAGTTAATCCAATTCAAGTTCAAAAACTTTATGGTGAAGCTATTAGATTAGCTGATTTAAAAAAAGACGATGTTCTTTTAGATGCCTATGCTGGAGTAGCGACAATTGGTTTATTATGTGCGCCTCATGTGAAAAAAGTTACAAGTGTCGAACTAGTGAAAAGTGCGGTTATTAATGCACACAATAATGCTAAATTGAATAATATTCAAAATATAGAAATTATTGAAGCTGATTGTACTGAATACATTAACAAAAAGCTACCGCATTTTGATGTGGTGATTATGGATCCTCCACGAAAAGGAAGCACCCCTGAATTTTTAAACGCAATTAAAACAATTAAGCCTAATCGACTTATTTATATTTCCTGCGAACCATCTACATTGGCTAGAGATCTTGAAATTTTGTCTGATAAATTCACTATTGAAAAAGTTCAACCTGTGGATATGTTTCCTAGAAGTTTTCATGTCGAAACCATCGTGTCACTAAAGCTAAAATAAAAATAGTTGTAATTAATGTGATTATCTAAACTAACTTATCCAATCTTATCCAATAATCCTTCTATAACTTACTAACAAAACAAACTAAAAAATCTATTTATTAAATAGATTTTTTTATTACTTACTACTTACTCTTTCTCCCTCCCTCCCTTATAAAAAAATAATAGTTATTTATATCGACATATTTCTTCATTCCTATATAGACAAACATATTTCAACAAACAAATTGCCACAGAAGAAAAATATCATTTTCACTATCAAAAAATTTGTGGCACTTCTGTGACAACTATTTTGTAAAATATAGTTAATGGATGCTCTCATTCATTAAAAAATGTATAACTAATCTGTTAAACAAGGAGGTTTTGAAAATGATTAAACTGACTAAATTATTATTTACCTCAATGATGAGTGTTTGTTTATTGAGCGGTTGTTCTTCAAGTAGCATTAAAGAACACACTGTTAATTTCTATAATGGAAGCGAATTATATTTAACTCAAACTGTAAAAAACGGTGAATGTGCTAGTGAACCTGAAAGTCCTACACAACTTGAAAAGAACTTTGTATGTTGGTGTTCTGATCAAGCCTTACAAGTAAATTACAATTTTTCTACTCCTGTTGTCGCTGATTTATCTTTATATGCTTTATTTGAAAATGTCGATCCATTTATTGACTTTAGTGAATATCATCCAGTTAATGGACCATTCTTAAGCGATCAACACTTTTTTGATGGCGATAAGGATATTCAAATCGTTTTAGCGAGCGATGGTGTTGAAATGAATAACTCGATTTCTAACAATCAAGTTCTTCTTTCAGGTGCATTTGAAGATTTAAAAGTCAGCAATGTCACTTCTGAAAACCAAGTTATAACTATTCGTACAACTGGTTTAGTTAAAAAAGGAACCGGTTATGTTTCATTCTCAAAGGCTACAAATAAGAAAGAAATCTTTTTGACAATGCCGCTTGAAGTAAATGAAAAACAAGTTCCTACAGTATTTATTGATAAATCTTCTTACACAATTGTTAAAAGTGAGAAAGATATTATATTTTCAGTATATACTGAATACCAATCATTAGTTCACGGGGAGATGACTTCAGAAGAATATCTTGAAAAAATTAAAGATGGAACATATAACTATTTTTCGCTAACTGAAAACGAAAACTATGAATTTAATGTTACTGGCATCCATGAAGACTTTAATGGATTCGACGCCAAAGTTCACTTCAAAGGTGACTTTAATGAGCAAACATTAAGTGACTTCTGTAATAACATCAAATTCAATATTGCTAAAGAAGCCCTTGATGATGGCCAAGCCCATGAACTTAATTTTGAATGTGCTACTCCTCAAACAGTTACATCACTTTTGATTACTCCAATGAAGAAAGATACCTTCAGAGGTGATTATCGTATCCATGCTGTTGGAAGTAGAATTTCTCAATTGTTCGTTGATAATGTTTTAACAATGTTAACCGAACCAAATAATAAGAATTTATTTATTACTATTCCTGATGCAGAAGTAGTAATTAGTTCAATCAATGTTGCTAACGATTATGAGATCTATGGAAAGATTGATATTACAACTCAAAGTAATCTAGATAACGCCAGTGTTTCATTTAATGAAATCAAGATTGGTGAAAAAGTAATTGATCCTCTTTACAAGTTGTTTGCAGATGAAAAGATTGACGTTGCTGTTGAATCAACACCAGTAATTGTTGGATATGACCCAACCAAAACAGGAACAATTAACCAAGATGAAGGTGCAAGCTATCTTGGTATCAAATCTTATATTCAGAACCTAGCTTTGGATGAAGATGAAGATTCTACGATTGATGATCTTATTTTCATTGGCACTACACTTGGAAAAATCGCCTATGGCGTTTATTCTGGCGACTATGCTATGGCTGGAGATGCTGTAGGTAAGGCATTTGGTCTTGATTTCTTAAGAAATCCTTCACTTCTCATGCTTGATAGATTAGCGGGAATCATGGACAAACTCCAAGAAATTGAAAACCGCATCCAAGAAATCAGCGAAAAGATTGAAGATTTAAAGAAGGAACTTGAAGAAGTTGGTCAACAAACCGTTCTTAACACCTTCCTTGAAGCCTATACAATTTGGAATACATTTAAATCTCAATACTACGCTCCAATGATGGACGAAGTTCGCAACTATACAACAGCTTATTATCGTTATTATTATAACTTTGCTATAGCAAGTCATCCTGATTCAACAGGTGAAAAAGCTACACTTAATATTTATTATGATGCAAACGGAAATCTACTTTTCCCAGCAGACAATTTAATCTATTCAGTTGATGGAAAGATTATTGATAAGTCAAAAACAAAAACAATTGTCTTCCCTGAACTCAACCACACATTAGCAGGTATCCGTCATAACGATGGTCACGCCTACACAACCATTGAAAACGATATTATT
Source organism: uncultured Erysipelotrichaceae bacterium (assembly GCA_902802905.1). GTDB lineage: Bacteria > Bacillota_I > Bacilli_A > RFN20 > CAG-826 > UBA2450. Next base: position 39,771 of record CADCNT010000012.1, on the reverse strand, counting down.
GCTGACTTAACTTCTTATCACTTTTATAGTGATGATGAACTTTCAGAAATTCTTAAATCATTAACTTACTATGCAATGAAGTCATATTTCTCATCTCAAGCAACAATTGACTCATTCACAAATACATTCAGGAATTTCTGTGAAGCAATGACTGCTTCTGACATTGTTTCATCAGTCAGTATTGCTCCACTTGAGTGTTTCTCAATCTTATTAAAGACAGTATTCAACTTTGGTTTTGAAATTGAACCAGACTTAAACCTTGTCGCAGTTAAATTACAATCTGCATTCTACGCCGCAAAAAAGATTTTCGACTTTGTCGTTTCAATTAACTCTGGTGATATTGACATCAATATTTATGAAAATCTTATTTCAAAGGTTGAAGAAGAACTTACCAGCACACGCTTCTACAGAAGCAACGATGAACACGGAAACGTATTTAGCTTTGTTACTAACTGCTACATTGAAGCAGCAACAAAAGCTTATGGTATCCAGTTTACATGTGATAGTTCCAATGAAAGAGTTAAAACAGTAAAGATTGTCGCTGATGACTTTAAAAACCTTGATGCTGAAGAAGTCAAAGACTTCGTAAGTGTTACCGAAGAAGACTTGGCATTTATGAAAATTAAAGTTGAAATCTATAACTTAATTAAAGGTACAAACTATAGCTTCAAAGGTTACCTTTGTAAAATCGGTATTATTCCTAAAGAACTATTATCAATAACATTTGGAATCCTTACAAAGATTGATGGAATTATTAATGACGAAGATGATATTGACGATTTATCCCACCCTGGAAAATATCACCAAGCATCGTTTGATAGTCCAAATGCTACACCAGAAATAACTTATAACAAATATGATTCTATTGAAGACTTCTATTGGGATGGAACTTACGTCTATGGCTTAAAAGGTAAGATGATCTCATTTGATACTGGAGATAGTTATCAAATGCTTGTTGCCTTTACCGCAACTCACATGCAAAACGCATACGGAGATTATAATTCTAAACCACTCGGATTCTTCGGAGATGGAATTAATATTGGTTATTTCTATAATCAATTCTATGATGCGGTTTGCGTTTGGGCCTACTATGTATCATTTAGAGTTGTTCAAACAGATCCTGGGGCCTAAACATAATTCATTATTAAATAGGTGGACTATTGTTCACCTTTTTCTTTAAGATTAATTTATAAATACCTGTCTCAATAAAGTAGGCAAGGAAACTAACCACACCAATCAAAGACAAGAAACCTGTAAGGTAGACTGGATAACCTGCTTTTTCTTGAACAATATTTCCGATAGGCAAGTTAGTAATTCTAACTGAATTAATAAAGAACATATTTATGAAGTTTGGATAAAACGCTAGCTTTTTGTGACACATTTGTGACAGGTTAAGTGCTAATATAAAACTAATAAAGGAGACCTTTGAACATGAAAGAAGAATTATTAAAAGGATTAAGCGAAGAACAAATTAATAAACTAAATAAGTGCAATTCAAATAAAGAGATTCTTGATTTGGCTAAAAGAGAAGGCATTGAACTTACCGACGAACAATTAGCTGCAGTTAATGGTGGATTTTGTGATCCTGACGGAAATATTAATTTCCCAAATAAATGTCCAAAATGTGGTTCTACAAACACAAAATTTACTGGTCAACATGACATGGGTAGAATTGCATGGGATACATATGATTGCTTAGACTGCCATAGTGAATATCGAGTTGTTAAAAATCAATACTAATTTTTAATATCTATTAAGCGAATTAGGACAATAAACGGGAATCCTCGGTTATTCAATTGCCGAGATGAAAGTGAATAAATAATCAGTCACTATATGTGAATAAAAACATCTAAAATAATATAAATATTAAGTGGAGACTCATCCACTTTTTTGATATACTATATGTAGAGGATATAGATATGGGTGAGTTAAGACATGGAAGGACATGTGTTTTTAATGTTAACTATCATATTGTTTGGTCGACTAAATATAGAAGAAAAGTATTAACTTCTAATATTGAAAAGAGATTAAAAGAAATATTGATAAATGTTGGAAAAGAAAAAGGATTCGAAATCGCTGAAATTGAAGTAGGCACCAAAGACCATGTTCATGTATTTGTCTCCGCTATACCGAAAATATCAATCTCGTATATCGCTAAAATGATGAAAGGCATATCAGGTAGGCTGCTATTGAAAGAATTTCCAGAATTAACAAAGCAATTATGGAAAGGTGAATTATGGAATCCTTCTTACTACGTTGAAACTATTGGTTCAATATCGGAAGAAGCAATAAGAAAATACATTCAAGATCAAGAAAAGGAGTAATAATGTTACTAGCTTACCAATTTGAAATAACTATTAAAGAAAAAGAGTCCATCATTCTTGGACATCTTTGCTATGCCGCTAGTAAGTTATTTAATGTTGGTAATTATGAAAGAAAAGAATATAAGTCATTAGGCTTTGAAAGAATGCCTAACTGGTATGATCAAAAAAAGAGACTAAAGGATAATATTTGGTATAAGTCTTTACCAAGCCAAACCGCTCAAGATGTATTAGCTAGATTAGATGAATCTTGGAAAAGCTATCTTACACTTCACTATAAATGGCAAAAAAGAAAAGATAATGGTCGCTTGAAAGAAAATGATGGGGAACCAAATTCTCCTTACTATAAAAAAGATGGATATCATATGAATATCAAATATCTATCTAATAGTTTTAAAGTAATGGATGATAATAGTATTCGTTTATCAACCCCTAAAGCACTTAGATTATTTCTTAAAGAAAAGTATCAAATAGAATTCTCATATTACTACATAAAGTTAAATAGAAAATTTAATAAAATTAAGCAAGTAGAATTTTCGTATTTAAGCAATAATCGATACAAAGTCTACATCATTTATGAGAAACCATCTCTTCCACTTAAAAAAGATAATAAGCATTATGTAAGTATAGATATTGGTACAAAGAACCTGCTAACAGTCTATGACAATAAGGGAACTTCCTTTATTGTCTCAGGTCAATCTTTGCTTAACACCAATTACTATTTCTCTAGAAAGATTGCTTATTATCAATCCAAGTTTGACACCTGTTATCCAAATCACAAGAAAGGAGAAACTACTAAAAGGATAAAAGGCTTGTATGAATTAAAGAGAAAAAGGATCAATCTTATTCTGCATCGCTCTACAAAAATGATTGTTGATTATTGTATTAATAACGATATTTCCAAAGTCATTATTGGAGATTTATCAGGCTTACTAAATGTAAATAGGGTGTTTGTAAATAATAATGAAAAACATCGTTATAATCAAAACATCAGAGTTGTTTGCTTTGATAGAATTTATCAACTTCTATCATATAAGCTTCAACTTCAGGGCATTGAACTTATTAAAGTAAGTGAAGCCTATACTTCTTCTTGCTTGCCAACTAGCAAAGAAGTGTCGGAAAGATGCTCAAACAAGAAATATCGTGTTAAAAGAGGTTTGGTGAGATGCCATAACCACATCTATAATGCAGATTCTCTAGGTGCTTATAACATTATGCGAGTCTATAAGCAAATAAGTGGAAAAGGATTTAATGTTCCTTCAAAAGGACTATCTAACCCAAAAAGAGAATATATTCCTGTGACTGACCAGTTTTTAAATGAAGATTATATTAATTGGAATGGTAAAGCTGGAAATGTAGGGATATCGGGTAGGAACTACCCAAAAGGATATGAACTAGTTGAGATAATCAATCAGTTCATAACTAAGATGCCTGGTAATTCAATTGCCGGGTAAGTTCACGATTGACTATTATTGTCAGTCCTTTTTGTTTTCACAAGTTTATAGATCTCCGTGTCGCGCTGTAACGACCAGCTTAAGCAAACGTCTGCCGCCCACGAATTCAAGCTTCATACGGGGCTTCGGGCGGCAGCAAAAAAATCGCTTCAGGGCTAGCGACGCAAGCTTTACGCGACATATTGTTAATGAAAGATTTTATGCAAAACAGAACGAATCAATTACTCAATGTCATTAACTGTAATTGTCCAAACCAACTTATCCAAAAATGTCAAAATGTTTTATAAAAAAATAGAGGAGTTACCCCAGACGACAGTTTTTCTTTTTTACGTGTGGCACATTTGTGACAGTTGATATGTTAACATATAGTCGTCAAAAGGAATTTGGCTAGTAAAGTGAGTATGAAGACAATCACTATTGGTAAAATTGATCCCTCCATCAAAGAAGTATTAAAGAGATTGGTTTTAACTGACCTTGACTTCAATGTTGTTGGTGGCCTACTTTGCCAGTATTACTTAAAAGATCACGCTAGATACACAAAAGATGTTGATATAGTTTTCTATTCAGAGCCGAAAGTGGTGGAAGAAAAGCTAAAACATGCTTTTGGCGAAATCTACTTCTCTTATGATGAAGAAACAGAAAATTTTTATGAACCATCCTTCACTTGCTTTAGCAAAGTAAACGGATTAAACGGCCAAATTGAAGGCAAGAGAATCAGCTTCTTTTCCGACATTAGAGTAGAACAATATTTCTTTGAAGGAGTGATATTCTGGGGCGCGTGCATTGAATATGTTATCGCCGAGAAACTAGTTTCTTTATTAAATGAACTAACTCGCCCATATAAACATCTAGTGGATATCTATTCTTTCACTAAAATTGATCAATCGCATCTTAATAAAGAAGAAATAAAGAAATATGTTTTGTTAATAAATGAACAAGAAAATAAATATAGGAAAAGTGCGAATTTAAAAGAATATATTCTTCCAAAAAGGATTCCAGAAAATAAAGAATTCAAGCCACCATTTGCAGTCCCAACGTTCCAAAGTAAATATAACGTTTGTAAAGAAGAGATGATTGAAAGCATTAATGAGTGGCTAAAAACAATTTTATAAACGTATAATGAAAGAAGAATATACGTGATTATAAATAGAAATAATAAGTAAAGGAGATTAAAACATGAGAAAAGAATTACTTAAAGGCTTAACCGATGAGCAGCTTGAAAAGGCAAGCCACTGCAAAAACGAAGCTGAATTACTTGCTTTAGCCAAAGAAGAAGGCATCGAACTCACTGAAGAGCAATTAAGCTCGGTCAGTGGTGGTGCTTGTGTAGGCACAGTCAGACGTGAAGGTACCTGCCCAATGTGCAGAGCTTCTGTTGTCGGTACATACGTTGAGAACACTCCAGGAGATGGAAGATACCACTTCGTTTGCCTAAACTGTGGCAATGAATGGAATGAAAAATAATTTCTAAGCAATAAATAGGTGGTAGTATTCGCTACCGCCTTTTTATATATATAAAAAGTCATAGCGTTGGGTTCTATGACTTTTTAATTGTTTAATTTAACTATTTACTTGGGCCTGTATAGAGTAATTTGCCACATCTAGCACAATAATATTTTCTATACTCACCATTATCAAACCAGTTTGTTTGTCTACAGCCACAATCTGGGCAGGCAGAAGGATCGCAATTACCGCCGCTTACAGCTTCAAGCTGTTCTTCGGTGAGTTCGATGCCTTCTTCTTTTGCTAATTCCAAGAGCTCTTCTTGGCTTTTGCACGATTTGATTTTAGCGATTTGTTCTTCGGTTAGTCCTTTTAGTAATTCGTCTTTCACCACCAAAGATCTCCTTTGCGTTTATATGATATCACAGCAGTTGTCACAAAAGTGCCACACTCGGTTAGCTTAAAAAGGAGATAATCAAAAAAAGTTTTGTTGTTCAATGAACAAAACGATTAAAACTATATCCCTTTTCTTATATAATGAATTTAACGAGGCTTTATATGTCTGCAACGAACGATAGAACTAGCCATTACAAAACGATTCAAAGTACCTGCTACATTGCTAACACCGTATACATTGGTTTACGTATTTTTTATTTTATCGTTTTCTTGATTGCTCAAGTTTACCCTCTAGTGTGGTATACAGGGGCTACAATTTTATTCTATTTCTTATGCTATTTCTTGATTAAGAAGAAAAAATATTATCCATATGCTTTACTATGTGGAAATGAATATTTTGCTTATATCATTGTTACAACTTTATTAGTTGGTTTTTCTTCAGGATTTTATTTATACCTTATCGGCTTAAGTGTGACTTCTTTCTTTGCTACATATTTCTCCAAAAATCATAGGATTGGTGGATCCATTATTTGGGCCGCAATGTCTATTGGCATTTACTTAACACTTTATTTCGTCACCATGCATAACGCTCCTAAGTATTTTATCGAGTCTTGGATGCAAACTACATTCATGGCTATCCATATTGTTGTAGCGTTTCTATTTGTAGCGTTCTACTTATTTACATTTACTAGATATGCTCTTTCTCTTGAAAAGAAGATTATGTTGCAATCTAGAACAGATGAACTAACCCAAATCAATAACCGTTATGGTTTGTATGATTATTTTGCTCAAGAAGATAATCAATCTACAAAAGCGTTAGCGTTGTTTGATATTGATGATTTCAAAACAATTAACGATACATATGGACACGTTGCTGGTGATTTTATTCTCAAAAGAATAGCGGAATTGATGAAAAACACACTAGCAGATTGCTTCTTTTGCCGTTATGGTGGAGAAGAATTTATCGTAGTTTTAGATAGCGAAGGATGCTATGAAAAACTAGAAGCATTTAGAAAAGCTATTGAAAACGAAGTAATTACTTATGAAGGCAATGATCATAGAATTACGATCACTATCGGTGTTGCTAAATACAAAAAAGATATGTCGGTGGAAAAATGGATCAAAATCGCTGATGAGAAAATGTATTCTGGCAAGAACTCTGGCAAGAATAAAACTGTTATCTAATTAATATACATTTAAAGTATATTATTTCTAATCATAGTCTATAAAATTTTTCATTATGAAATACACCGAAGAATACGCTAAAAAACTTCCTTCGATAAGAATCGTCATTATTCAATCCAGTGAGATTTATTTTTCGAAATTAAATAAAGTTCCTTTAGAGATTAAAAATAAAGGTGTTATCTTTGATAAACACTTTTCGGATTTGATGCCACCAAATCTTGAACTCATCTATTTAAACGAACAAGGCAAATTAAATCTTAAATGTTTTCAAGATGAACTATATTCATATGACTATGTCAATGTCTCTTTCCGCTACCCTTTAATGCGAAATTCTAATGGGGAGCAAGTCTTTGATGCAAAAGAAAAAGACGACGATAAAAGTGTTGATGTAGATAAGATTAGAGAAGATTTGTATAAAAACGGATTTGAATTAAATGGTGAAAAGTATGTTCGCTATAAAAGATCTGCCGGTTCGGCTAAAAATGGTAGTTGCTTATTTGTTAAAGAAAAGTTATACCCGCAACTAAATAAATGGACTAAAACTGGATTAAGTGATGAAGAAATAAAAGATGCTGGACTCACGTCTTACGAAGCATACAAGGCTTTATCGCTAAGTAGTCTCATAAGAATATTTAATTTAAATCCAAATAATATATTATTTGTTAAAGATTTCAAAACCTTCGTTAAGAATCAAAAAGTAGTGCGCGTACACTACGAAAAAGAGCAGGGACTAGTGGCCGCAAATGAAGAATGTGATATTGAAAACAATATCTTTGATGGTGAAGGCCTTTTAGATGAGTCTATTTTTAAAACACTAAATTTTGAAAACAAAGGAATGATGTTATTAAGAAATCGTTTCTTTAAATGCTGCGCCTTTAATACAAAACTTCAAGCATGGTTTAAACATAATAAAATCACCTCTATTTCACAACTAAATGGAGAGACATACGCTAAAAAGGTAGAAGACATTGTTTTAGTGGCTAGCGAATCTTGCCTTAAATATTTCAAAATGGCAAAGGATGGATTCTGCAAAGAAACCATCAAAAGATGGTGTGATGAAGTTAATGGATATCCATTTGGTATCGTTAAGACCGACAAGAAAACTAGATTCTTTGATGGTGATATGGTGGAGACCACTTATCAATTACTAAACACCTTACAAATGAAGGAAAAAGATATTAGAGTGTTAACTCTTCCATATATCCAATACATTGATAAGATTCATAATATAAAAGAAACACCTGAGTTCATCCGTTTTTACTTAGAAGGTGAACTAGAAGAAAACGACAATGATTACGAAGATGATAGTGAAGGCGAAATCGAAGAAGAACTATTAAACTATTCTAGTTATCTATTCAAAAATAAGGTTTGCTTAGAGCTCATGAAGCTTGACTCAAACACTAAATACACAACCTTGTTTAAACATCGAGTATATGACTCTATTATCTCTTCTTTAGCGTTAAAACTTTATAATGGTCGAACACTAATTGACGGGACCTACGCCACGTTATTTGGCAATCCGTTTGAGTTTTTGAATTACATTATCAAGATTAAAGGCGTAGCAAAATTTAACGAGAATAATAAAACCTCTTTACTCAAAGAAGGAGAGATCTATTGTCCATTTTTTGTCGATGGTGTTGAGCTTGTTGGTTCCCGTGCTCCACATACAACAATGGGGAATGTTTTTGTTGCTAAAAATGTTAAGCATCGCGAGTTTAAAGAATGGTTCAATCTGAGCAAAAATATTGTGGTCGTGGACGCTATTAACAATAACATCCAACAAAGATTAAGTGGCTGTGACTATGACTCAGACTCCATGTTAATAACCGATAATAAAATTATCGTTCAATGTGCGAAAAGAAATTACGAAAGATTCTATGTTCCTTATGCTGACTATGGATACAAAGTTAAGGAGATGGAACAGTTATCTAAAAACAAGAAAGAAAACCTAGCACTTAACTTAGCTGCTATTGATAAAAGCATATCAAAGAATAATGTAGGTTCGATTGTTAATCTATCTCAACTTCTAAATAGTCATCTCTGGAACAGGTTTAACAAGAATAAATATTATAAATATGAAGAACTCTATCTCAAGATAGCGACTTTATGTGTGCTTTCTGGTGCTGAAATCGATAGTTCTAAAAGATCATTTGATTTTGATACAACGGCAGAACTTAACAAAATCAAAAAATACGCAAGGGCAAATGGCTTTTATAAAGAAAAACCTTTGTTCTTCTCTAATGTCTCTAACAATAAGCAAAGAAGGCTTAAGATTGGTGAGATTGAAAAGAAATTCAAAGAAGGGAAACTTCTTAATACCACCATGGATATATTGTGGGAATATATCTATAGTGAAAGCCTAACCACCAGTAGAATGCCAACCATATCTTTCTATGAGCTATTCTGCAAAGACTTTAAAACAGAAGGCTTGTCACATAGCAAATATTTACAAGCAGAAGCCGCTAAATGCGAACTAGAGAAAACAAGAGAGATACTATATCAAAATAATTTAGCGAAGAAGAAATCCACTAATTATGAGTTAGAGAAAAAGAACTTCTTAATCACAATTAGGAATTGTTATGACAACATCAAAATTAATATAAACTCAGTGGAAAAAGTTAAACTCTTAATTAAAAAACTACAAGATGATTCGAAGGCTAATTCTTTATTATTTATCCTTTTATATATTATCATGTCTAATCCCTCTGATCTTGGATATGACATCTCTGATTTATTATCCGAAAATAGAGTGGGAATCCCAACTTTGAGAAGATGTAAAAAAGGTCAAAAATTCATGTACACTTTGTTTAATAGATATAATTACGCTATTGATGAAGTGGATATGATAATTTCCAATATTTTTAACTAAAAGTGACGAAATATTAAATTTATTTTTAATGTTATAACTTTGTTATAAAATTTGAAGTAGTAAAACACCCTATAGGTTATTCGATAATAACATATTTTTTGAGGTCTTTTTAAATTAAAAGGCCTCCTTTTTATGATTGGAGCAAAGATGTATTTTAGAAAAAACTACGCATTTCTTTCTAACATGTATCCGCATGAAATTGATGTGGATATCAATGGCACAACTTATCACTTTTCATGTGTTGAATCCGCCTATCAAGCTCACAAATGTTTAGCTAGGGTCAATGAGTTTATTCCTCTAACAGGCCTTGAGGCTAAAATACTTGGTAAAAGTGTTAAGCTAGACTCTCACTGGGATGAGATAAAAGTTAGCATCATGGAAAAACTTCTAAGAATTAAATTCTCGGATACGCTACTCCTAAAGCAATTATGCGATATTGACCTCGATATAGTGGAACATAACTGTTGGGGCGATACATTTTGGGGAGTCAGTTATGGTAAAGGCCAAAATATCCTTGGTAAATTGCTCATGAAAATCAGGGATGAAAAAATGAATGTTATACATTCCAAAAATAGTTCAGAAAAAACCTTGATTTGAACATATACCTTTACTCTATAATAGTGGCACTTTCATTCCGGGAGACATCAAATGAACAATAATAACGCACTTAAATTTCTGACAAAAATTTATTCTGTAACCTCCTTTCCTGATTCTGTTATTCATAAACTTCCTCTTTTCTTATCACAACAATTGTCAGAAAAAGAAGAAACCGTTATTGTTCTCCGCTATGGCTTAAATAATGATGAGTGTTTAAGCCAACTTGAACTAGCGAAGAAATTTGATGTCTCCCTTTATCGTATTATTGATGTTGAAAATAGAGCAATAAGCAAATTACGTCATCCTCATAGAAGACGAATATTATTTAAATAATAATAATATTTTATAAAAAATAAAACCTCATAAAACTGTTTTTACTATGCCTTGAAAGGAGAACTATGCAACAAGCCCATGTAAATTCTGAAGCACAAGACATCATTGTCGCTTTATACAACAAAAACAAAAGAGACTTTAAGTATTATAATAGCCGCTTGGTTAAGCAAGCATTATCGTTCACGCCAGCGTATCGTGATTTTGTATTAAAGATTATTAAAAACGGTTCTTTAAAAATCAAACACAAATATAAAGAAGGCTCGATAATGAGCAACGACGAAAGGGAAATCCCTAATAAGCTAAATAAAAGAGCAAAAAGTATTGTCTATACCGATATTAACGATGTTGATACTTTGCCACATGAATTGGGCCACGCTGTTGATTTCTGGTTTGGCCACAATAAAGCTTTATCCTCAAATGTGATTATCAAAGATAATAAAACTCTATATGAAATCTTCATGGAAGAATTTGAAGATAACCATGAAGAAATATATCGCATGGTCATGGAAGAGTATAAAGACATCATTAATTCAAATATTAACGATAATGCTTTTGACATTTTGTCTAAAGGGTATCCAAGATATCGTATTTTGTTTGCTTCAGTTATTGGTAAACCTGGAAGCCAAGCCGAGAAAAATCGAAAAGCTATCCAAAAAGAGCTATATGAAAGTGGATTTGTAGATACATATTATCTATTTGTCACTAAAAAGTGTTACTCGATTTTAAACGTTAAATACTCTCCAGTTCTTGACGCATTATCCTCAAGATATGACTTCTCTGGAATGTGGTTAGATCATCACGATAGGCTCTATTACAGAATTGATAGATATCGCGCTGTTCAAGAGTTCTTTGCAAACCTTTTTGCAGCAAAAATTACGTCAAAACACCAACATTTTGATAATTTAATCAAGCTTTTACCTAATTCTTTTGATGCTTTTGAGAGACTTTTTGTGATGTTTTATGATCACATCCAAAACAACAAAAGATTTATAGATGTCATTTTGAAAGAAAGGAAATAATTAATGGATTATTCTATCTTTATAAACCAAAAAATAATTAATAAAAATAGCGAGGAAGGCGTGGTCACTTTCTTTAATGAGAATAGTGTATCAGTGAAATATCAGACTTGTGAAAAGTCATATAATCCAAACGTTGCCTTCAAGAATAGATTTTTGAAGTTTGTAGATGATTCACTCAATGAATTAATCGACAAGGCATTGTTAGAAAGAGAAGCTTGCGAAAAGCAAGAAGCAGTTGAGATTGAAAAGAACAATCAAGATGCGATTAAACGAGTGAAGCTTATCAACAAACAATTCAAAGCGTTAGCGAGGAAAAACGCAATTATGAAATCACTTTTCGGTAGTGATTTTGACTATCCTCCATTTATCGAATTCCAACAAAAATACCGTCTTCTTATTAATAAGAAGAAAGACTTATTCGATAAGCCAATTTACCGATACTACTAAAAAGAAAGAAGGAAAAAAGATGAACGACGAAGAACAAATGATGATTGATGAAGAAATTGAATTAAATGATGAAGAGTTGGAACAACTCGAACGTGACATTTCCGAAGTTGAAGAAGAACTCAAACTGCAAGCACCTGCCACAAAAGAAGGCACCCCATCTTACGAATTAGTGTATGCTTCTAAACTTTCTGAAGATGAAGAACCATTAGGAAAAGTTATTGGTCACGACAATCAAAAGAAAGAACTTCTTTCTGTGATTGAATGGTTTAAAAACTCTAAGCAACTTAAGGCTAAAGGAGTATCAATTCCTAGAGGTGTATTATTATTTGGTGAGCCAGGAAATGGAAAATCTCTCCTTATTAAGGAAAGTATTAGATGCTGTGAAGCACCTGTGTTCATCTTCCAAGGTGAGCAAAGCAATGTGGTTGAAGGAATTGTTGAAACATTTAGAAAGGCCAGAGAAGCAGGGCACGCTGTTATTGTCTTTGATGAGTTAGACCTTCTCATTAATAAAGAAAGAAGAGTGATTAGAGCTCTTCAAGAAAATCTTGATGGTGTTGAATCTAGTGATGACATCTTAGTGCTTGCTGCTACTAACAGTTTAGAAGATATCCCATATCCTTTAATGAGACACGGTCGATTAGAAAAACTGATTAAAATTCCTTATCCAACTGGTGAAGAAGCATTAAAGCTTCTTAAAAAGCACTTCAACGAATTTAACTTAGCCTTCCCTAAAGACTTTGATGATGAAGAAGTTGCATTATCTTTAAACGGAATTACCTGTGCAGGAGTTAAAGCAGTTGTTAATGATTTAGTTCTCAGAAATGGGTTTGAAAACATTGCTTGTGAAATGATTGATAATTCAATCTTTAATATCACCGATAGAGTTAAAGACACACCTGAAGAAGATAATATCGAAGTCGCTATTCACGAAAGTTCACACGCTGTTGTTGCTAAAGCCTTCCCTCAATATTTCTTAATCAATAGATTAAATATCTCTGGAGCATCAGGACAATTCCACGCAAAAGAAGTAGACAAAGGCTTCTGGCCATATGAAAAAGTGGTTGCTGATATCAAAATTTCAATGGCAGGCATCCTTGCCCAAAAGATTATCTGTGGAAGAGGAACTAGGGGCTGCGATGAAGATTTACAGCACGCAAGAATTGTTGCTTACAATATGGTGAATATGTGTGGTTACTCTTCTTGTTGGGAAACATTGCCTGTGATTAGACAAAGCGCAAGAGTTGAGACTCCTATCAAACGAAGAAGAATGGAAAGAAAAATTGAAAGACTTCTTAAAAAGTGCGAAAAGGAGACTGCTAAATACATTAAGTCTCATAAAGAACAAATTGTGAAATTAGGTCAATTGCTCTTTGAGAAGAAACACTTAAAATCATCTGAAATCCTGTCCGTAATTGGATAGGATTTCTCCTTCTTGGAGGATTAATTATAGGTACTAAGATTATATTTTTAGATGTTGATGGCGTGCTTAATTGCGCCACAACAAAAGATAGATGTGGCCAATATATTGGTATTGATGATAATAAGGTTGAATTGCTTAAACAAGTAGTGGATCAAACCAACGCTAAAATTGTATTAGTCTCAACCTGGAAAGAGTTTTGGTATAGAGACTTATGCTTAAAAGATGAACAAGACAATATGGCAACTTATCTTGATAAAAAGTTAGCCAAGCAGGGACTAAGAATCATAGATAAAACTAATGACTACAACTCAACTAATAGAGGCAAAGCAATCAATAACTATCTATGGAAAATCAAAAGTATGGGTGTTGAAGTTGATAATTATATTATCTTGGATGACGAGTTATTTGATTATATGTCCGCTAAACTTACAAAGTGTTTGGTTAGAACAAATTTCGATAGCGGATTAACAGAGACTCATGTTAGAAAGGCGGTAGCAAAGTTATGCTCGGTGCAATAATTGGTGATATGGTGGGTTCTATGTATGAATTCCATCCATGTAAAACAAAAAAGTTTAATATTTATGATTATAGGATGAGAACTACTGATGATTCCTATTTAACGATGGCGGTAGCGAAAGTGTTGATGGATAATTATCCAATCAACTATACAAAGGAATCGTTGAAGAAGATTCAAAAAGAATTAGCCAAAGAATTTGTGCGCACGTTTAGAAATAATTTGAACTGTGGTTTTGGTGCTAAATTCTATGATTGGTGTCTTGCGTCCCTTGATATGTGCGAGATTCAACCACCATATAATTCATATGGAAATGGTAGTGCGATGAGAATTTCTCCAGTAGGTTGGATTGCAAAGACTGAAAAAGAGCTGAAAACACTTTCAAAAACAGTAACTGAAATCACACATAATCACCCTGAAGGAATCAAAGGAGCAGAGGCCATAGCTCTTTGTATTTTCATGGCATTACGCGGTTATACAAAGGATGAAATTGGCGAAAGAATGATTAAAGAGTATTATCCTGAAATTGCAGGGTTTTGCTTTGAAAATCTCGTCAAAACTTATGAATTTTCGGAAATCTGTCAGAAATCTGTGCCTCAAGCAATCTACTGTTTTTTAATTTCAAATAGCCTTGAAGATGCTATAAGAAACTGCGTCGCTATTGGTGGAGATGTAGACACAATAGGTGCAATGGCAGGGTCTATAGCAGAAGCCTATTATCAATCTGATTCGTTATGTGATTTTGAGGATAAATTTTTATATCTAATTGTTGACCCTGAGGTCGAAGATTTCGTAAAGAAATTTCATCAAACAATTGGGACTGGTAAATTTAAATAACATTTAAAAAGGAGTACTAAGTACTCCTTATTTTTTTATTTGTTGAAAATTGAGATATCAATTAGTCTCTCTGCATCTGTTCCACCAGCGTGGTGACCTTTGAACGGCCTACCGTATTGGATGGTGTTCACTGAATCATAGATGCCGTATTCCCTAGTTGAGATAGCGAGATAATCTCCAAATGAATCGATGACTCCTTTTGCTGGTTCTCCTTCACCAAATAGCTTCTTTTCTAAGATTTCTTTTTTGCTCCAAAGTTCAAAGTAATCACCATAGTACTTATTGAATAATTCAGCAAATTCCGCTTGTTTTCCCTCTTTAACGAAGAAAGAGGCAGCTCTTTTTTCCATTGAAATAGGTTTATCTAGTAAAGAGAATAAATCTGGATGTTCACAGATATCGAAGGCCTTGTAATTGATGTGTCCATGATCCGCTAAAAGAATGAATAAAGCGTCTGGATTCTTTTTGGCAACTTTTTTCAAAAATCTTTGTGCCTTTTTAACTTGATATCTAATTTTCCAGTGGTCAATTCCTAAATCATGCATTTCTCTATCTGGCGAATCCCAGTAAAAATAAGCAAAGCATTGGTCGCAACTTCTCATCGCGTCAGTTACTTGCTTTATTCCATCGGATAATAGTCTTTTTGGACCATTTCCTTGAATTGGGTATCTTTGAATGCAAAATGTTTTTACGTCCTTATTTGCTTTTTCAATTAACTCAAATAACTTTTGTGTTGGATAATAGACATCCGCTATTTCCTTTTCTCCGTCTTTTATTAGTCGTTCTCCGGTATTGTAGTTGGTGCTTCTAAATAAAATAACGTTGCAATCATAGTCTTTGAAATATGTATCCCAACCAATCCATCCAGTTTCAATTGGATATTTGCCAGTTAAAAAAGCAGTGGTTGCTGCAGCAGTGGTAGGTGGGAAGGTAGAATTGATTGTGGTCAAATAATGACTACGAATAAAGGAATCCTCTTTTAAGTGTTTTCTAACAATGTTTTGACCCATGCCGTCAAAAAGAACGGCAACAACTTTTTTATGTCCTTTTAAAACTTCGTCAATTTCCGGAATTGTGTCGTGATATGTTTTTGCTCCAAAGTGCTTAAGAATGGAGTTAGCTAAATTAGTAAGTGAATTCTCGTTATAAATTTTCATATATCTGGCTTACACAATTAAAATGTAAGGGCATATGATACAATGATTGTTTTGTAACTTTCAATTATTTTTTAAAATATCTTATTGCCTGAATAAATATATAATGATGTGGTGTAAATAAATATGAAGAAATTATTTTATCTCCCTCTTATCGTTCTTCTAGTTGGTTGTACGAATAGCAATAGTAACAAACCAGTTAGAGATAATACTTTTGGTGTGTTTCTCGGTATGAATGAAGAGAATAAAGATTTAAATAAGTTATACAAATATCAAAATGTCGCGATTGATATAGAAGAATTCTCAAAATCAGATATTACAAAACTTAAAGAACATGATGTTGGCATTTATGCCTACATTTCAATAGGTTCTTTGGAAGATTATAGAGATTATTACTCTAAATTTGAGAAATATACATTCATGGATTATGACAATTGGCCTCATGAAAGATGGATCGATGTTTCACAAACTTCTTGGCAGGACCATTTAGTTGAGGCTTCTAGAAGTTTCAAAGAGCTTGGCGCTAGTGGTTTATTCATGGATAACTTTGATGTTTATTACATCGTTTGTGAAGAATATGAATGCACCGATTCATTTAAGGAAGATATTTATCAAGGCTGTAAAACCATTCTTAATGAATTAGATAAATTGGATTTAGAGTTAATGATCAATTCTGGAACAGAATTTCTTGAAAGATTATCTAGCGAAAAGTGTGGCTGCATCAATAGCATTGATTGGTACGCTCAAGAGACTGTTTTTTCTTCAATTATTGACTATGATAACGATGTTTTTGGTAAGCAAGATAAAGAAGAACATCAATACTATTTAGAAATGATTGATCTGATGAAACATTATTCCAAAGTTCTTCTTATTGAATACACTATAGATAAAGAATTAATTAAGGAAATTAAAGAATATGCCCAGAAGAATGGTGTTTCTTATTTCATATCTAATAAAGTTAATTTAGAATAGTCGTTAGCGAGTAGGAGTTATTTATGACAAAACGTAGAAACTTAATTTACTTTATTCTATTAGGATTTTTCCTTTGTACATTTATTGTTGGTTCATTTTTTGACTATGAAATCAATAATGCATTGTTTTCCAATAAGAATACCTTTGGCTTAATTATTTCGGTTTTAGGCACTATTCCAGGGTATGGCTTATTTGCTTTTATCGGTGGTGGAGCCATCTCATATGGTTTAAGAAAAGAATATAAGAGTTGGCTAAGAGTCATTTTCTTTGTTCTCGCTATTGCCTGTTATGCCTCTGCTGTTTATTTCTCTGGTAAAGAATTCTTTGGCCCTAATGGATTTACTGGTGTAACTAGTGAAATCTTGGGATATGTTATTGCTTTACCAATTATGGCGGGCATCTCTTTACTTGGCTGGCGTATCACTAATAAATGTGAAAATAAAGACATCTGGATTTTATATTTAATCGTTTTAATTGCTTTAATTGTCGCTTTTGTTCCTGGCTGTACTTTGATTAAAGCCATTTTCCATCGTCCAAGATTTAGATCGGTTATGGCAGTTCAAGATTTAGAGTATTATCCTTGGTATATACGTTGCTCGAATTATGAGACATTGATGAATTCATATGGCTTAGTTTCAGAAGAATTTAAGTCATTCCCAAGTGGACATAGCTGTGTTTCGTTCTCTTTCCCACTTGTTGCATTATTTTTACCTTATATTAATAAGGATTATAAGAAATATGTTCTTCCACTTTTCGTTTGTGGATTAGCATGGTCATTACTTGTGATGTTCTCACGTATGTTAGTTGGTGCGCATTACTTAAGTGATGTTTCTATGGGTGCGATTATTTCCGCTACATGTATGTTAATTTCATCTATCGTTATTCAAAACAATAAAAAATTAAATATTGAAAATATTAACGAATAATCTATATTTATTAAGGAAAAAAGAAAGGAATTAATATTTATGATTAAAAAGTTTATGGCTGAGTTTATCGCTACCGCTATCTTAGTGTTATTAGGCTGTGGTACTGCTATGGCAATGACATTAAATGGTTGGGCTGGAACTCCTGCTGCTACCGTTGGTATTGCTGCCGCATTTGGTGTTTCTATTATTATTTTAGCTTACACTGTTGGTCCTATCAGTGGTGGTCACGCTAACCCTGCAGTTAGCTTTGCTAAAGCTCTTAACAAAGAAATCACTTGGAAAGAATTCGGCTTATATTGCTGTGCTCAAGTAGTGGGTGCTTTCTTCGGAAGCTTGTTACTCGCTATGGTTATGTGGGCTTGGAAATCTGGCGTTGCTGGTCAAAACGGCTTATATCAATTTGCTAGTGAAACTTTCTGGAAAGATGGCGTTGTAGTTGCTTCAGTTGATCCAGCTACTGGCGTAGTTACACATGGCACCCCAACATTCATGGGCGTGATGCTTCCAACAATGGCAGAATTAGGCATGACCTTCTTATTTGTCTTTGCTGTTTTAGGCTTAACAAGCAAAAAAGAATGGTCTGGTTTTGCTGGCATCGGTATTGGCTTAGCTTTGTTTGGCGTCCACTTAGTTGGTATTCCTCTAACCGGTACTTCTGTCAACCCAGCAAGAGCTTTATCTGCTTTAATCTTCTCCATGT
Organism: uncultured Erysipelotrichaceae bacterium; assembly: GCA_902802905.1. Taxonomy (GTDB): domain Bacteria; phylum Bacillota_I; class Bacilli_A; order RFN20; family CAG-826; genus UBA2450. The sequence goes on along the minus strand of CADCNT010000012.1, from coordinate 21,181 downwards.
TCGATGGCAACGACTTAGCATATAAAGGATTAAGCTTAATCCCATCTATCGTTGGTCCATTCATGGGTGCATTAGCAGCTTGGAGTGCTTGGCATGGATTCTTTGGTAAGAAAAAAGAAGCCGAAGCTCCTGCTGAATAGTTTACTTAATTAAACTAAAATCCATCACGCAAGTGGTGGTTTTTTATTTATAAAGGATTATAATAGACATGCTATAAGGAAGTGAAAATATGAAAAACACATCAAAAGTATTATTCTTAGTCGGCGGTATCGTCATGATATTTGGCTTTATTGCTTATTTATTATTCTCTATTGCTGGATTTGTTTGTGGTGGTCTCGCCATTGCTTTAAATGAAGGACAACAATTACCTCAAGAGATTGTTGATGTTTTTAATAAGTTAGTTGCAGAATCAAAAATGACTTTACTTGAAATCAGTGCCTCATTTATCACCATTGGTGTTACATTTGCAGTTCTTTCTTTATTTGCAATAGCGTCAATCGTCTTGTCGTTTGTTGATAAAGCCAGACCAAATCCTGGACTTGGACTACTTATTCCATCCACAATTATCCATCTTTGTGCTGGAAATATTGTTAGTTTAGCCGGTGGCGTTGTTGGCATTGTTTACTGGTCCACTAAAGGTAGAAAAGAAGTATAATTTATATTTATAAAGATGACCACCAAATAATGGTGGTTATTTTTTTCTTTTTCAAATTTAAATAATACTTTATAATTTTTTGTAGAAAGGAAAAATATAGAAATGAAAGTTGCATCAAGAATTTTATTCTTAATTGGCGGCATTTTAGCTATCCTCATGGCTGTTCTTATGCTCGTTCTCTCTATCGTCTTCTTTGTTGACGGTGGTATCGCAGCAGCAGTCGCAAGTGACCCATCAACACTTGCAAACTTACCACAAGACGTTGTTAAGGCTTTAAATGACTTAGCTAAATCGGCCGGAGTTAACACATGGCAAGCACTTGCTCAATACTGCATTGGCATAGCCGTTATGTTCTTATTTGTCGCTATCTTTGCCATCCCAGGCGCTATTCTTAGCTTCATCGCAAGAAAAGAAAAAGCATCCATGGGTCTCATCATCACCGCTACCGTTTTCAACATTTTATGTTGGAACCCAGTCAGTGTCGTTGGTGGTGTCTTAGGCATCGTTGATTGCGCAGTCAATAAGAAATAAGAATAACTGATTTCTGAATTTAATAGATTAGGCTCATGCTTCCGTGTGAGCTTTTTCTATTCCTTTAAGATCTCGAAGTGATAAAATAACTAAAGGTAGAGGACAAGGATATGAAAGAACCAAAAGTTAGTGAAGTAAAAAAATATTTAAACGCACTTGTAAAATTGAACAAGAAATACGTGACTGCGGAAAGACTTTCCAAAGTTGTTGGTATCTATCCAGAAATCATCAATGAAAATTTATCCTATTTTGAGCCTACCCTTATGATGGATCCAGAGTTCAATTTGATGGAACTCATCCCTACTTTAAAGAAGTTTGTGATTGAAAAAGAAGAAGCAAAAAACAACACTCTTGTGAAAAGGCCTCCAATCAACAAAAAACAATATGAGCAATACGAATCTGTATCAGACTTTATTTATAAAAGGATGACATTTACCGGCGGATTGCTCGACCGTAATGTCGTTCTAAGCGATACAGATTTGAGGATTTTAAAGAAACTGATTAGTGAAGAACAAGCGCGAAGGAAAAACGCTAAGAAATAAGAAAAGGACAAGAAATTGTCTTTTTTCTTTTTTTACCCTTGAAACATTATTCGCACGTGTGTATATTAAGTTTGTATTTTTGGAGGAAATAACATAATGGAAGTTAAAAAGACAATGCTCTCTGTCGATGGCAACACCGCAGCCGCATTAGAATCTTACAACTTTATTGAAGTTGCTGGAATTTACCCAATTACTCCTTCTTCACCAATGGCAGAAGTAATTGATGTCGAAGCCAGCAAAGGTAGAAAAAACTATTTTGGCAGTGTCGTCAAAGTTAGTGAAATGCAATCTGAAGCCGGTGCATCTGGTGCAGTCCATGGTGCTCTTCAAGCTGGTGCATTATCCGCGACATATACTGCTAGCCAAGGCTTACTCTTAATGATTCCTAACATTTATAAATGGGCCGGTGAATTGTTACCAGTAGTCTTACACGTCTCCGCGAGAAGCTTAGCCACCAGATCATTATCCATCTTCGGTGACCATCAAGATATCTATGCGATTAGACAAACTGGTGTCGCCATGATTTGCTCACATAGTGTGCAAGAAATCGCTGACTTAACCCCAGTTGCTCATTTACTCGCAATTGATGCTGAAACCCCTGTCTGTCATTTCTTTGATGGATTTAGAACTTCTCACGAAATTCAAAACGTTGAATTTGTTGATGAAAATGAATGGAAGAAACTCCTTCCTATGGATAAAGTGGAGAAATTCAGAGCTCGTGCTTTGAACCCACACACTCACCCAGTCACACGTGGTGGTGCTGAAAACGATGATATTTATTTCCAAGGTAGAGAAGCACAAAACGCTCACTTTGATAAAGTCGTCGAATATGCTGAAAAGTATTTCAAAGAAGCCAGCCGCTTAACTGGTAGAGAATACGCTCCATTTACTTATTACGGAGCAAAAGATGCTGAAAGAGTAATCGTTGCTATGGGTAGTGTCACCGACACCGCTAAAGAAGTTATCGATGAACTCAAAGGCGAAAAGATTGGTGTTGTTAAAGTTCACTTATATAGACCATTCTCTGCTAAACATTTATTAGCCGTCTTACCAAAGACCACAAAGAGAATTGCTGTCTTGGACAGAACTAAAGAAATGGGTGCTACAGGTGAACCATTATACTTAGATGTTATCAGCGTTATCAAACAAGCTGGTTTAGATATCGAAGTTATCGGTGGTCGTTACGGCTTATCCTCTAAGGATACCCAACCAAAAGATGTCAAAGCTGTCTATGATTTCTTAGCCAGTGATAAAAGACATCATGACTTCACCGTCTCCATTAACGATGATGTCACACATAAGTCCATCCCAGTGGATGACAACTTCCACGTCAAAGCTGACTACACATCCTGCTTATTCTATGGTTTAGGTAGTGATGGTACCGTCTCCGCTAATAAATCTTCTATTAAGATTATTGGTGACGCAACTGGACAATATGCACAAGCTTATTTCGCATATGACTCTAGAAAAGCTGGCGGTGTTACTCGTAGCCACTTAAGATTTGGTAAAACTCCAATTAGATCTGCTTATTACGTGCAAAACGCTAACTTTATCTCTTGTAGCTTAGACACATACTTATTCAAATTTGATATGCTCAAGAACTTAAAAGAAGGCGGCACATTCTTACTCAACACTGATATGTCTGATGAAGACTTAGTCAGATTAATGCCAAATAGAGCCAAATATCAATTAGCGAAGAAACATGCAAAATTCTATGTCATCGACGCTAATAAGATTGCAAGCGAAATCGGTATGGGTAGACACACCAATACCATTCTCCAAGCTTCATTCTTCTATCTTAACCAAGATATTATGCCTTATGATGAAGCTAACAAATGGATGAAGAAATTCGCGGAAAAATCCTACGCCAAGAAAGGCCAAGACATTGTCGAACTCAACTGGAAAGCAATTGATGCTGGTACCGAAGGCTTAAGAGAAGTTAAAGTCGACCCAGAATGGGCAAAACTCGAACCAAAATTCGAAAGACCATTAACTGGTGATGAATACTTTGATTCCTATGTCGCTGTTATGGGTAACTTAGGTGGAGATGACTTACCAGTCTCTAAATTCACCGAATTCGAATTACTCGATGGCACTATGAATCCAGATATCACATATCGTGAACAAAGAAGTATTGCTGATAGAGTTCCACTCTGGCACAAAGAAAACTGTATTCAATGTAACCAATGTGCATTCGTCTGTCCACACGCGACAATTAGACCATTCTTGTTAAACGAAGAAGAATTAGCCAAAGCACCAGCTTTAGTCAAAGACGATGTCAAACCAGCAATGGGTGTTCCAGGACATCAATATAGAATCCAAGTCTCTCCACGTAACTGTGTTGGCTGTGGTCTCTGTGTTGCTGAATGTAACGCAAACAAAACTGGTAAAATCGCTCTTGAAATGGTGGAAGCTAAATCTCAATTCCCACAAGAAGAAGCTGCTGAATACTTATTCAAACACGTTTCCTACAAAGCGGATAAATTACCAGCAGCATTACAAGCTACACCTAAAGGTGTCGGCTTCATGATGCCATATATGGAAATCTCTGGCGCTTGCGCTGGATGTGGTGAAACTCCATATTACAGATTAGTCTCACAATTATTTGGTAAAGACATGTTAGTCGCTAACGCTACTGGCTGTTCATCCATCTATAGTGGTTCTACTCCATTAACTCCATTCTGCACCGATAAAGAAGGTCAAGGTATTGCTTGGGCTAACTCCTTATTCGAAGATAATGCTGAATTCGGTTATGGTATGAGAGTGGCAACAGATGCCAAACTCAAAGCTGCCATTTCTATCTTAGAAGCTAGAAAAGAAGCAGTGGAACCAGAACTCAAAGCGAAGATTGAAGAATACTTTGAAAACATCAAAGATAGAGTTGCTTCTAGAAGAATTGTTCCAGAATTAGTGGCTTTAATTAAAGCCTCTAAAGATGAAGAAGTCAAAGGCGTATTAGCTTACGAAAGAGACTTACAAGATAAATCAGTTTGGATCATCGGTGGTGATGGTTGGTCCTATGATATCGGTTATGGCGGACTTGATCACGTTATCGCTAACGAAGAAGATGTTAACATCTTAGTCTTAGATACCGAAGTCTATTCCAACACTGGTGGACAATCATCCAAGTCCTCACAAACTGGTAGTATCGCTAAATTTACTGCTTCTGGTAAATTAACTCCTAAAAAGAACTTAGCGTTAATCGCTATGAGCTATGGTAACGTCTATGTTGCCCAAATCGCTTTAGGTGCTAACCCAGTTGCCGCTATTAAAGCCTTAAAAGAAGCTGAAAGCTATAACGGACCATCCTTAGTTATCTGTTACGCTCCATGTGCTAACCACGGTATTAAAGGCGGATTATCCAACTCCATGAAGCAAGAGAAGAAAGCCGTTGAATGCGGTTACTTCCAATGCTTCAGATACGATCCACGTTTAGTGGCCGAAGGCAAACCAGGCTTACAAATCGACATGAAAGATCCTGACTACACCAAGTTTAGAGAATTCATCATGACTGAAACTAGATTCTCTCAATTACCAAAAGTCAATCCAGAGCACGCTGAAGAATTATTAACTAAAGCCGAGAAGTACGCTCAAGATAGATGGGAAAGAATTAAAAAGTTCGGTCTATAATCCACAAAGAAAGGAAGTCTCATTATGAAAAAAAGTGAAAGACAAGTTGAAGTCTTATTAGAGTCTTTAATTGAAGTTTCAGAAATTGAAAAAGTAATCGCTTCTTTACCACGTGGTTACATTTCTGTGAAAGTTATTTCCGGACATAAGTATTACTACCGTCAATGGAGAGAAGGAGAAAAAATCATCTCTTCATACGTTCCTGAAAGTTACTTAAATGTCGTTAGACAAAAAATCGAAATTAGAAAACAAAACGAAGAACTTCTCAAAATCTTAAAGAAAGATTATCGCAAAGCGGAAAAAGCCGTCTTAAAAGCTGGCGAAGTCAGTGAAGAAAAGATTGCTTGGGCAAAAGAAAAAGTTGCCTCTTTATCCGAAGAAGAACTCGCTGATAGAAAAGCGGTTGTCGAATCTTTAAAAAGAGAATTACTCGCCTAATTCTAACAAGCAAATTTAGACCTCATTAACTTGAGGTCTTTTTTGTTGAAAAAAAGAGACATATTCTCCATAATATTCATATATGAATAAGTTAGTAGTGTTAGCAGGTGTCCCAGGAAGCGGAAAAAGCTACTTCTCTAAGACCATCAAAAAGATTAAATCAAGTCACGTTTATGTGGTGAGTAGTGACCAACTAAGAAAAGAGATTGGTGGCACTCAGTCCAACTTAGAAAACGATGAATTGATGTGGAAAATTTTTATTGGACTTGCTAAAACTTATTCACAAGATAAAGATGGAGTGGTCATTCTTGATGCGACTCATATTTCTCCAGAATTAAGAGTGGATAGAAATAAGGAACTAAAGCCATTATTTGATGAACTCGTCTTAGTGGTTTGGGATATCGATAAACAAGTCGTATGTAATCAAAACTTACAAAGAGAATATCCAATTCCTCCAGAAGCATTAGAAATGTTCTTCTGTAAATTCCAAAAGCCAACCCAAGTTGACAAAGAATTCTTTGATAAGATAATCACCATCAATAGTAGCGACATCGCCCCAGCGATAGAAGCCTTAAAACTTGATGTTGATGCGAATATGTATGAATAACGGTTGTTAATCAATCGTTATTTTTTTACCCAACTACACGCATAATAGTAGAAACATTTATTTTCTCTTGCTAAAATAAATGCACTTATGGAAAAAAATATCGTCATTAGAGGCGCTAGAGAGAATAACTTAAAAAACGTTAATGTCACCATTCCTAAAGAATCTTTAGTGGTGTTTACCGGTTTATCAGGAAGTGGTAAATCAACTTTAGCCTTCGATACTTTATTCGCTGAAGGTCAAAGAAGATATATGGAATCGCTATCTAGCTATGCTAGACAGTTTTTAGGTAACTATGAAAAGCCTGATGTTGATGGAATTGATGGCTTGTCTCCAAGTATCGCCATTGACCAAAAATCAGTATCCCATAACCCAAGAAGTACAGTGGGTACAGTCACGGAAATCTATGATTATTTAAGATTGCTTTTTGGTCGAGTAGGCGTTCCATATTGTCCAACTCATCATGAACCAATCATCTCCTTCAGTGTCACTAACATGACGGATATCGTCTTAAATTATCCAGAAGGCACGAAAATTCAATTATTGTCCCCAGTGGTGCATAAAGAAAAAGGAACCCATAAAGATATCTTAGATAAAATCAGAAGTGGTGGCTTTGTCCGACTAAGAGTGGATGGAGTATTTACTACGATTGATGAAGTAAAAGAACTTCCTAAAAACAACAAACATGATATCGATATTGTCGTTGATAGAATCGTTGTTAAAGCCGAAAATCGTAGCCGTATCTTTGAATCTATTGAAACGGCGCTAGATTGGTCTCATGGCTTACTTATCATTTATAGCGATATTGAAGAAAAAGTGCTTTCTGATCGACATACATGCCCTGTGTGTGGTTTTTCGGTACCAAAGTTAGAGCCTAGATTATTCTCATTTAACGCTCCGATGGGGTTCTGTCCAGATTGTCGTGGCTTAGGAATTAAGCGAGAAGCTGATCCTTCTTTATTAGTGCCTAATCCAGAATTATCTATTTCTGAAGGTGCGATTGATTACTATAAGAATGTAGTAAACACCAAAAATCTGGAATGGCAAGAGATGAAACTTCTTTGTGACTTATATAAAGTTCCTTTAGATGTACCATTTAATGAGTTGACTGAAAAACAAAAACAAATCGTCTTTTTAGGCTCTACTGATATCCATAAATATCAACTCAAGAGTTCAAGTGGCAATGTGATGAATCGTCTTGGCTATATTGAAGGTGTGAAAACTAAAGTAGAAAGACTCTATCAAGATACAACATCTGATTTCATGAGAGACTACTATGAGAAGTTTATGCGTGATAGTGTTTGTACCACCTGTAATGGAGCAAGATTAAATCAACAAGCTCTCGCAGTTTTAATTGATAATAAAAACATTTATGAAGTCACTTGCATGCAGTTATCCGAATTAAAAGTTTGGATTAACTCTTTAAAAGATAAATTAAGCGAAAGTGATTTAACAATCGCTAATATGGTAATTAGAGAAATTGATTCTCGTGTCTCTTTCTTATGCGATGTGGGATTAGACTATTTAACTCTTTCCCGTATGGCAATGACTTTAAGTGGCGGAGAGTCGCAACGTATCAGATTAGCCACGCAAATCGGCTCTAAATTAACTGGTATCCTTTATGTTTTAGATGAGCCTAGTATTGGTTTACATCAAAAAGATGATGAAAAACTAATTCAAACTTTAAAGCAAATGCGAGATGTCGGTAACACCCTAGTGGTAGTGGAACACGATGAAGAAACGATTAGACAAGCCGACTATGTTGTGGATATTGGACCACGCGCTGGAATTCATGGAGGGGAAATCATTTATCAAGGTGATGTTCCTGGACTTTTAAAATGTAAAAATAGTCTTACTGCGGATTATTTAAGCGGTAGAAAGAAAATTGAAGTACCTAAAGAGAGAAGAAAAGGTAACGGCAAATTCATCGAACTTAAAGGGGTAAAAGTTAATAATCTAAAAAATGTTAATGTTAAATTCCCATTAGGCACTTTTATTGCGGTTACCGGTGTTTCTGGATCAGGTAAATCTTCTTTAGTTAACCAAACTCTATATCTTCAATTAGTGAAATATTTTACTGGCAAAGAAGTATTCCCAGGAGAAGTGAAATCTTATTCTGGTTTCGATCTTGTCGATAAAGTGATTAACGTCTCCCAAGAACCAATTGGTAGAACTCCAAGAAGTAACCCTGCTACATATATCAAATTATTTGATGAAATTAGAGACTTATTCGCTAATACTGTGGAAGCCAAAGCAAGAGGTTTTGATAAAGGTAGATTCTCCTTTAATGTTTCTGGAGGAAGATGTGAAAAATGTGAAGGTGCGGGTGTTACTCGTGTACCAATGAACTTCCTGCCAGATGTTTATGTAAGATGTGATGCATGTAACGGCAAACGCTATAACGAAGAAACCTTACAAGTTACCTATAAAGGTAAAACAATATATGATGTTTTAGAGATGACTGTAGAAGATGCTTTAGAATTCTTCTCTAATTTCCCAAAAATTAAAAACAAAATTCAAATTTTATATGATGTCGGCTTAGGTTATATCAAACTAGGACAAGCAGCAACCACACTTTCTGGTGGTGAAGCCCAAAGAATTAAGCTTGCCTATGAGCTACAAAGAAAACCTACCGGCAAAACTTTATATATCTTAGATGAGCCTACTACTGGTTTACATTCTCATGATGTGAAACAATTAATCGCTGTTTTGCAGCGTATTGTCGACCATGGAGACACTGTTATCGTCATTGAGCATAACCTTGATGTAATTAAAGTAGTGGACCATGTCATTGATATTGGACCGGATGGAGGCGATCGAGGCGGTAAAATTATCGCCACTGGAACTCCAGAAGAAATTGCTAAGAGTAAAAATAGCTATACCGGTGAATATTTAAAGAAAGTGTTAGGTGAATAATATGTTAGGACTTGTCTTGATGATTATTGCAATTGTTATTGCCTTAGGAATATTTGGCTTTGGCATCTATAAAGTGATGAAGATGGTGAAATCACCAACTCCTTTAGCCAATAACTATCCTTTGGAAACTAAACGCTTAATCTTCTTTAGTGCAGCAATCAGTGTTGCCACTTTCCTCATTTTCTTATTCTTAAGTATTTATCGTCAGTACGCTTTAAACGCTGGAGAATGGGTGCAATTAATATTTGGTTCCCTTCTATTTGGTTTAGGCTTATCTAGTGGAACCTACGCTTTTATCATCCATTATTATGGTAAAGAAGTTCCAGAGAAGCTAGATAAATGGATTTACCGTTCCATCTTTTTTGCCACTGCAGCGACTTTAATTGGTTTATTATTACTCACTAACGGCATTGCTGACCACTTAGACTATCCTTTAGTTAACGGAGTGGGCGCTGCTGGTTGGTTATATCCAGGACAAAACGCTAGTGGCTTTAAAATTGCTTGGTATGCAATATGCATTCTTTCTGGCGCCATCCTTGTCTATGTTATTTGTGATCATAGATTTTATGTGGAATATGGTAAGCACGGCATCCTTGAATCCACATTCTTTGTTGCTTTCCCTGCTGGCATAATCGGCGCTAGACTTGGCTATGTCATTGGTGAATGGAACAAGGTTTCAGAAGGTGGCATATCTTTTGCGCAAAGAGTTGCAGCTGGTGAATGGTGGGCACCTTTAGCTATTTGGGAAGGTGGATTAACCATTATCTCTGGTGCTTTAGTGGGTATTATTGTCGGTGTTCTCTGGTTTATATGGAGAAACAAGAAATATAGCATTTGGCTTGCTATAGATATTATCGTTCCATGTATCTTAGTGGCCCAAGGTGTTGGTAGATGGGGCAACTTCTTTAACTGTGAAGTCCATGGTAATCCTGTTTTAGCCTCTAATTTCTGGTGGCTACCAAAAATTGTTTTAAATAACGCTGCTTATTCCGAATTTGCGGGTAAAGCAGATCTAGGATATATTTATCTACCACTTTTCTATATTGAATTCTTAACGAACTTTATTGGCTACTTTGTCATTCGTTTTGCGTTTGGCAAAGGCTTAAGAAAATATCTAGAATTAGGCGACTTATGCTTTGCATATATTGTTTGGTATGGCTTAACTCGTGTCGCTTTAGAACCACTTAGACATGAGCATTACAACATGGGCCAAGATGGATATTGGTCATGGTTCTGGTCGATTATCTTTGTTTTAGTGGGCACATTCTTGATTTTTGCTAATCACTTGGTGAGATATCTCATTGATAAAAAGAAAGGCAATGTCACTTTCAAGAAAGTAAGTTTAGCGTGGACCAACTGCGTATTCTCATTCTTTGGCATCTTATCAATCGGTTTAATCATTATTGGTGCGATTTTTATGGCGAAAAACACAAGAAGCAATATGATTGCCTTTGACCCATATAATGTGAGTTTAATTATGCTAGTGATTGGTTTATCACTCTTCTTTATTTTTGGATGTGCAATTATTTACTTACTAAGAGCAAAAGAAACAGTAAAACAACTTAAAGAAAAACATGAGTAAATATAAGACTTTATTATTTGATATGGACGGCACTGTCGCTGACACTGACGAAATGATTAGAGCAGCGATGTATGTTTTATATGATAAATATCGTAATGGAGTGAGAACTCCAGATGAGGAAATCATTTATTTTTCTGGTCCCCCAATTAGAGACACTTTGAAAAAAGAATTTCCAAATATGGATCAACAATTCATGTTTGATGAATTCCATAAAGTCAGTAGTGGGCTTTACGCCACTCATACTCATAGATACCCAAATAGCAGAGAAGTGCTTCTAGAATTAAAAGAAAAAGGATATCAACTTGGAGTGGTGACAAATAAACTCCATCATTTAACTGAGTACTGTCTTAAATGCATTGGGCTAGATGGCATTTTTGAAGTGATTGTTGGTTTTGATGATGTTAAAAACCCGAAACCAAATGGAGAAGGCATCTTAAAAGCAATTGAATATTTCCATAGCGATAAAGATTCATCTTTATATATTGGCGATAACAAAGTCGATTTAGATAGCGCGATATCCGCAGGGATTGATTGTGCATTAGTGAATTGGGGACCAAGAGTGTTATCTCCAGAATTAAAACCAACATTTAAAATTAATTCATATTTAGATTTAAAGGAGAAGATTTATGGATAAGATTTTTGATTGTGTCATTATTGGCGCAGGCCCAACTGGAATTGGGGCGGCTTTATATCTTCATGATAAAGGCTTTGATATTGCCTTAATTGAAAAAGGGATGCCAGGAGGAAAAATTAATATCGCTCCTCGAGTGGATAACTATCCTGGACAAAAAGAAATCCCTGGACCAGATCTCGCAATGATTTTCTATCAAAGAGTGTTAGACCATAAAGTAAACTTTGTTGGGGATGAAATCATCTCTTTAGATAAAGAAGGCGATACTTTTATTTCCCAAGGATTAAACGCTACTTATAAATCAAAAACTGTCTATGTTGCTACTGGAACAGTAGAAAGAAAAATGGGCTTAGCTAATGAAGACGAATTATTTGGCCACGGCATCAGCTATTGCGCTCTTTGCGATGGACACTTCTTTAAAGGCCAAGATGTTTTAGTTATCGGTGGTGGTAACGCCGCTTTAAAAGAAGCCATCCATTTAGCAGGTTTAGTAAAACATTTATATCTCATCCATAGAAGAAATGAATTCCGTGGTTCAGCCAAACTTGTGGATGAATTAAAAGCATTTGATAACACAACCATCCTTACTCCATACATTCCTTTGGAATTTATTGGAAAAGAGAAACTAGAAGCGGTGAAAATTCAACATCGTGAAACTGGTGAAGAAAAAGTGCTTGAAGTTCAAGGCTGCTTCCCTCTAGTGGGACAAGACCCAAACACCAAATTTATTAAGTTAGATATTAAAAATGAATGGGGAAATATCCCTGTTGAAAAAAATATGTCCACCAGTGTCAGTGGTTGCTTTGCGGGCGGTGATGTCCTTCCACGCGACATTAGACAAATCTATTTGGCGGAGCATGACGGCATGGTGGCAGCTAAATCCATTGAGGAGTATTTAACTAAATGAAAAACATTGTCGTAATTGCTGGTCCTAGTGGTTCTGGTTTATCTAGTGTTGAATTTGTTTTCGAAGAACTCGGTTATTTAGTAATTAAAAATCCAACCACAAACTCCATAAACGCTGTTGTGGATGATCTTTTAAAAGAAGATTCAGAATTAAATAATTTCTGCTTAATGCTTAACGCTGGAAGTGGAAAAGATATCTTTAAAATTTTAAAGAAAAGAAAAGACGCTAATTACCGATATATCGTTTTAAATTGTTCAGAACACGAATTAAATAAACGTTATGCTTTATCACGTCACGTCCATCCTAGAAGTGCGAGATTTAAGCTCTCAACTTCTGATGCGATTAAGATGGATATTAGAGATATCCTTGATATCGTTAATGAAGCGGATTTATATATTGATACTTCAACATTAACCGTCAAACAATTAAGAGCGATTGTCTATAAATTCCTCGCTAATGTGGAAGACGAAAAACTTTTATCAGTAACCTTTATTTCCTTTGGAATTAAAAACGGCATCCCACAAGGTATCGATATGTTTTTAGATACAAGAATGATTCCTAATCCATATTGGAACGATTCTTTAAAAGAACTTAATGGTAAAGACCAACCAGTTATTGACTATATGATGTCCTTTCCAGTTACTCAAGAAGTATTGGATAACTTAGTGAGTTATCTCACTACTGCTTTAAAAGAAGTGCAAATCGATGGCAGAAGTAGCTACACAGTGGGCATTGCCTGTAGTGGTGGTCAACATCGTTCTACTTTTGTCGCTAATTATTTAAGCAAACACTTCGCTAAAGACTACCGTACACAAGTCATTCATAGAGATTCCCCTCAATTAAACGAGGAATAAAATGAAACAAACCTTCACCTTTTCCCAATTTGTTAAAGAAGAATTAGTCAGTGAAGTTGCTCTTTCAAATGAACGATTAGAGGCACTTTTGAGTGCCTATATTCGTATCAATGGAGTAATTAAATTTTCTAATAAAGCCACTGATATTGTTTTAAGAACGGAAAACGCAAAGATTGCTAAATTTATATATTCATCGATTAAGACTTTAGACCCTAATGTTACTGTCAAACTTGATTTTTTAAAACGTAACAATCGTCGTAAAAAAACATACTATATCGTCACTATTTTTGATGCGGATGCTTTATTAGAAAGATTATCCGTTTCCTTTTTGGAGGGTAAAATTCCTAAAGAAATCGTTTATAACGATGAGACGATTTCTGGCTATCTTGCGGGGGCGTTTCTTGCTAGTGGCTCCATTAATTCTCCTGCCACTAGTAATTATCATTTAGAAATTACCACTGTCAGTGAAAACTATGCAAAATGGTTATCTAAGCTATTTTTAAAATATAAGAAGATTGAGATGTCTCCAAAAATTATTAAAAGAAGAGATAAATATGTTATCTATTTTAAAAAAAGCGATCAGATATCTAACTTCCTAGTGATGATTGGCGCAGCGGATAGCTGTATGGAATTTGAAAATCAACGTGCGTATCGCGATTTCCAAAACAATGCGAATCGTTTAATTAATTCTGATTTAGCGAATATGCAAAAAACAGTCGCTATTGCGAAAAGACAAATTCAAGAGATTGAATATATCGATAAACATTTAGGCATTCATAATCTTCATAATCCAAAAAAAGAGATGCTTTGCTATTTACGTATGGAGTATGAATCTGCCTCTATGAAAGAACTAGCAGAAAAGCTTTCAGATGAATTTGGTATCACTATTACAAAAAGTAATGTCAATCACATGTTAAGAGACTTACATGATTTATATATAAGATTAAAGGGAATAAAAGTATGAACACGTTAACCCAACTTGGAATGCGTATTAGATATTTAAGAAAACAGTTAGGAATGTCGCAGTTAGACTTGGCCCTAGAAGCGAATGTGAACAAAAACTACATTTCTGATTTAGAAAGAGGAGCGAGAAACCCTTCAGTTTTAGTGCTTGAAAGAATCGCTTCAGCCCTCGAGGTTGATTTATCAACTTTATTTAAAGGCATACAATCTTTCGAAGATTGAGATATAATAGAAAAGTTAGGAGAAAAATTATGCAATTAGTTATTTTAGCAGCAGGTATGGGAAGCCGTTTCGGTGGACTCAAACAAATGGAAAAGATGGATGAGGCCGGGAATTTTTTACTCGACTATTCAATCTATGACGCCAAAAGAGCAGGCTTCAACTCTGTTGTCTTTATTATTAAAAAAGCTTTCTATGAAGACTTCAAAAATTCGATTGGTAAAAGAGTCGAAAAACTTATCAAAGTTGACTATGCTTTCCAAGAATTAGATGACCTTCCAGAAGGATTCAAAGTTCCGGAAGGAAGAGAAAAACCATGGGGAACCGCACATGCGATTTACGCTGCCCGTGATTTAATTAAAGAAGACTTCATTATTATTAACGGTGATGATTTCTATGGCAGAGAAACCTATGAAGTCGCTTATAAATATTTAGCTGGTTTACCAAAAGGTAGCAGAGGCAAATACGCGAATGTTGCTTTTAACGTCGCTAACACTATGACTGAAAATGGTGCTGTTAAAAGAGGTGTCGCTTTCCATGAAAATGGTTATTTAACAAAGTTAGTGGAATCATCAATCGAGAAAAAGGATGGCAAAATTGTTTGCTCCCCACTTGATGGTAGCGCGTCATTCGAAGTACCTCCAACTCAACTCGTAAGCATGAACTTATTTGCTTTCAACTTAGATTTAATTGATCATTTAAGAAATAGATTCCCAGCTTGGCTTAAAGAGAACATCAATGTTCCTAAATCTGAATTCTTAATTCCAACAGTCGTGGATGAGTTAGTCCACGAAGATAAAGCCACATTAAAAGTTTTAGAGACTTCTTCCGTTTGGTTTGGTGTTACTTATAAAGAAGATAAGCCAGGCGTTGTTGCAGCCTTAAAAGCTTTGGTGGATAAAGGCGAATATAAAAAAGGCTTATATTAATATATAATCTGGATTATTCCAGATTTTCTTTTATCTATATATAAAGGAAGGCATTGCATCGAATCTGACTATTATTTGTTAGTGAAAGAAACTGACAAAATTTTACTTTTGCTAAAAGATGAAGAAGCGGAAGTGTTGCCTGAGCTAGCAAAATACATTGATTTCATTTCTTATTTTGATGAAGATGTCGCAAACAAAATACGATTTCATTTGGATAAAAATAACATTGATAGAAAAAAGATGGTTGATACAATCAAAAGAAATTTTGAAGAGCTTAGACAAAATGTAATTGTTGATATAAATGAGCACAAATAGTTGGTAACATAAATAGTAGAGGAATAGCCAATGAAACCATTAAAACACCAAACTTTATTTATGTGTCTCATACCTTTTTTGCTACTTGGCTGTAACAAACCAAACAACAATAGTGGCGATAATAACAAACCAAAAACAGAGACTACTGCAAGCAAAGAAGAATTAATAGATACATTGTTCAATGGCTGCGAAATCTCTGGTATAGCCACCAGTTATGATAGACAATATTCGTTTACTATCGCTTCCGATAGCGAATATATCTTCTTTAGTACGGATCGTCATGATGAAACGGGCGAACATAAGGATTTAATGCGTTTATTTGATGACTATTTTTTAGATTATCATCGTGAAGATGGACAATATTTAGATTGCAACACCTTTTATTTTAAAGACGATTCCCCATCTCATCACTTCTATGTTGGTGCTTTCACTGGTTCTTTGTTAATGGCCTGTGATTCTATTTATTACACCAGCAAGGAATCAACTACATTTCTTAATCGAGAATGTTGCAAATATGTTTATGAATATGATAGATATCCAGGCCTTTCAGACAAAGTTGAAATGTGGCGTGAAGAATACATAATTGATATTAGTTCCAAACTATGTTTAAAGTATACTTGGACATGTTTAGAAGATGGTTTTGTTTCAGATGATTATGAAATAACTTCATTTAGTCTTTCTAAATCCGTGGAAATTATAAACAGAGAAAAAAGCCTTGTTAAATATAAAGATTGGGACTTAGATATCTTGAATAAATACGGATTTTCAGATTTAGCGCAACCAAACGGAGAATATCATGGAGCTGACTTAACTGAAAATTTGTGTGAATATGCTGCAGTTTACTACATCAAAGAAACTACTTTAACCGATGCTGAAGCGTTATTTGATAATAGTGTTGCTGTTTTATACAATGCTGGAGCAAAATACGAAAGATTTAATGGCTATTTTGAATCTTCTTTAGAAGATTTAGTTAGAAAACAAATAGAGAACAATTATTTATCTTTTGATGCCTTTACTTATTATGATTCAAGATATGTCAATGTCTGTTTAAGTATATATTTTGAAAACGAAACCAATATGGCAAGATATTCCTTAGGTATCAAAATTTATAAATTTGATACTTTTTTATTGCATGAAAAAATCGATATAGTATAAACTATATACGCAGTTTAAAGAAGGAGGCATTTATTTAATGTCAGTAAAAGTTGCAATTAATGGATTCGGTCGTATCGGCCGTTTAGCCTTCAGACAAATGTTTGGTGCAGAAGGTTACGAAATCGTTGCCATTAACGATTTAACTTCCCCAAAAATGTTGGCTAACTTATTAAAATATGATACCGCTCAAGGTGGTTACTGTGGTGTTGTTGGTGAAAATTTACACACCGTTAGCTCCAAAGAACCAGTCGTTGACGAAGAAACCAAGGCAGTTTTAGTTCCTGGTTCAATCACTGTTGATGGCAAAGAAATCACCATCTATGCTGAACCAAAAGCTGAAAAATTACCATGGGGCAAATTAGGTGTTGATGTCGTCTTAGAATGTACAGGTTTCTACACCTCTAAAGCCAAAGCACAAGCACACATTGATGCTGGTGCTAGAAAAGTCGTTATCTCTGCTCCTGCAGGAAATGACTTACCAACCATCGTCTTCTCAGTTAATGAAAAGACCTTAAAACCAGAAGATACTATTATCTCCGCTGCTAGCTGTACCACAAACTGCTTAGCACCAATGGCGAAAGCTCTTAACGATGCATTCCCAATTCAATCCGGTATTATGACTACAGTTCACGCTTATACCGGTGATCAAATGATCTTAGACGGACCACACAGAAAAGGTGATTTAAGAAGAGCCCGTGCTGGTGCTGCTAACATCGTTCCAAATAGTACAGGTGCTGCCAAAGCTATCGGCTTAGTCATTCCTGAATTAAATGGCAAATTAATCGGTAGTGCACAACGTGTCCCAGTCCCAACTGGATCAACCACAATCTTAGTGGCAGTTGTCAAAGGTGAAGAAGTCACCAAAGAAGCTATCAATGCTGCTATGAAAGCACAAGCCAGTGCATCCTTCGGCTATACTGAAGAACAATTAGTGTCATCCGACGTCATCGGTATGAGATTTGGCTCCTTATTCGATGCCACTCAAACCATGGTCACCAAGATCGCTGATGGCTTATTCCAAGTCCAAGTCGTCTCTTGGTATGACAATGAAAACTCTTATACATCCCAAATGGTTCGTACCATCAAATACTTTGCTGAACTCAAATAAGTATTGGGCGTTATAGGAAGTAATTAAAACACTTAAATAAGCGCCCAGTTTGGGCGCTTTACTAATACTAAAGGAGAAAAATTATGTTATTAGTTAAAGACATGAAAGATTTAAAAGGCAAACGTGTCATCGTTAGAGTTGACTTTAACGTTCCTCAAAAGGGTGGCGTTATCTCTGATGACAACAGAATCGTTGCAGCCTTACCAACCATCAAAGAACTCCTTGCTAAAGGAGCAAGAGTGGTTTTAATGTCTCACTTAGGAAAAGTGAAACATAAAGAAGCCCCAGAAGTGGTTGAAGAACAAAAGAAAAAGAACAACATGGCTCCAGTTGCAGTTCGCTTAGGCGAATTACTCGGCCAAGAAGTCAAATTCTGCCCAGCTACACGCGGTGAAGAATTAAAGAAGATGGTCGCTGAACTCAAAGACGGCGAAGTCTTATTAATGCAAAATACCCGTTATGAAAAAGGCGAAGAAAAGAATGACCCAGAATTATCTAAGGAATGGGCCGCTCTTGGTGATGCCTTTGTTATGGATGCCTTCGGTAGTGCTCATAGAGCCCATGCCTCTACATTTGGTATTCCTGAAATCTTAAAAGGTGAAGGTAAACAAGTCGCTATCGGTTACTTAGTGGAAAAAGAAGTCGTCTCCTTACAAAAGGTAGTTGATGTTCCTTCTGAAAGAAGACCATATGTCGCTATTTTAGGCGGATTTAAAGTCTCTGATAAAATCAAAGTCATCGATTCTTTAAGCAAGAAATGTGACAAGATTATTATTGGTGGTGCGATGGCGTATACCTTCTATAAAGCCTTAGGTAAAGAAGTCGGTAATTCCCCATTTGAAGCTGACCAAGTCGAATATGCAAAACGTATGTATGACACTGGCAAAATCTTATTACCAGTCGACGCTGTTGTTGCAGATGATTTCGAAGAACCAAAAGTGATTAAAGTCGTTGAAGGCGATATCCCAGAAGGATTCCAAGGTATGGATATCGGTCCTAAGAGTAGAGAATTATTCGCTAACGAAATCGCTAAAGCTAAGACAGTATTCTGGAATGGTCCGATGGGCGTCTTTGAAAAAGACGAATTCACCGCTGGTACCGTTGCCGTTTGTAAAGCTTGTGCAGAACTTAAAGATGCCTTTACCGTTATCGGTGGTGGTGACTCCGCTTCTGCTGCTAAGAAATTAGGCTTTAAAGAAAAATTCTCACATGTTTCTACAGGTGGAGGAGCATCCCTTGAAATGATCGAAAACGATGGTCATCTTCCAGGAATCGATGTTATTGCATAAGATGAGAAAGAAATTATTACTTGGCAACTGGAAAATGAATAAACTCGCTAGCGAAGCAAAAGAATTTGCTTTAGCAAGCGCTCCATTTGCCGCCTTAGCCAAAAAGAATAATATTGAAATTGGTGTCGCTCCAACATATTTATCTTTAGCTACAGTTAAAGAATTTGCTTCTAAAGATATGATCGTTGCCGCCCAAAACGTCCATTTTATGGACCATGGTGCCTATACTGGTGAAGTTAGTGTACCAATGTTAAAAGAATTTGGTATCGATTGGGTTATCATCGGCCACTCCGAAAGAAGAGCCTATGATAATGAAACCAACCAAAAATGTCACGACAAGATGAAAGTCTTGTTTGAAAACAATATGGTACCTGTGTACTGTGTTGGTGAAACTTTAGCCGAATTTGAAGCTGGTCAAACTAAAGCAGTAGTGGGTAGACAAGTTCGTGAAGGTTTAGCTGACTTTTCCGCTGACGATGTCAAACGTTTAGTCGTTGCTTATGAACCAGTCTGGTCTATCGGTACTGGTAAAAATGCATCTAGTGAAATTGCTGAAGATATCTGTGGCTTTGTAAGAGAAACTTTAAGAGATATGTTTGGTAGTGTCGCTGATGAAATCAGAGTCTTATATGGTGGTTCTGTCAAACCTGTTAACGTTAAAGAATATTTATCTTGTCCAAATGTTGATGGTGCTTTAGTTGGTGGAGCCAGCTTAAAGATTGAATCATTTGAAGAATTATTAACTAATATTCTATAAGTAGGAGGTAACTATGTCAGATCCTGTAGTTGGATATGGCCATAGTGAAGTAGTTGATAGTAAAACCTCGAGCGGTACTCTTAGTTTTGCCAAAGTCTTCTTCTACATGTTTATTGGCCTCGCCATCACTATCGCAGTGGCGTTTGGTGTTGGTGCTGCAGTCTATTACGCATTAGTTAACAATCCAGATAAACAACTCGTCGCTAATGTCTATTATGGCATTATGATCGGCAGTGCAATTGTTCTTATCATCATGATGTTGGTAATTCAATTTGTCACGTTACGAGGAAAACACTCTATTGCCGTCCCTGCAATCATCTATTGTGTATTGATGGGGGTATTACTCTCCTCGTTCACAATTCTAATCGATTGGAGAATTCTTGGCTTAGCCTTCGGCATTACTTGTGGCATCTTCCTAGTCATGACGCTCATTGCCGTTCTTACCAAAGGTAATTTATCACCATTACTCATGATTGGTATGGGTTTAATCTTTGGTGGCGTGATCTTAGGTATTGTTAACTGGTTAATTCAATCAACCACAATTATGTGGATTGTCTCATTCGCTTTATTTGCAGCGGTGATGTTCATTACAATGTTTGACATTTGGAACATCAAGAAGATCTGTGAACGTGGTGCGATGAGCAACAACTTAGCGTTATACTGCGCATTCACACTTTATGTAGATTTTGTCTATATATTAATTAGAATTATTTATTTCTTAGTTATTATCTTTGGAAGAAAATAATTAAAAAAATAATTAAAAGAATGATGTTGGAAACCCCAGCATCATTTTTATTATAAATATGTGGACATGCGTGTGCGTGTGCGCGTATAATACCCTTTGAAACTGCCATTTATTTGTATAAATAATAGGTCGGTAAAAAAATCTAAAAAAAATTTAAAATAGTTGTTGACTGAAAAATACTAATGGTGGTAGTATATTCAAGCATGCAGTCCAGAGATGGCGACGTATTACTACGTAATAGAGCATGCAACTGATCTTTGAAAACTAAACAGATGTACAAACAACAAACGTCAATTTTTTAATTTACAAAAACCAGATAATAATTTTGAACTAGAATACAAACATTGAGAGTTTGATCCTGGCTCAGGATGAACGCTGGCGGCGTGCCTAATACATGCAAGTCGAACGAGG
>CADCNT010000011.1 GCA_902802905.1 uncultured Erysipelotrichaceae bacterium | reverse complement strand
CTAAAATATTTATGCATACTATTACTAAGTAATAGCGAAGGAGGCTTGTTATGGCACATTTACAAAGTGCGGCTGTAAAGCAAATAACTGAAATTGTTAATCGTTACAAAGGTGAAGGCACTCCTCTAATGATGATCTTATCCGACATTCAAAAAGAATACGGATATATCCCATTAGAAGTTCAAGAATTAGTTTCACTTCTTACTGGTATCCCAGTGAGTGAAATCTACGGAGTCGTCACCTTTTATTCATTCTTCTCACTCACCCCAAAAGGAAAATATGTTGTGGGTGTCTGTTTAGGAACTGCCTGTTACGTTAAAGGCTCTCAATTAGTCTTAGACAAATTTGAAGAATTATTAAAAATTAAACCAGGCGAAACTAGTGAAGATGGTTTATTCACATTAGACGCTCTTAGATGTGTTGGTGCATGTGCAATTGCTCCAGCAGTGTCTATTAATGGTAAGGTCCATCCAATGGTGCAAGTAAGCCAAGTTGAGAAGATCATAAATGATATTAGAGCGAAAGAGGGGGCAAAATAAGATGGTTAAGATTAAATCTAGTGAACAATTAATTCAAGCCCATGAATCTGAAGCTAAATGCTTAGACAAGAAATTCCATTGTGAAGAAGGCAAAAAAGCTATCGTCGTCTGTGGTGGTACTGGTTGTTTAAGTAGCTCTAGCAAAGAACTATTAGAAAGATTACAAACCTTAATTAAAGAAAAAGGCTTACAAGACAAAGTCACTGCGAACATCGTTGGTTGCTTTGGTTTCTGTAGCCAAGGTCCTTTTGTGAAAGTCTTCCCAGAAGAAACCTTATACACAAAAGTGAAAGTTGAAGACGCTGATGAGATTATTGAAAAAGACATCATCGGTGGTGAAGTCGTAGAAAGATTATTATTCGTTGATCCACAATCACATCAAAAAGTGGCAAAGCAACATGATATTCCATTCTACAAACTCCAAAAAAGAGATATCGCGTTAAAAGGTAATGCGGAAATCAATCCTGAAGATATTCAAGAAGCGATTGGTGAAGGTGCCTTCTTAGCGCTTAATAAAGCACTCCATATGGATCCTCAAGAAGTTATTGATGAAGTTCTTAAGAGTGGTCTTCGTGGTAGAGGTGGCGCTGGCTTCCCAACTGGAAGAAAGTGGCAATTCGCTCACGATGTGAAGTGTGATGAAAAATACGTTGTCTGTAATGGTGACGAAGGTGACCCAGGAGCATTCATGGATCGTAGTATCATCGAAGGTAACCCAATTAACGTTATCGAAGGTATGATGATTGAAGGCTACGCGATTGGTGCGCAAAATGGTTACTTCTATATTCGTGCTGAATATCCAGTCGCTGTTGCAAGATTAAGAAACGCGATTAAACAATGTGAAGAAATGGGATTATTGGGTGACCATATCTTAGGTACTGATTTCTCATTTAGATGTCACATTAGATTAGGTGCTGGTGCCTTCGTTTGTGGTGAAGAGACTGCTCTTCTTAATAGTATCGAAGGTAAAAGAGGTATGCCTCGTCCACGTCCACCTTTCCCAGCTGTAAAAGGCTTATGGGACAAACCATCCGTTATTAATAACGTTGAAACTTTAGCTAACGTTCCGTTTATCTTATTACATGGTTTTGAAGCTTACGCTGCTATTGGTACAGAAAAATCTAAAGGTACCAAAGTGTTTGCTTTAGGTGGCAAAGTCAATAACGTTGGTCTAGTTGAAGTTCCAATGGGAATTACCTTAAGACAATTAATCTTTGATATCGGTGGTGGTATTCCAAATGGCAAGAAATTCAAAGCCATTCAAACCGGTGGTCCATCTGGCGGCTGTTTAACTGAAAAAGACTTAGACACCCCAATTGATTACGATAACTTAATCGCTGCTGGCTCCATGATGGGTAGTGGTGGCGCGATCGTTATGGATGAAGACAACTGTATGGTCGACGTTGCTAAGTTCTACATGACATTTATTTGTGATGAGAGCTGTGGTAAATGTTCTCCATGTAGAATCGGCACCAAACGTTGCTTAGAATTATTAACCAAGATTACTGACGGTAAAGGCACTATGCAAGACCTTGAAGAACTCAAGAGCCTTGCTAATGTCATTAAGAGCAACTCCTTATGTGGCTTAGGTCAAACTGCACCTAACCCAATTCTTTCCACTATGGCGGCATTCTATGATGAATACCTCGCTCACATCGTGGATAAGAAATGTCCTGCTCACGTTTGTAAGAACTTGATGCAATATAAGATTTTAGAAGATAAATGTGTCGGCTGTGGCATGTGTGCTAGAAACTGTCCTGCTAATACAATTGAAAAGACTGATATCGTACCAGCTGGTAAGCCAGCAACCTTACCAATGCGTGTCCATAGAATTAACCCAGCCAACTGTGTGAAATGTGGACTCTGTCAATCCAACTGTAAGTTTGGTGCGATTATTAAGGATTAATGGAGGAATTAGCCATGAGTTTAGTGAATATTAAAATCGAAGGTCGCGACTTCCAAGTTGAAAGCGGTTTGACCATTCTTGAAGCAGCTAGAAAATGCGGCTTCGTCATTCCTTCATTATGTGCATTTAATAACGGTAAATGCTCTCGCGCTAGCTGTAGAGTTTGTTTAGTGGAAGTTAAAGGCGCTAGAGGATTAGTGGCCTCCTGTGTATATCCTGTCGCTGAAGGCATGGAAATCTTTATTTCCTCTCCTAAAGCCGTTGAAGCTAGACGCGCTAGTGTGGAATTAATTTTATCTAATCACCACAAGAACTGTTTACAATGTGAGAAAAACGGACATTGTGAATTATTAGAAGTCTCCAAAATGGTGGGAGCTCGTGACGGAATGTATGAAGGAGAACAAACTCCTGCAACAATCGATACCTTAGCCCCAGGATTAGTTAGAGATACTTCAAAATGTATCTTATGTGGTAGATGTATCGAAAGATGTAAAGAAGCACAAGGTATTTCTATCTTAGGTTTTGAAAACCGTGGATTTAAGACAATTGTCGCTCCTGTACAAAATAGAAGCTTCGCAACTTCTCCATGTATCCAATGTGGACAATGTGTTAACGTCTGTCCAACTGGTGCTTTAATGGAACATTCTGAAATCGACAAAGTCGATGAAGCCATGAGAAGTGGTAAGAAAGTGATCGTGCAAACCGCTCCTGCAGTTAGAGCCGCGATCGCTGAAGAATTCGGCGAAAAGATTGGTACTCCAGGAACTGGCAAGATGGTAGCAGCCTTACATAGACTTGGTTTCTATCGTGTCTTTGACACCAACTTCGCTGCTGACTTAACCATCATGGAAGAAGCACACGAATTATTGATGAGAATTAAGAATAAAGGTGTCTTACCACAAATTACTTCTTGTTCTCCAGGTTGGATTAACTATATGGAATACTATTGCCCAGAGTTAATTCCAAATATCTCCACATGTAAATCCCCACATATGATGATGGGCGCTATCATTAAGAGCTACTTTGCTAAGGCTCATGAATTAGATCCAAAAGATATCTTTGTGGTCTCAGTCATGCCATGTACTGCTAAAAAGTATGAAAGACAAAGAAAGCAAATGCCTGATGATGTTGACGCAGTCCTTACAACAAGAGAACTCGCTAAGATGATCAAACGTAGTGGTATCAACTGGCAAAAACTTCCTGAAGAAGAATTTGATCCAGACTTATTAGGCGACTATAGTGGCGCTGGTGTCATCTTCGGTGTCACTGGTGGCGTTATGGAAGCAGCCTTAAGAACTGCTTACTATTGGCTCACTGGAAAAGAATACGGCAAAGTTGATTTCCATGAAGTCCGTGGTCAAGAAGCCATCAAAGAAGCTGATATCAATATCGAAGGCACAATCGTTAAGGTTGCTGTTGCCTCTGGTATGAAAAACGCGAAAGTATTGTTAGATCAAATTAAAGAAGGTAAATCACCATATGCCTTTATTGAAATCATGGGTTGCCCAGGTGGATGTATCAATGGTGGTGGTCAACCATATGTCAAACCTCTCTTTTTACAAAATGAAGATGATAACATCTTAGAGACATATCGCGCGAAACGTGCCAGCGTCTTATATAGCGAAGATGAAAGACAAGTGGTGAGACAATCTCATAACAACAAAGATATTCAAAAACTCTATAAAGACTTCTTAGGAGAACCAGGAAGCGAACTCGCAGAAGAACTCCTCCACACCTCCTATAGCGCTGATAGAGAAAAGTATCCAAGTAAATAACAAATAAATCAAAATAGGCCACTTATGTGGCTTATTTGCTTAAATATTATGAACGTCAAATTTTATAACTCCTTAACTAATAAAGTAGAAGACTTTGTCACGCAAAAGCCAAACGAAGTCTCAATGTACGTATGTGGACCTACGGTCTATAACTATCCACATATTGGTAATATGAGACCGGTGGTGGTTTTTGACACGCTCAGAAGGTTTTTAACTTATATTGGTTATAAAGTTACTTATGTATCAAATTTCACTGATGTGGATGATAAAATCATCAAAGAAGCGAAAGCACAAGGTAAGAGTGAAAAAGAACTTACCGAATATTTCATCGATGAATTTAAAAAGACCACATTAGCGATTGGTAGTGAAATTCCTAGTATCACTCCTAAAGTTACTGAATATATCCAAGCAATCATTGATTACGTTAATAATTTAGTTAAGATAGGCGCCGCTTATGTAGTTAACGGAGACGTTTACTTTAGAGTGCCTAAAATCAAGGATTATGGCGCTTTAAGTGGCATTAACGTTGAAGATTTAGTGGTGGGCGCGAGAATCGAAGAGAATACCGCAAAAGAATCACCATTAGATTTTGCCTTGTGGAAGAAAACTGATGAAGGAATTAATTGGCCTTCTCCTTGGGGGGATGGTCGCCCAGGTTGGCACACTGAATGCTGTGTGATGATTGATAAGATCTTCCCAAGCCACTATATCGATATTCATGGTGGTGGCTATGATTTAAAATTCCCACATCACGAAAATGAAATCGCCCAAAGCGAAGCGACACATGGCAATAAAATTGCTAAATATTGGATGCATAACGCATTTATCAATTTTGGTAATGAAAAAATGTCTAAGAGCTTAGGCAATGTCGTCTATGCGAAAGACTTAATTGCTCAAGTAGGTGGCGCGGTGGTTAGACTAGTCATTTTAAGCACTCATTATAGAATGCCTGTTAACTTTACTGAAGACACAGTAACTGCAGCATCTCAAGAGATTCAAAAGATGAAAATGGTCAATAAGCAACTAGCACTTAAACTTCAAACTAGTGGAGTGGATTTATCTAAAGGTCAAGCAACCTACATTGAACCATTCTTACTCGCTTTAGCGGATGACTTAAATACCGCGAATGCTTTGACTGAAATGTATAACGTAATTAAGCTCGCAAATCAAGAACTTAGAACTAGAGAAGCTGATCTAGAAAAACTCAATAATCTATTCAAATCTCTTAATGATATGTTCTTGGTTTTAGGCTTAGATATACCTTACGTAAAAATGAGTGAAGATGACTTAAATCTCTATCAAAAATACGTTAAAAGTAAAGAAATTAAAGATTTTGCCACATCTGATGAAGTTCGTAATGAGCTCATCAAAAGAGGAATAATGTAAGTCTAGTATGATAAAAGATAAGCAAAATCAAAACCTCATTTTTGGGAGGAATCCGGTAAAGGAAGCTTTAAGGGCTAACAGAGTTAACAAAGTTTTTATCACGAATGCATTTTCTGATAAAGAAATTAACTTACTTCTCCAAGAAAAACAGCCATATATTCGGATTGTCTCAAATAATGAATTAGATCAAAAAGTTAATGGTGTTCACCAAGGAATAGTCGCTGAGATTAAGCCTTATGAATATCTTGATTTTGATGAGATTCTTAGACGAAGTCGAAAAGTAGAAGTGCCGATTATCGTCATACTTGATGGAATTAATGACACGCATAACTTAGGGGCGATATTAAGATCTTGTGATGTGTTCAATGTGAGTGGAATACTCATTCCTAAACACAATCAAGTTCCTCTTAACGCCACAGTTGCCAAAAGTAGTGCCGGTGCAATTAACTATGTACCAGTTGCTCAAATTAATTCGATGCAAAACGCAATTCAAAAACTGAAAGATAATGGTTTCTGGATTGTGAGCACGGATGGCAGTGCCATAATTGATTACAATCAGATTAAATATGATTTCCCAGTTGCCTTAGTCATCGGTTCAGAAGGAAAAGGTGTCAGTCAACTAGTGATCAAAAATTCTGATTATGTAGTGAAAATTCCTCAGTATGGTCATGTTAATTCGTTAAATGCTTCCGTTGCGGCAGGAATCTTGTTAGCCAAAATTAGAAACTAATTTATAAATCTCCTTTACCGGTCACACTCCGAAAGGAGATTTTTTTGATGTTTAAGAAATATCGTGAACTCAGTGACGACGAGATTGTTTTCCTTTACAAAAATCAAAGTGATGACGATTTAGAACTTGAACTCATGAATCGATATAAGTGTCACACCAGAAAATTAGCGGGTGAACTTTATCGTAAATTCAAATTTCTTTATCAAGTGGAATATGAAGATATTCACTGTATTGTCACTTCTTGTATTTTCATCTCAATTAATAACTTTAAAAAGGGAATGAAAAACTTTTACAAGTATTGGAAAAGCTCTGCAATTAGAGAAGTATATGATTATGTTGGTCAATTCTCTAGTTTAGAAGGCGACAAGACTTCTATATTTCCAACTTCTTCTAACGGAGAAGAAAGAAATTACTTTAGAGTGTTAAAACAAAACGAATCATCATTGATTGAAAACTATTCAATTATTAGTGATATCGCTCAAGTAATTGAAAAGGATAATAAGAACTTTGATGTCATGGATAAAGAAGTGTTCTATCTATTTTTAGAAGGCTATTCATTATATGAAATAGCGCTCACTTTGAACATGAAATATTCAACGGTTAGAAGACGAATTAGCAAGATCAAAAAGAAAATTGGTGATATTTTGTTCAATCAATAGAATGAAACAAGATAACTTGTTATAATAATCGTCATGAAATGCGTGTCGATTAATCACTTAACATATTCGTATGTCAAAGATAAACCCGTAGTAAAAGACTTCTCATTAGAGATTAATAAGGGAGAATATGTCTCACTAGTGGGACATAACGGATGTGGCAAATCCACTCTCGCAAGACTCTTAGTGGGCCTATTAGTCCCTGAATCGGGAAGTGTAGAAATATGTGGACTAGAATTAAACAATAAAACGATTAATCAGATACGCCAAAAAGTCGCAATCGTCTTCCAAAATCCTGATAACCAATTTATTGGGGCAACGGTGGAAGATGATATCGCCTTCTCTTTAGAGAACATGAATGTCCCAAGAGAAGAGATGATTCCGTTAGTAAAAGAATTTGCTAAAAAAGTCGGCATGAGTGAATTCTTAACTAAGGAACCGGGGTACCTTTCGGGTGGCCAAAAACAAAGAGTGGCCATCGCTGATTCTTTAGTAAGAAGACCAGAACTATTAATCTTAGATGAAGCCACTAGTATGCTTGATCCAAGTGGTAAAAGAGAAATATTAAGTCTTGTTAGAAAAATGAGAGAAGAAAATCCTGATTTAACAGTGATCTCAATTACCCATGATATTGAAGAAGCATATTTAACTGACCGAATTGTATTAATGCATGAAGGAGAAATGATTCTTTCATGTACCCCAAAAGAATTATTTAATAATGTCGATACGATTTCTAAATATAATTTAGAAGTTCCTTTTGAAATTGAATTAAAAAAGCGTATTGCAGATTTAGGTATCTCTATAAGTGAAGATGATACTTTAGATAGTATTGGAGAGAAGTTATGCAAATAAAGATTAAGAACCTCTCCTACACATATTTATCTAAGACTCCAAATGAAGTAGAAGCTCTTCATAATGTTTCTTTAGAAATACCAGAAAAGAAGATCACTGCGATTATTGGTCACACTGGTAGCGGTAAATCTACTTTAATTCAAACTCTAAATGGACTTATTTTACCTAGTAACGGAGAAGTGGAAGTTGGCGAATTTAAAGTTACTCCGAATAAAAGAAAAAATAAAAACATCAAAGAGCTAAGAAAACATTTAGCGATTGTTTTCCAATTCCCAGAATATCAACTCTTTGAAGAGACTGTGGAAAAAGATGTCGCCTTTGGCTTAAAAAACTATGGTGTTAAAGAAGTAGAAGCTATTGAACTTGCTCATAAAGCTTTAGCGGAAGTTGGTATTGATGAATCATTCTATAAGCGTTCACCATTTGAACTTTCAGGTGGCGAAAAGCGTAGAGTGGCAATCGCCGGTATTATCGCTTTAAATCCTGACATCTTAGTTTTGGACGAACCTACCGCCGGACTTGACCCTTTAGGTAGCGATATCATTCTTAAACTTATTAAAAAGTTTAACCAAGAAGGTAAGACTATTATTTTAGTCACTCATGATATGAATATTGTTCTCAATCATAGTGATCACGTAATTGTGCTAAATAACGGAGAAGTATCTTTTGAAGGTACACCTAATAGTTTGTTCACTAAAGATGTGTCCGCTTACTCCATTGAAGTACCAGAATTATTTAAATTTGCCTTATCTTTAAAAGAAAAAGGTTTAGATATTGATATTAGTAAAATCAAGACTATTGATGACTTACTAGTGCAGTTAAAGGAGAGACGATGAATAATTTAACATTCGGCCGCTACTCTCCATTTAATACTTTTATTCATAAGTTAGATCCAAGAAACAAGATCTTCTTAATGATTCTTTTCTATGTCTGCATTTTCTTAAAGGTGACATCTTGGTCATCTACTTTGATTATGTCAGGACTTGTTTTACTTTTCTTAGTGATTATCACCATTATTGCGAAAGTGAGTTTTGTGTCTTTACTTAAGTCACTAGGAGCGATGTGGATTTTATTCGTGTTCCTGTTAGTTATTTATATATTTGTGCCTAATCCTGAATATAAAATGGTGGCCTTTTATATTAATAACTATCCAATCTACTATGACTCGTTCTATCAAGGTGGATATATCGTTTTAAGATTAATCATGATGTTATTAATCACCATGATATTAACTAGCACTACAAAGCCAATGGATTTAACATATGGCTTAGAATGGTATCTAACTCCACTTAAACTAGTGAAATTCCCTTCTCATATTGTAGCGATGACTTTATCGATAGCGTTACGTTTTATCCCTACTCTTATTGATGAAACTAATCGTATTATCAAAGCTCAATCATCTCGAGGAGTAGACTTCAATAAAGGGGGATTTATCAAACGCTTCCGGGCTATTTTTGCTTTAATCATTCCTCTATTTGTTTCGGCAATTAATAGAAGTGAAGAGCTATCTGATGCGATGGAAGCAAGAGGCTACGACCCATATGCGAAAAGAAGCAGATATCGTAAATTATCTTTCAAATGGAAAGATTTAATTGCCTTCCTATTAGTGGCTTCTTTATTCGCTTTCTTACTATATTTAGTAATTCACGATGGATATTTTGGCAGAATAAATATCATTAAATTATTATTTAACATTGAACCAATGTTCTAATATTTATATAAGGATATACATACATATATGCGTCTACTAGCGAAAGTGAAATACAAAGGTACAAACTATGCAGGTTGGCAAAGACAACCTAATGTTTTATCAATCCAAGAAGTAATCGAAAACGAATTATCTAAATACTTCAATACCGAAATTACTATCTATGGCGCAGGTAGAACTGATGCCGGAGTGCACGCTTTTGGGCAACGATTTCATTTTGATGTTGATGTCTCTGATTTAGATATCGACCGTTTACTATATTCAATCAATAGAATGCTACCGGATGATATTCAAATTGATGATATTGAACAAGTAGACGATGATTTCCACGCAAGATATAACGCGATAAGTAAAACTTATAACTATCTTATTTCTTTTGAAAGTAAGTCTCCTTTCTTTTATGAAACATGTTATTTATATCCAAAGAAATTTGACTTTGAGAAGTTTAAAAGTGCATTAAACCATTTTTTAGGGAAACACAACTTTAAAAACTTCACTTCTAAAGAAGAAGACCAAGATAACTTTGTTAGAGAAATCTACTTCATTGACGCTTTTAAAGATGATGAATTAATATCCGTCACTTTAAAAGGAAGTGGATTTATGAGATATATGATTAGATTCATCATTGGCTACGCGATTGATGTGGCCTCTAATAAGTATGATGAAGAATCTATTGATGACTTATTAGAAGAGACTTCTGAAAGACATATCGTCTCTTCAAAAGCCCCAGCACAAGGATTAATTTTAGTAAATGTTGAATACTAAAATATTTTATCTCAATAAATAATAGTGGTATGATACTACCGCAAGGAAGGAAAAATATTTATGGGAAGAGCACATGAAGTAAGAGCTAAAGCTATGGCTGCTACCGCAGCAGCACGTAGTGCTTTATTTATGAGAGCTAGCAAAGAAATCTATATGGCCGCTAGCAGAGGTGTTCCTGATCCAGATAGCAACTTAGCCCTACGTTCCGCGATTGAAAAGTGGAAGGCTCAACATGTCACTAAAGACGTTATTGAAAGAGCAATTCAAAAAGCTAAAGGCGGCACTGCTGAATCTTATGAAGAAGGAAGATATGAAGCTTTTGGTCCAGGTGGCTCCCTATTTATTATTGATACATTAACCGATAACACCAATCGTGCTTTAGTGGAAGTGAGAACCGCTATTACTAAAAAAGGTGGTCACTTAGGTTCCGTTATCTTCAATTTCTATCAAGCTGGATTATTTGCTTTTAAAGGCACTAATAGAGACGAAGTTGAAGAAACACTCATCTTAAGTGATGTCGATGTTCAAGAAGTTACTGAAGAAGACGGAGAAATCGAAGTCGTAACCGCTCCTGAAGCATTCGCTCAAGCTAGAGATGTCTTAAAAGGAATGGGCATTGAAGAATTTGATACCGCTGAAGTGACATTCTTACCAAATGATTATGTTGAAATCACCGATCCAGAAGATCGTAGAAAATTTGAAGAATTATGTGACATGCTTGATGAGCTTCAAGATGTCCAAAACGTCTATCACAACGTTAAATAATTACTTTGTAATTAGTTACATGAAAAGCACTGCAAAAGTGCTTTTTTATTGCAACAATAAATAACATTGTTATAATGGTATCATATGATACTAAAAGAAAAAATTATTACGTATTGTCTTGATTGTGAAGAAGACGTTGAGTGTCTTGTTAGGCAAGAACCTTTTTCTTCTAAAATAAAAGGAATGGAAATCACAACCATCGACACTAATTTATATTGCCCTAAATGTGGTGGAAAATTATTTTATTATGCAGTCGCTAAAGAAAATCTTAAAAATGCATATGATGAATACAAGAGATTAAATGGCTTACTAACTAGTGATGAAATAATTGCAATTAGAAAAAAATATCATTTGTCACAAACTAAATTAGCAAAACTTATTAGATGTGGCGCCAAAAACATTGCCCGCTATGAATTAGGCGCCATACAAGACAAACCTATTGATTTTTTAATCAGAATTTTAGATGAACATCCTGAGTATTTCGGTATAAAACATTGACATACATTAAAAATGTATTACAATGTATTACGAAAGAAGGAAATACAAATGGTTGTTTCAATCAGAATGACTGATGAAGAAAAAGCTTTAGCGGATGCGTATGCCAAACTAAACGGTGTATCTTTAAGTGAAGCCATAAAAAGAGCGTACTTCGAAAAAATCGAAGATGAATATGACCTCGCTTTAGCAGACGAAGGCTTAAAGGAATACAAGAAAAATCCTAAGACCTATTCTATTGAAGAACTCATGAAAGAATTAGGATTATGAAGTATCACCTTGAATTTACTGAACACGCAAAGAAACAATTAAATAAATTGGATGTGTATGTTCAGAAGATGATTCTTCTGTGGCTTAATAAAAACATCAATAATACTGATAACCCAAGAGAACATGGCAAACCTTTGACTAGCGATAGAGCTGGGCAATGGAGATATCGTATTGGTGATTATCGAGTTATCGTACTTATTGAAGATGGAAAATTAGTAGTGTTAGCTATCGCAGTTGGCCACAGAAAAGGCATCTATAAATAATTTGTAATCAACTTGTAGACAGCTATAGAGTAAATGAAGAATCCTATTTATCAGGGTTCTTTTTCATTCTGTTGTAAGAATCGCATTGATAATATCACGATATAGTGATAAGATTATAAACGAAAGGAGGTAAAAAAATGCCTACACTGGCTAGGTTCTACGGCATTGTGATTAGGATGTATTTCCAACAAATGGAACATAATCCACCACATGTTCATGTAATCTACGGTGAAGAAACATTCTCCATAGCAATTAAAGATTTAAAAATAATTGATGGAGAAACAAACCCAACATCAAGAGTTCTGTCTATGGTTAAAGAATGGATTATTCTTCACAAAGATGAATTACTGAAAATGTGGGACTCACAAGATTTCCGTGAAATAGAACCATTAAAATAAAGCATATGTTTCACAAGATTAGAAATGTCTTTCCACTTCAAAATTATGAATTATTAGTTGAGTTTTCTGTTGGTGTCACAAAAATATATGATGTGAAGCCATTATTTAAATGGAAACAAGTATTTAATGACTTAAAAGAAAACGAGCTTTTTTATGGCGTTGAAGTCGATGTCGGAGGATGCGGCATCATTTGGAATGATAATCTAGATTTATCTTGTGAAGAGTTATGGGCGAATGGAATAGAGATAAAAACACCTTTTGACGGTTTGATGTCAATGAATGACGCAACTACCATTTGGGGATTAAATGAATCTACCTTAAGAAAATCGATTTCTTATGGGAAACTCAAAAATGGTATTGATGTATGCAAATTTGGCAAACAATGGGTAGTTTCTATACAGGCTATGTATAGAGAGTACGGACAACCAAAGTCAAAATAATATAGGATAGTAAAATGAGGATATAAGAACCCAATAAAGGGTTCTTTTTTCATTTCGTTGTAAGATGAATTTCTATTATTTATACTAGTTAGTGAGGTTTTGTATATGAAAAAATGTATGAAATGTGGAAAAGAATTTCCTGATGACACAAATTTTTGTCCTGCATGTGGAGAGAAATTAGAATCTATTAATTGCTGCCCTAAATGTGGCGCTCCAATTAATGAAGATGATAAATTCTGCAAAGCTTGTGGAGAAAAGCTAGTTAAAGAAGAGGAAATAAAAAAGGAAGAACAATCCGTTCCTGTTCCTAAAAAAGAAGAGAGAGCAGTGGACCCAGAAGAAAATAAAAGAAAAGCTAATCGCGTAATTAATATTGTTGTCTCTGCTATTATGCTATTTGCCACTACATTCTTATTAATTGGTGCTTTAGGTGATGTTGTTAAACTTACTTCTTCTAGCTTAGGAGTTAACACATCTATTGGATTAAAGTATTTCATCTCTGATTATCCAAAAACATTAAGTCAAATGTATGATGCATATCCATATAAAGAATACTTTGCTTATTCAGTTGCCATGTTTATTGTTGAATCAATTCTTTATTATGGTGGAAGTATTGCCTGTCTTATTCTTACTATCTTTGGAATTATTAAAAACATCAGATCAATTACAAAGAAGGAAGAACCTCACACTAAAATAATGTTTGCTGCTGGGGCTGCTATGTTACCTATTATTTTATTCATGCTAGCGAGAATGAAAGTTGAATCTAGCTATGCTAGTGTTAATCTTGGTTGGGGAGCAGGATTAATAGTTACTGGTCTTGTATTCATCTTAATTGGTATTTCTGCTTATAGAGTTGCTAAGGCAATCATTAATAAAGAAAATGTGGCTTCTACTATTGTCTCTACCGCTATGGCATTAGTGATATTTATCTTGATGTTAAATATGTTCTTTCCATTATCCACTTTAAAACAAACTGTAGGAGGACAAACAGTAAGGATGTCAACAAGCGGTATTGTTGTTGCTGAAAGTGCATTAGCAGCATTCTCTAGTTCATCAGGTGTTAAATTAAACTTAAGTGTATTTATTCCTGGAGTGCTAAGCTTTGTATTTACTCTAGTAGGACTAGTGATGATTTTCCTAGCCTACATTAATTCATTAAAAGGTAAAAAAGTATCGTCAATCGTATTCTCCGCAGTTACCTTCTTAGTGTTAATCATTAGTGCTTCCTTATCCATAAGTGCTTGTATCAGTATGTACTCTAGTAACAGCAATATTACTTATGGTTTCTCAGGAGCGGCAGTCTCAGGTATCGTGATGCTTAACTTTGTAATCGCTGGATTAATTGTTTCTGCTTGTTTAAACAAGAAGAAAGAAGCATAAGGAAATATAAAAGTATATAAGAACCCTAAAAGGGTTCTTTTTATATATGTGGGTTATCAATAAGTAAATAATCAATAATTTTATTGATTTAAGGGAAATAAAAAGAATACAATATAACACGGCACTAGCCAAAAATAATGAAGTCCCCGGTAAGGAATAAGTTAGTTTGGTAAAGGAGGATTAATTGTATGCAACGTCAAACTACTATTGCAAAAGCAAATGAAATCCAAAGAAAATGGTATGTCATCGATGCCACAGACAAACCATTAGGTAGATTAGTCTCCCAAGTCGCTCAAATTTTAACAGGTAAGGTGAAACCAACTTGGACACCTAACGTTGACTGTGGTGATTATGTAATCATCATCAACGCTGAAAAAGTGAGCTTATCTGGAGATAAAATCCACAATAAAAAATATTATAACGTGTCTGGATACGATGGTGGTCTTAGAACAAGAACCGCTGGCACTATGTTAAAAGAATTTCCATGTGAAATGATTGAAAGAAGTGTTCACGGTATGGTGCCAAAAGGCCGCTTAGGTAGACAAATTGAAAAGAAATTATTTGTCTATGCTGGCCCAGACCACAAACATGAAGCCCAAAAACCTGAAGTTTTAGAGCTCAAATTCTAGGAGGTATAAACAATGGCAAGTAAGAAAACTGGTGTCCAATACTACGGTACTGGACGTAGAAAATCAAGCGTCGCTCGTGTTTATGTCGTTTCTGGAAAAGGCACAATCACAGTCAATGGTCGCGATGTGAATCAATATTTCCCATTTGCAACCTTAGTGATGGACTTAAAACAACCACTCGTGATCTCTGGAGTTGAAGACAAATATGATGTCGTCTGCCAAGTCAGAGGTGGTGGATTTACAGGTCAAAGTGGCGCTATTAGACTCGGCATCACCCGCGCTTTACTCGAAGCAGGATGCGACAGAAAAGCACTTAAAGTCGCTGGTATGATTACTAGAGACTCCCGTAAGAAAGAAAGAAAGAAATACGGTCTTAAAGCTGCTAGAAGAGCACCTCAATTCTCTAAGCGTTAATCGATTCTTGATATCTTTGATATCATTAAGAGAAAAGAAGATTATAGGAAGCAACTTATCATGCTTCCTTTTTCTTTGCTTATAAACAGGGGTTAAAAGTGGGGTTAGAAATGGGGTTAAAAAAGGGGTTAACAAAGGGGTTAATGAATTGTATAATATAGCCATGAAACAATTAGAGTTAAATAGAATCAAAGAACTGAAAGAAGAAATTAATAAACTCCCTAAAGGATATATATCCATTAAAAATATAGGAGGCAATATTTACTATTACCATCAATGGAGTGAAAACGGTAAAAAATACAGCAAGTTTGTATCAGATGAAGAACTTGTAAAATTGAACTCTCTGATTAATAAAAGAAAAGAATTGGAAAACGAACTCAAGAGAATTAAACAAGGTTATGAGGATTCCAAATTACTTTTTGCAACATTAATGCACATTAACGATAAAGTTGTTGACCTTGATATCTCATTTGAAACTGGTCAAATTCAGTTTTATGGTTATCTATATGCAAAAGAGTTACTACCTATCGGTGTTCAAGATAATTTAACTGGTCTTTCTGAGTGGTGGAACGATCGTAGCATTCCATTAACTAGGTCAGGAATTAGAGATGCTTTAGAAAAGTTAGAAATCTCTGATCCAAAAGTATTGTTACTTAAATGTTTCGGACTAAGCTTATCTGATCAATACTGGATTAAACCTAGAGAAGATAACATTGCATGGGAAGATGTGAACTTTTTTGATAATGATTTTGCTGATGATGTTGGTGAAGTTTTATTTAACGGAGAAAAAAGAAAAAAAGAATTAAATCTTTCATCTCCAGACAATACTTCGGTAGGAAACCTTAAAAAACGTTGGAAAATTGTTGATGGCAAAAGAGTGCTTATTAAGGGTGGCTCCAATCCATACCGTCAAGAACCATTTAACGAAGTGATCGCCAGTGAGATTGCTAATTTGCTAGGCTTAGACTGTGTGAGCTATAACTTGTTTTATGATGGAGACTACCCATATTCAACTTGTGATGATTTTGTTAAAAGAGATCAAGATTTAGTCACTGCTTATCAAATTAGTAAAGTATTAAAAAGAAATAATAGCGACAGTGCTTATACCCACTTTATTAAATGCACTCAGTCTTTAGGAATTAAGAATGTTGAATCATTCTTAGATAAGTTGATTGTTTTTGATTTCATCATCGCTAATGAGGACAGACACTTAAATAACTTTGGTTTTATTAGAGATGCAAAAACACTAGAGTTTGTTGAACCTGCTCCAATATTTGATAGTGGTGCATCTTTTGGTTTTGATAAATTAACAATCGATATTAAGGCTTCTAAAAATATTATTTCCAAACCATTCAAAGAAAAACCACAAGAACAATTACAACTAGTTAAAGATTTCTCTTGGTTACATTTAGAATCATTAAATAGTATCAAAAGCAAACTCCCATCTTTATTTAGCAAATATCAATCCAAATATTTAGACAAAGATAGAATAAATGTAATCGTGGATTCAACAATTGAAAGAATCGACTATCTTATCCGTAAATGTTTAACAAAAAATCAATAAATAAGCACCTATTTTTGATTAGATTTTATTAGTTAGTTTTGTTATTGATTTATTTAAATCACTAATGTATATTATTTAAGCGCGTATTTTGGGCCTTTAGCTCAGTTGGTTAGAGCGCACCCCTGATAAGGGTGAGGTCGATGGTTCAAGTCCATTAAGGCCCACCAAAAACGCAAACAACCCCTTAATAGGGGTTTAATAATTTAAACACTATAGGGACACTTAGTTCAGCGGGAGAACGCTTCCTTCACACGGAAGAGGTCACAGGTTCGATCCCTGTAGTGTCCACCAAAAAACTGCCGTCTTAGCTCAATTGGCAGAGCAATCGATTTGTAATCGATAGGTTGTTGGTTCGATTCCGATAGACGGCACCATTTGGATAACTAGCAGGCTGAACAAGTCTGCTTTTTATTAAAATATGCGGATATGGTGGAACTGGTAGACACGCAAGACTTAGAATCTTGTGAGGAGACTCGTACAGGTTCGATTCCTGCTATCCGCACCAATAATAGATACTATGTATAGTATCTATTATTTTTTATATAGTGAGAAAAATATAGAAAAGCATTTGGAAATCTTTGATAAATTTTATGAATGAGTAGAGTGTTTTTCACCAATCAATAGCATTTATTAGTCTGCTTTTTCTTTGAAAATAATATCGGCCATGTTATAGTATTTGTGAAAAATCCAAAGTTGAAGTGTGGATATTCCAAAGTGGAGGTATGAATATGATTGAAAGACATATTAAAGATGTTATTGATTACGCGATCGAACATTTTCCTTGCGTTATATTAACTGGTCCTAGACAAGTGGGCAAGTCAACTCTATTAACAGAGAAGTATGACGGCAAAGGTTTTTCATATGTGACACTTGATAATACTGCAGATAGATTCTTAGCACAAAACGATCCAAAGACTTTCTTATCTATTCATCCTTATCCATTAATTATTGATGAAGCACAAAAAGCCACTCAATTATTTGAAGAAATTGAATATATTATTAATGAAAAAAGAAGATTAGAAGGTAATAGCGCTGCTAATGGAATGTATATCCTTTCTGGATCTAGTAGAAAAGATTTATTAGAAAAAGCAAAAGAATCGTTAGCGGGTAGAGCGGCTCTACTTGATATGTCACCATTATCTCTTAGTGAAATCATCAATAGAAGCAATTACCCATTTACTTCTGATCCAAAAGCAATCGCTAAAAGAATTGAAGGTATTAATCTAAATCAAGATGAGATTCTGGACTTAATTGTTAAAGGACAGATGCCTGAACTATATGATGATAAAGGGCTTAGAGGCTCAATATTCTATTCTTCTTTTATTAATACATATTTAGAAAAAGATGTAAGAGACGAAATAGAATTAAAAGATGAATCAAAATTTTATAATCTAATTGTTTTAGTTGCTTCATTAACTGGACAGGAACTTAATTATGATAGCCTAGCTAAACAGGTTGGTGTCTCTGCTACTACAATTAAAGCGTGGATATCAATCATGGTGAAAACAGGCATCGTACATTTATTACAACCGTATTATGAAGAATCGTGGACAAAGCGTGTTGCCAAAACACCTAAAATATATTTCTTTGATACTGGCATTGCTGCATATTTATTAGGTATCGATTCTAAAGAAACTTTATCTAGAAGTTTTTTAAAGGGAAGATTATTTGAAACATTTGTTGTTAATGAAATACGCAAATCA
Source organism: uncultured Erysipelotrichaceae bacterium (assembly GCA_902802905.1). Classification (GTDB taxonomy): domain Bacteria; phylum Bacillota_I; class Bacilli_A; order RFN20; family CAG-826; genus UBA2450. The sequence goes on along the minus strand of CADCNT010000011.1, from coordinate 47,770 downwards.
TATGAAAACGCTGGTGATAAAACAAATTTCTTCTATTACCGTGATTATTCACAAAACGAAGTAGATATTGTATTTATTAAAAAAGGAATGATGCACGCAATAGAATGTAAGTTTGGTGAGAAGCATAAATTATCTGATGTCTCTGGATTTAAAGAGTTAGAAGACACTAGATATGAAAAGGCTAAAGCGTGTTTGATATGTACATCAGATAGCATCAGTGCATTATCTGATAAAGTACTTATTGTTCCAGTTAAATCAATTTAGTCCTTAAAGATGCTTTAATTAGATTAACGAAGCTGGGAATAAAGTTGGGATAAATAAATAATTTAAGGCAGAAAATCATTTCTGAGATAAGAAACGGTAGAAATGTTACAACAAAACAATTTGAATGCTAATGCAGAGATTTATAAATCATACGGAATGAAATGTAAAAATCATACGGAATGAACCGAAAAATATAGACTCTCCTTTTTGCAAAAAGGTGCAATTATTGACGCAAAAGAATATATAGATATAGTTTAGTAAAAATCCGTAAATAATAATAAAATACGGATGATAACTTAAACCGATGATATTCTTTTCTGTTTGGAATAATATTTCATATGTACTGAATATAGATATTATCTTTTTGTGATATAAAATATAATCTATATATAAATATATGAATCTATCGCTAAAGAAACGTAAACCAATTGTCTATATATCTATGGGGATATATCTATTACTATCCTCACTTATTTTAGTGGAGTCCGCTCTTCCAGGAGATAAAAGTGGAGCGAGATCTCACTTTATGTCTGATATTATCGCTTGGATAGTAAATATCTTTTCGCCAACTACTGCACCTAAAACTATTAATCCTAGTGAAATCACTTCTATAACTGATACATCATATTTAGGAAAAGATGAATATGGTAATTCTAATATCGCGATAGGTACAACTACCTTATTATCTTTACAAGTAGAATATCCAAATAAATCTAGTAATGATGTCTATAACTATTCATTTAACTATGAAGGAGTTAAAGGAGATGTTGATGACTATACAGTTAACTTATCATCATCAACATCTAATAACATATTAAATATATATTTAAGAGTGACCGCTAATGAGATTAGTAATGAGCTATATCAAATAGATATTAATATCGCTGATAAATTAACTTATAACTTTAAGTTCAATATTGTCGATCTACCAGCACCTAGCGAATATGAATGTAGAGTGGATAAAACCACTATTAAGATTGGGGAATCTTTAAAAGTACAAACTAAGTTAATAGGTAATGATAAGTCTGATACATATTTAAGAAGATACTTTGATGAATCTAGATTACTTAAAGTATCATCTAATCCTTTAGTCGCGGACTTTGATGAATATGGAGTGTTACATGGTATCTCACAAGGTACCGTAGAAATAGTGTACGGCAATAAACACTTTGATATCACTGTTAGTGATGAAGTCGCTAGTAAACCAGTTGATAACGAATTAGTGTTATCTACTTTAGATAGTAGTAGTTATCCATCTTTATTAGATTATGATTATGTATTTGATAATGAAGATGACCCTAATGATTATAGTGTACTTATATATGGAGACTTCTTAAATAATACTTTAGAAGATAAATCATTATCATATATAGTAGATGATCCTTTAAAAGTAAAACTAGCCCCTCATCATTATGATAGTGATGGCTATCCTATATATAAAGATGATTATAATAAGGAATGCGTGCGCGTATGCGGGTATAGGAAAAAAGGTGATGTCACTTTAACAGTGATATCTAATGGTGATAGTTCATTAACTAAAACTATGACATTAAATGTTGGAGAAGCTCTCCCAACATCTATGACTGTTAATGTTAATGAATCTGAATCTATCTATGTTAATGAAACTAAGATTATAACTGCATCATTTAATCCTAAAAATGTAAGTGATAGAAGATTACATATTGAAGTATCTAATCCTTCTATAGTAGATATTAAAAATAATGATAACTCCTCAGTAGTGTTAACTGGTAAATCAGTAGGTACAGTGAAAGTCACTGTTAAAAGTGTTGCGAATAACTCTTTAACATATGAATTCAATTTAGAATTCAAAGAGATAGAAAAGATTAATCCATCTAATAAAGATAGTTTCCATAAACTAATTAGAAAAGGATTAGGTCATTTCTTATTGTTTGCTTTAACTTCTATATTTGGATTTATCTTCTTTTATACTTATCTAGATGATAAGAAGAAACTCTGGTTAGTAATCTTATTATCGCTTTTCACTGGCTTCTTTATCGCAGGTCTATCGGAACTTATTCAATATTTTATTCCTGGTAGAAGTGGAGTTTTCTCTGACGTCTTGGTGGACTTCTTAGGATACGGGGCTGGAACACTTATTACCCTTGCAATTATCCTTATCATTTGGCTGATAAAATATTTAGTTATTAGAAACAAGAAAGTAGATTATGAAGAGCAGTAGCTATTGAGTTATTGCCTTTTTCTTATTTTTAGGTGTTTCGTTTTTTTTTTTTTTGAAAAAGGGAAAAATAGCAAAAACATATAAGGAGGTCCACTCTTTTTGTATTTTTGTGGTGATTTAAATAAGATAGTATCTAACTGCATAAGCCAAACAAGTTTGACATTGTCAAATAATATAAATACAATATGTTGAACGCTTATATAAGCGTAATTAATCAAACCATGGGAATTAAAAAACTAAAATTCATGCCAAAAATGACTCACCTATTATTCCTTTTAGGCGACCTTTTAATTACTTTTGGTTTTACCTTTGCATCCTTTATTGGTTATTACGGTTTTCATGAAGTTTGGGCTCATGTTAATCCAATACTTATTTACTGTGCTTCGTTGTCATTTGTCACAATATCTGTATTTTATTTTTCAGGTGTTTATCGTATCTTGCCAAAAGATATGGGTTTATTTGAATCCGTATTTATTTTAGGACATTCTGCAGTAGTTAATATTATTGGTATCTTTGTTATTACATTTGTTAAGTATTTACCAGATGGAGCAGAATTCTTTTGGGTGTGGTTATTAGCCTCTCTTGCATTATGCTTTGCTTTACCAAGCTTAAGACTATGCGTTAGAGGATTTAATTTGCTTTTGCAATTATCCAAAAAGAAAAACCATATTCGTACTTTAGTTATCGGTGCTGGCGCAGCTGGTAAAGTAGTGGTAGATGAATCCAGAAGAAATAAAGATAACAATAACAAGATCATTGCATTCGTAGATGATGATGTTAATAAGATAGGTGGTACTTTTGCGGGTTTACCAGTTAAAGGACCGGTAAGCAAGATTGCAACTGTTATTGAGTATTACGATATCGATGAAGTTATTATCGCAATTAGTGATTTGACTCCAGAAAGATTACATGACATTTTAGGAATAGTGGAATCTTGCCCTGTTAGAGTAAGACGTTTACCAATGTTATCAGAAATGCAAGGACCTAATGATGTTAGAATCATTGATGTCGACTTAAATGATTTATTATGTAGAGATCCAGTTATTCTAGATAACTCTGAAGTCTCTAATATGTTAGGTGGTAAATCAGTATTAGTTACTGGTGCTGGTGGATCTATTGGTAGTGAACTCACTAGACAAATATTTAATACCCATCCAAAGAAATTAATTCTTTTTGATATCTACGAAAATGGTGTCTACGATATCCAACAAGAATTAAAAAGAAAGATGAGAGAAGAAGAGATCAATGATATCGAACTCATTACTCTCATTGGTTCTACTTATAACGACTTTAGAGTGGAACAATTGTTCAAAGAATATCGACCAGACTATGTTTATCACGCGGCGGCGTATAAACATGTTCCATTAATGGAAGATAGCCCTGCTGAGGCTATCCGCACTAATGTGATTGGTACATATAATGTTGCAAGTATGGCAGATAAATATCAAGCAAAGAAAATGGTTTTAGTGTCTACAGATAAGGCTGTTAGACCTACTAACGTTATGGGCGCTACCAAGCGATTTGCGGAAATGATTATTCAACATTTCGCAGATGCTTCTAAAAAGACCGCGTACGCTGCTGTTAGATTTGGTAATGTCTTAGGAAGTAACGGATCTGTAGTGCCGCTCTTCAAAAAGCAAATTGAAGCCGGTGGACCAGTTACAATTACTGATAAAGAAATCATCAGATATTTCATGACTATACCTGAAGCAGTATCCTTAATTTTACAATGTGGATTATTCGCTCAAGGTGGAGAAATATTTATCCTTGATATGGGCAAACCAGTAAAGATTATTCATCTCGCTGAAAAGCTTATTAGACAAGCAGGCTTAGTGCCAGGGAAAGATATTAAAATCATTGAAACTGGTCTCAGACCAGGAGAAAAACTTTTTGAAGAACTTCTCCTAGATAAAGACCATCAAATTAAAACTGAAAACAAGAAGATTTATATTGAACCAAGAGAAAAGGCAAATATCTCAGTAATGGATGACTTAAAGGCTGTCAGCGTGGCTTTCTCTATGGAAGACACAAATGATGTGAAAACATTACTAGAACAAATCATCAAAACATATCATCACGACGAAAGAAATGATAAGTCTCTAAAAGGCAAACCAAAAAGGAAATAAAGTGATGGCTAGTGGTGTGTTTTCAACAAGACAAAAAATATATCTTCCGTTCAAGCGCCTGCTTGATATTTTTTGTTCATTTTTAGCAATTACAGTATTCTCGCTTTTGTTCATCATTATCGCTATTATTGTTAAATGTTCATCGAAAGGTCCTGTGTTCTTTAAACAAAAAAGAATTGGGAAAAATAAAAAAACATTCAATATTTTAAAATTTAGAACTATGAGGATAGACACGCCAAAGGATGTACCAACCCATATGTTGAATAATCCAGAAAGATATATCACTAACATTGGTAAATTTTTGAGAAAAACATCTTTAGATGAGATTCCTCAAGCATTTAACATTTTTGTTGGTCAAATGTCTGTTGTTGGTCCACGTCCTGCTTTGTGGAATCAAGACGATTTAATTGCAGAAAGAGATAAATATCACGCCAATGACATTAGACCTGGATTATCTGGCTGGGCACAATGCAATGGTAGAGACACTTTACCAATTCCAGGAAAGGCAAAACTAGATGGTGAATACATCAAAAAATTCAATATCTGGTTTGATATTAGAATTGTTTTTAAAACTTTTTTTCAGGCTCTTAGAGGTAAAGACGAAGTTGAAGGAAAAAATTATGAACATATTTAAAAAGATTTACAGAATTTGTATGAAAAAAGTTTCGCCCATAAAATTTGCAAAAAAAGTTGGTGTTAATTTTGGTGTTAATTTTAATATATACGGAAAAATTGAATGGGGAACCGAACCTTGGATTATAACAATAGGAAATAATGTTTACCTCACTGATGGAATAAAATTTCTCACCCATGACGGAGGAACGTTATTATTTAGGTCTTCTGTACCTGACTTAGAAATAACAAAGCCTATTAAAATAGGGAACAATGTTTATATTGGCAACAACGTTATTCTTTTGCCTGGAATATCAATTGGGGACAATTGTATCATTGGGGCTGGATCTGTTGTTAGCAAAAGTATCCCTTCAAACTGTGTTGCCGCTGGGGTTCCGGCATCCAAAATTAAGACCATTGATGAGTATTTTAATAAAATTAGCAATGAATCACTTCACGTAGGCAACTTAAAAGGAAAAAAGAAAGACGATGAGCTTAAAAAAATCTACGGATACAACAAAAAAAATAGCATCTACTAATAACAAAGCAATTGTTTACTTTGGCGGTTTTGAAATGCCTAATTTAAATGCGGCCGCAAATAGAGTTAAAAACATTGGCAACATTTATGAAGAACTAGGTTATAACATTTATTATGTCGGTACAACTAAAAAAGATGCTGATGAATCACAGTTTATTTCGCTCTCAAGCAAACAATTTTATAAATCATTACCTTATCCTAAAACTTTGAAAGAGTGGATTAAGTATGAAACAAGCATAAAAAACCAATTACAAATTTTAAACAGCATTGAAGATAGAATTGTGGCAATTTTTTGCTATGATTATCCATCTATCCAATTAAAAAAATTAATTAAGTATTGCAAAAATAAAAACATTAAAGTTATTTCGGATATCACTGAGTGGACGAATTCCGAAGGGAGTGTGTTTAAGAAAATTGCAAAAGGTTTAGATACATTTTATAGAATGAGATTTATAAACAAAGAAGCTGATGGAATTATTGCTATCAGTGATTATTTGTATAATTATTATTCTGGAAAATGTCGCAATTTGATTCGCGTTCCCGTTTTGGTAGATTCTAGAGAGATTTTTGAAAATAAATATCTTGCTTCATTTAATCCACAAGAGAAAATTGTTTTCTCGTACATTGGTTTTTCAACAAAAAGAAAAGATAGATTAGACTGGATTGTCGAATGCCTTAGAAAAATAAGTTTAGAGTCTAAGAATGTTCTGTTAAATCTTGCCGGTTGTTCAGAAAACGATTTTCTTAAAAATTTTGGTATCGATATTTTTCATAATAAAGAATATTCTTTTATTAATTTTTTAGGGAAGATTAACCATTTTGAAGCGCTTAAAATAATTGGATCTAGCCACTACACGATATTTCTTAGAAGACCGACAAGAAAAAATAAGGCCGGTTTCCCAACGAAATTTGCTGAAAGCATGCAAGCAGGCACACCTGTAATTACTTCTAATACCCACAATTTAGATTCATATTTAGTTGATGGTGTTAACGGGTATTTTGTGAGCAACAACAAACATGAATTAGACAAAAAAATTAAATTGATTGTAAAGAATCACCCACTTGTCTACAAAACTCTGCTTTTAAATTGCCAAGATTACAAATCTTTTTCCTTTGATGAATATATTGACGAATTTTTGCTATTTAATAAAAAGATGGGACTATAAAATGAACAATTGCACTAAACCTGTTGTTTTAATAACTTTTACAGAAAATGGCGACAATGGTGGTCCAAATAATAGTCACCGAAATATAATTAGAAGCAAGTTAGGCAAATTATATAATTTTGTTCCGCTTATTGTTCCTCGTGCCAGAACTCTTCTTTCTAAAAAAGGGTTTTCTAATTTTTGCAACACTATCATCAATTCGAAGCCAGATTTCGTTCATTTTTCTGGGCTTCAACTTGAGGGTTATTTTGTTTCGAAGGCATGTAAAAAATTAGGAATTCCATCTCTTATGACGATCAGGGGAAGCAGTAGAGATGCATTGAATATTTCTTTCATAAAAAAAATGGTTTTATGCTATTTTGAAAAAAAAGCTCTAAATTTTTGCACTTTTTTTTATTCAAATAGTGTTTATGTATCAAATTGGCGATTTTTGAGGAAATATAAAAACAAATCATTAGGTTGTATTTACAATTTGTGTAGTTATAGCAATCGTACTTCGTCCTTATTGGATATAAAGAAAATGTATGGGGTGCCTGAAAACGGGTATTTGTTTGTTTCTACCGGTCGTATAATAAAAGACAAGGGATATGACGTTTTGGTAAATGCCTGCTGTTCTATTTGTAAAGAAAATAATGATTTCTATTTGCTTGTTGTTGGCGATGGCGATTATAAAGTAGAAATGGAAAAAATTGTTGCAAAAAACAAGTTAGAAAAACATTTTATATTTGTCGGATACCAAAGGAATGTATTTGACTATTTAGTGTGCTGCGATGCTTATATTTCTTTGACTTTGCACGAGACTTTAGGAAATTCAATTATCGAAGCTTGTTCTGCATCACTTCCTGTTATTGCCTCTAATGTTGGAGGAATTCCGGAAATAGTTAATAAAGAAACTGGAATCTTAGTTGATCCTTATAACATGGAACAAATAATTGATAGTATTAATTGGTTAATGGAAAATAGAGATAAAGGAATTATTATGGGATTAAATGGTGCTTCGACTGTTATGAAAAGGTTCGGAGAAGAAAGTGTATGCCCAAATATTGATAAGGCATATCGAATAATCTTAAACAAAAAATAGTTATGCTAAAAATTAATAAGACATCTATTAAATGGAAGTTTCTTGAGAGATTAGTTACTCAAGTTTTTCAACTTATTGTTCAAGTAATTTTAGCTAGATTATTGATGCCCGAAGCATTTGGCATAATTGCAATAATATTGGTTATTGTTTCAATTGCTATGGTTTTTGTTCAGACCGGCTTTAATACAGCTATTATCCAATCAAAAGAAGTGAACAATCAACAAATATCTACTGTTTTTTATATTAATTTAGCAATTTCAGTTCTCTTTTATTTTGTTGTTTTTTTTATTGCTCCTTCTATTGAATCAATTTATTCGTTTGAACACTTAACTGTTTATATAAGGGTAATGTCTTTGACGATTATTTTTGGTGCCATTTATTCAATAAGTTCTGCGGTTGTTACCAAACAAATGAATTTTTTCATATCTTTCATTTGCAACTTTGTTGCGGTTATGTTGAGTGGTATTGTTGGAGTGCTTGGCGCATTATTTGGTATGGGGATTTGGTCTTTGATTATATACCAAGTTTTATTTAATGTTTCGTTATCGATATTATTTTTTGCTTTAGTAAAATGGAAACCTGGAAAGCCTTCAAGATTAAAGGATGTTTCGGCCTTATTTTCATTTGGCTGGAAGGTTTTTTTGGCTCACTTTTTGGATACCATCTATAAAGAAGTTAGCGTGCTTGTGATTGGAAAAAAAGTTCCGGAGGATGTTTTAGGGTTTTATAGTAAAGGCAGCCAATTCCCACTCATGGCTACTAAAGCTTGCAATGAAACCGTAAAAACTGCTCTGTTGCCAATTTATTCAAAACAGCAAGGAAACAAACAACAAATATCAAGTATGATATCCAACAACATCAGGACTTTATCGTTTATAATTATTCCTGCCCTAACTGGATTGGCAATAGTCGCAAGACCTCTAGTCTTGGTTGTTCTAACAGAAAAATGGGCTGACTCAATCGTATTTTTGCAAGTTTTTTGTTTTATATACCTTTTAGATCCAATAAAATCCATTATTTATCAGGCTTTTAATTCAATTGGCAAAAGTGGATTGTTTTTAGCTTTGGTTTTGTCTAACATTCTCATGCTAATTGTTGTTTTGGTTTTTACCATTTTTTACGGCATTATGTTCTTGCTATACGGAACTCTAGTTGTTCAATTAATTTCTCTTTTTGCATCTCTAATTGCTTCCAAAGTAGTTTTAAAATATAATTTTAAGTCATTTTTTGGAGATATATATAAATCAGTTACTTCTACAATTGTTATGTTTGTATGTGTATTTCCTTATCAATTTTATGTTTCTAATCCGTATTTGGTTTTGTTAATTCAGGTAGTTATTGGAGCATTTTCTTATTTGCTTGCTTCAATATGCTTGAGAGAACAAACTATCACGAATTTTATCGAGAAGAGGTTCACTAGAAGATGAAAATTCTTGTTCTTGGAAACATGACTGATTGGTGTGAACTTGTCTACGGAGATTTTTCCGAAGTATCAGATTTTTCCTTCGTAAACGATAATTTTGTAAGCAAAATGAATTTGGTTCAAAAAATCGCTTACAAGTTAGTAACTCAAAATAGAATAAAAATCCTAAAAAAAATGTTGTTTTGCAACATTGTCGTTTGCAAAAGAATTATTAAAGAATTATTAAAATATAATAGCGTATGGTTTTTTGACTGGAATCCTCTGTTACTAAACAAATGCTTACTGGTTAGAATAAGAAGAAACGGAATTAAAATAGGTTGCATTTTTACAAATATTCTCAAGGAAAGTTCCTTTGCTTACAGGGGACACAAAAATTATTTAGATTTGATTGATTACAAGATTTCTTTTGATAAAAAGGATTCTGAATTAAATGGTTTTGATCATTTTTATTACTCATATTCTATACATAATTTATCAAAAAAATATTCTCATCAGACAAAGGAAAACGATGTTTTTTTTGTTGGAAACGCAAAAGGAAGACTAAAAAAAATTCTTAATGCTTATTCTTATTTAAGAAACAGAGGACTGAGTTGCAATTTTTATATTAATGGTGTGGATGACGAAAATCTCGTCCCTTTGCCCGGCGTTACTTACAACAAAAGCATGTCCTATCAAGAAGTTTTAAACGAAATACAAAAATGCAGTTCAATTTTGGAAATAATGCAAAGCAATGCATCAACAAGTACAATACGATTGATGGAATCGATAACATTTGATAAATTTTTTATCACAGATAATACAAATTTATTTTCTGATAATAACATATTAAAAAACAACATTTATTTGCTTGATAGTATAGATTTTAAAGCGATAAAAGAGAACTGTTTTGACAAAAATAGTAACATGGCTAACAAAAATAAGATTTCTATAAGAAATATTGCTATAATAATTAAAAACAAGGAGTGATTTTTATGTCGATTCAAGTGTTAAAACCAAAATTCCACGTAGAAGAATGTTTGGATTCAGTTAGAGAATGCTTAGAAAACGGTTGGACTGGTATGGGATTTAAAACCATTCAATTTGAGAATTCTTGGATGGAATATACGGGCCATAAAAATGCCTACTTTTTAAATTCGAATACGGTTGGACTTCATTTGGCTTTTCATATATTGAAAAGAGAATTAGGATGGCAGGATGGCGATGAGGTCATAACTACTCCAATTACTTTTGTTTCAACAAATCACGCTATTTTGTATGAAAATTTAAAACCTGTTTTTGCCGATGTTGATGAATATTTGTGCCTTGACCCAAATGATGTACAAAAGAAAATCACTAACAAGACAAAAGCCGTTATCTTTGTTGGATATGGTGGACGAATTGGAAAACTTAAAGAAATAATTAATATTTGTAAAACACATAATCTTAAATTAATACTTGATGCTGCACATATGTCTGGAACAAGAGCTGATGGAGTATTTCCAGGTACTTGGGATGGCGTTGATGTTACTGTTTATTCATATCAAGCTGTTAAAAATTTGGCAACCGGTGATAGTGGATGCATTTGCTGGGCAGAAGATAAATATGCAAAGCTAACCAGAGAAATTGCTTGGTGTGGCATAAATAAAGACACTTATTCTCGTTCAAATAAAGGGACGTATGCTTGGAAGTATGATGTTGACAACATTGGTTATAAGTATAATGGAAACTCTATAATGGCTGCAATCGCTTTGGTTCAGCTTAAATATTTAGACTCAGAGAACGAAAGGCGACGCGAAATTGTTCGTTTATATGAAGATGGGTTTAGAAATAATTCTTTAATTAGTGTTGTCCCTGCTAATTTCAAAGAAGAGTGCTGCTATCATTTATTTGAATTGGCTGTTCCAGATCGAGATGGACTGCTTGAGTATTTATCTAAAAATGGTATTAATTGTGGCGTACATTATAGAGATAATACCGAATACAAGCTTTATAATAGTTCAAAAGGCTTATGTCCTCGCGCTCATAGAGTGAGTCAACATTTAATTACAATGCCTTTGCACATGTGGCTTACAAACGATGATGTGCTAAGAATTATCGAAAAAGTGAACGAATTTGTAAGATGAAACATGATTATTACATCGAACAAAGTGAACTAGTACTTAAGCCACTAGAGTTTATTGATCTAGAATATTTAAGAACACTTAGAAACAAGAATCGAATGTTTTTCGTAAACAAACAAAAGATTAGCAAAAAAAATCAAGAGAAGTGGTTTAAATATTATTTGACAAAAGAAGACGATTTTATGTTTTCAGTCGTTGTGGGTAAAATAACTGTTGGTTTTCTTGGTCTCTATAATTTTACAAACGACTCTGCTGAATTTGGTAGGATTGTGATTGATGAAACGGCCCCACGTTATACTGCGGCAAGAGCAATCTGCTTATTACTGGATTTCTTTTTTGAAAAGCGTAGACTGTCGGCAGTAGTTTGCAGCGTCTTAAAAGATAATTCAAGGGCTAAATCTCTATATGAACTTATTGGATTTAAAAAATATGATGAAAGTGAATCGTTGATTTATTACAAAACAACTAAAAATTCAAACATAAAAACAACAAAAAAGTTAAGGAGCATTGGAATTTTATGATCAAAAATGATTTGTTTGAGAGAGTTTTGAAGGGCAAAGAAAAAATTGCTGTTATCGGCTTAGGGTATGTCGGAATGCCGATTGCTGTTGAATTCGCAAAAAAAGGACTAAATGTTATTGGCTTTGACACAAATTTTGAAAAAATTCAACTATATAAGAAAGGCATAGATCCGACGAGAGAAGTTGGGGATGATGCCATATCTAATACAAAAGTTTATTTTACTTCTAATGAAAGCGAACTTAAGAAGGCTGCGTTTTTTATCGTCGCGGTTCCAACGCCTGTGAACAATGACCACACTCCAGATTTGGCTCCTGTGATTAGTGCATCGCATATAGTGGGTCGAAATTTATCGAAGGGATCAATTGTTGTATATGAATCTACCGTTTATCCTGGTTGTACTGAGGATGTTTGTGTTCCGATTTTGGAAAAGGAATCTAGTTTAAAAATATTTGATGGTTTTGAAATTGGCTATTCTCCAGAGCGTATCAATCCAGGCGATTCAGTACATAGATTGCATAATATTAAAAAAATTGTTTCTGGCAGTAGTGCAGAATCATTACGAATAATTAAAAATATTTATGACATCATTATTGATGTTGGCACATACCCCGTTTCAAACATTAGGACTGCTGAAGCGATAAAAGTTGTTGAAAATTCACAAAGGGATATCAATATTGCATTTATGAACGAACTTGCTATGGTTTTCGATAAAATGAATATAGATACAAATGAAGTTGTTGATGGTATGAACACCAAATGGAACGCACTTGGATTTAGGCCGGGCTTGGTTGGTGGACATTGCATTGGGGTTGATCCATATTACTTTACATATCAGGCAGAAAAATTAGGATATCATTCGCAGATAATCTTAAATGGTAGGATCGTTAATGATAGTATGGGTAGATTCGTTGCAGATTCAACTATAAAGGAATTAATAAAGGTAGGACTTGCTCCTGCGAAGGCAAAAATAGCGATTTTTGGTATAACTTTTAAAGAAAATTGCCCTGATACCAGAAACAGTAAGGTGGCTGACATAATAAATAGATTTAGAGAATATAACATTAATCCTATCGTATTTGATCCGTGGGCTAATTCAGCAGACACCATGAAAGAATATAACGTTTCTTTATCAAATATAAACGATCTAAAAGACATCGATTGCGCTGTTTTTGCTGTTTCTCACGATGATTTCAAAAAATTCTCTTTAGAAACGATTAATGGGTTTTTTAAGGATACTGATAAAAAAATAATTATTGATGTGAAAGGTATTTATGATGCCGATTCACTTCGTAAAAACAGCTTTGTTGTTTGGAGATTATAGAAGCCGTGTTTTCTTTTTTTGGAAGGATTATTTTGTTCTTTAGAAGAATTAGCAATAGATTTGTTGCAGCTTTTTATATCTCAAGGTTTAAAGAAGCCGGAAAAAAAATATATATAAGCCAAAATTGTTTTTTCTCGTGTGACGACTTACATGTTGGTTCAAATGTTTTCTTTGGCAGCGGTTGTATTATTTCATCGGTACATGGTTCGATTTATATAGGGAACCACGTTATGATAGGCCCCGGGGTGCATTTCCACGGTGGGAATCATGTTATGAATAAAGTCGGCGTCTACATGGATCAGATTGTGAAAGAAGAAAAAAGTGATGGTTCCATAAATATAGGCGATGATGTGTGGATAGGCGCAAATTGTATAATCCTCAAGGGTGTCACAATAGGCGAAGGTTCTGTGATTGGTGCTGGGAGTATAGTTTTAAATGATGTTGAACCTTATTCAATTGTAGCAGGTAATCCAGCAAGAAAAGTAAAGGATAGGTTTTCTGACTCGGAATTATTGCGCCATTTATCCATAATCAAAAGGAATTAAGAATGACAGGAAAATTAAGAAACCTTTCAATATTTTTATTAATTCCGCTTCTTTTTTCTTCTATTTTTTCGTTTTCCATTTTCTTGTTTAAAAAAAACGATAACAAATCATCGTTTAGAACTCAGGCGTCTTTTTATAATCCAACAAATTTTACAGAAGAATCTAAATTTCGCATGATTGGTGATGCCATACTAAGCATAGACAATCTTGATAATTGCATCAATAGAATATATCAGTGTTTATCGATTTCTCTAACAGCTGATGAATTAAAAAAGAATATTATTTTACCTGCTTACAATGACGCAAATCCCACCAATAAGTATTTAATTATTTTTTATTACAAAGAAAGAGACCCTTGCTACAAAATTTTAAACGAACTAATGGATGAATCATTATATAAGATTAATGAAATCCAATGGTTTAGTAACTTGCGAGTATATGACTATTCAAAGCCAGAGAACACCATCAATACTTTTTATGACTATAGAACCTATGCTTTATATGGCGCTTTAGGAGGCGGTTTTGGTGGAGTTGCTTTGAGCTTTGGACTTTTACTATATAAAAAAGCGAAAACTAAATATGTTAGGAATAATCAAAAATAAAATCTACCCTAAATTAAACATATCTATAATCATTATAATTATAGGATTGTTTTTGCTGCCGTTTTTAAAAAATATTGGTGAAAAAGCACATACTCTAATTAATTATTCGCTAATTAGTTTAATTTTTATACTTATAATTGTTAATTTCTTTTTTAATAAACAAAAGGTGAAACAGCATTATTTGATTATACTCTTTATTGCATTTGTTTTCTCGATTGAATGTTTTGTTAGCGTTTCCTCAATAAATATTCGATATCTTAAAATGTTTACAGTTGATACGTTCTTTTTTATATCTCCGTTGTTGTGTTTTCTTTTTTTGGAAAAGAGACACTATAAATTGATGTATAGAATAATTATTGCTTTAATTATTTTTGATAATTTATTTTTGTTTCTTTTTGGCTTTTTAATTAAACTATCAATTTTTTATAGAAGTTCATCGGCTTACGCGATTGCTTACATGGATGTTTTAGTCATAAACTTGCTTCTTTATTATTTACTAAAAAAAAGAATGGATTTCTCTATTTCTTCTAAAATTATGTATGTCCTCATTATCGTTTTCTTGTTTTCTTGTCTTATTACTGCAGGATTTATGATAGCTCTTTTAACTTGTATCATTTCTTTGATTATTACTTTTGGATTGGCTTTTTTTAGAAAAAGAAAAAATGTGCTACTATATTTCTCTATTCTTTTATTTTCTTTATTGGCGTTGATTTTTCTAGGTTATTATTTTTTGCCGAGTTTAGCAAAAAGCTTTTATCGGATTAATATAATGTATTATGAAAGGTTTATGGATATTTATTCATTTATATACTATGGGAAAATAGGAAATGTAATAGCAGCGAGATTGCAAATATATGCTGTTAGTATTAATTCCTTTTTGAAATACCCTTTATTTGGAGTTGCGTGGCATATAAATGATTTGACGCTCGATTATTCTTCAATTTCCTTGCATTCATCATTTTTGGACCATATGGCTTATTTTGGCTTATTGTTTTTTGCTTTATGGTTTTTTATGATTATGTTTCCTCCGCTTCTTGACTCAAATCTTAAGTTTAAAACAAATACTCTTTGTATACCTATGATACTCTCTGTACTAATAATTTTGTCTGTTGATAATTTATGTACCACTTTGGGCCCTATATTATTTATGATTTTTTATTTGATTGATGATAGGATTAAGGATATAAAATATTGTAAATTAGTTTATTCTGTTTCAATTTAAACTATACTTATTTAAAATTATGAAGATATTGCTTATTTGTAACGATTCAAACACCATTATTAATTTCAGAAAAGATTTAATATTGTTTTTAAAATCAAAAAGTGTTGATGTTTTCGTTATTGCTGGTGATGACAAAAGAAAAAAGGACATTGATAAGCTTGGGGTTTCATTTTATCCACTTCATTTTTCAAACAGAAGCATTAATCCTTTCAAAACAATAAGATTAAAAAAAGAGATAAAAAGAATAATCTCATTAATTAAACCTTCCATTGTTTTTACTTTTCAGATTAAACCAAATATTTTTGGTACCCTTGCAGCCAAGGAGTGTGAGATTAAAAAAATATATAGTATGGTAGAGGGTCTTGGCGATCCATTTCAAGGTAATAGTATTTCGCAGAAAATAATTAGATTTATCGTTTGTAAATTATACAAAAAGGCATTTAAGTATTCTAAAACTATTTTTTTCTTGAACAATGATGACAAAAATGAATTTGTTACTCGAAAAATAATTAGTGAGGATAAAACAATTTTAATACCAAGCATTGGTATTAATGTCAAAGAGTACAACTATATACCTATTTTTAATTACAACAAAGTTGTAATGTTTGCTAGGCTTATAAAGAATAAGGGAATATTTGATTTTTGTATGGTTGCAAAAAAAGTATCGGAGACAAGAAGAGATATTAAATTTGAATTATATGGCGAAGAGAGTCAGATAACGAAAGATGATTTGAAATATTATATTTCAAATGGCTATATTAATTATTTAGGTGTAACCAATAACGTCAATAAAATAATGTCTGATTCCACCATAATTGTTTCGACTTCATTTAGAGAAGGCTTTTCAAAAATAATTTTAGAAGCGATGGCATGTGGAAGGCCGGTGATTGCTTACAATGTTGTTGGAAACAAGGATTCGGTGATTGATGGCAAGACTGGCTGTTTAATAAATAAAAATGACATCGATGGATTTGCTAATAAAATCATACAAATTATAGATAATAAAGAAATGTTGAACGCAATGGGCAATTGTGCTAGAGAAATATGCAGAAAAAAGTATGATTCGAATATCGTAAACTCAATGATATTTGATATAATTATTAAAAATGGTTAGTGTGGAGTTTTTATGAAGGGTATTGTTTTAGCAGGAGGCTCCGGGTCTAGATTATTTCCTTTAACAAATGTGACTAGCAAACAGTTGCTGCCGGTATATGATAAGCCAATGATATACTATCCGCTTAGTATATTAATGCTTGCTGGCATTAAAGATATTTTAATAATTTCTACGCCACAGGATATTCCTAGATTTAGAGAACTATTTGGAGATGGAAACAAAATAGGCATAAACATTTCTTATTGTGTTCAGCCTACTCCAGATGGATTAGCTCAAGCTTTTATTTTAGGAGAAGAGTTTATTGGCAATGAATCATGTGCAATGATTCTTGGCGATAATATTATTTTCGGCGATAAATTAAGATCGAAATTAATCAAAAGTGTCTACAGGGCCGAAAAAGAAAATAAAGCAACGGTTTTTGCAAGATATGTAAAAGATCCAGAAAGGTTTGGCGTTGTCGAATTTGATGAAAATGATTTGGCAATATCTATTGAAGAAAAACCAATTAACCCAAAAAGCAACTATGCTATTACCGGTTTATATTTTTACCCTCGCGGAGTTTCAAACTTGGCAAAAACAATCAAGCCAAGCCTTACTCGAAATGAATTAGAGATTACTGATTTAAACAATTTGTATTTAAAAGCAAACCTTTTGTGCGTTGAACGTCTTGGCAGAGGCACTTGTTGGATTGATGCTGGAACGCACGATTCATTGGTTGAGGCGACCCTTTTTATAAAAACAACGGAAGAAAATATGGGCTTAAAAATTTCATGTCTGGAAGAAATATCCTATTTAAATGGATGGATGTCGAGAAAAGAATTGGAATCAATTGGGCTGTCAATGAAAAATAACGAATATGGTCAGCACCTTTTGAATGTTGCTTCAGGGCGCATAAAATATTGATTTTTATTATTGTGCATTTATTAGATATAATGCATTGAAATGTCAACAAGCCCACTCAAACGTAGTGTTAACCAAATATCTAAAAGATTTCTGTGTAATGGTATTGATGAATAATTGATAGAATGATGTAATTTAATACTTTATAATCAACAACTTTGTATTTAAATGCGGGAGTAAAACTTAATTTATTAGATACGATTAATGTCCCAATTTATGTTTTGATTTGAACATTTTGCTGGAGAACCGACAAGTAAAGAACCTTCATTGTAATTTTTGGTTAAAATAGAATTTGCACCAACAACACAATTGTTTCCGATATTTGTACCCTTCAAAATGAGGCAGCCTCTTCCAACCCAAACATGATTACCGATAACAACATCATTTGCTGGATTTAGGCGAATTCCCTTGCTATTAATTATTGAATGCGAATCAGAATTTCTAATTTCAATTTTTTCACCAAACAAACAATCTGTGCCTATTATAATAGAATGTCCTTCCAAAGAGTAAATCGAAATTGCATTACTCATTTTTGTGTTATTTCCAATACGAATTATATTTTTATCATCAAAGATTTTTATTGTTGCGTTGATTAAGGAAACATTATCGCCGATTGTTATTTGGTTGTCATTTCCATGAAAAACAATGATTGTGTTTTGAATATGAGAATTAAAACCTATTAAAACACTATTTTTTTTACAATTTTTAATTTGAAAAATTTTATTGTTCTTAAGAACTGCACTAGAACGTAATAAAATGCCACTATGTATCTTGTTATGGTGAAATAAAGTGTAACAAGAGTTAAGAAATTTATTGTTCAAAAAAAGATGCTTTATTCTTTGCTTCATTTTTCATCATATCCCCTTTCTAAAAGACCTTAAATTTAGAGAATGTTTTTATCTTACTTTTTTCGAATATATAAAATACATAATTAATATAACACATATTTTTTTGAACTATAAGTATCGCATGTTTTTGGGCTTAGCCCAGTGTGATATTCTGAGATGAATTTGTCTGATTATTAAAAAACGTTTAAGGATGTAAATGTACAAAATAGCAATAGCAAAATTCAAATCGGTTTATACAAGAAAACCACAATTAAAAATATAGTTGTTTTTATCCCTAATAATAATTATTATGATGACATGCTTGCTATTGTGCTAACTAACCAACTATTATGGATTAAGCAATTGCTTTACAATCACATCAAAAAATGTTCGTTAGTAGGACACAACTAACACCGAGCCATCTATTTAAGTAGATAAGCATTATTATTAACTATAAGTATAGTATTGAAGGTAAACAAAATATGAATAAGACTATTGGAAATTTCACATTTATAGAAACTCCCATTAAGGATGTCTATAAAATAGAAGTAAAGAAATACGGTGATAACCGTGGCTATTTCATGGAGACATATAAAAAAGAAGATTTTGATAAAGCTGGTTTAGTGTATAACTTTATTCAAGATAACCAATCAAAATCCAAAAAAGGTGTACTTAGAGGCCTTCATTTTCAAAAGACATTTCCACAAGCAAAACTAGTGAGATGTATTGAAGGTGAAGTATTTGATGTATGTGTAGACTTACGTAAAGATAGTCCTACATATGGTAAATGGTATGGAGTAATCCTTTCCGCGGAAAAAGGAAATCAGTTTATGATTCCTAGGGGATTCGCTCATGGATTTGTCGTATTAAGTGAAACCGCGACATTCTGCTATAAATGTGATGAGTTATATCATCCAGAAGATGAAGGCGGAATTATGTGGAATGATCCTGATGTAGGAATCGTTTGGCCATATGATGAAGAGCCTTTGTTATCAGATAAAGATAAGTTACATAAATCTCTAAAAGAATCAAAGGTGGTGTTTGATTTATGAAAAAAACAATTTTAGTCACAGGCGGAACAGGCTTTATTGGTAACTGTTTCTGCAAATTATTATTAAAAGAAAGACCAGAATGGAGAGTGGTGAATGTTGATTCTTTAACATATGCCGCTAATCCATCAACAATGAAAGAAGAACTTAAAAATCCTAATTACAAGTTCTATAAAACTGATATTAGAAATCGTGATGAGATTTTTAAGATTTTTGAAAGTGAAAAACCAGAAGTAGTGGTTAATTTCGCTGCTGAAAGCCATGTTGACAGAAGCATTGAAAACCCAGGTATCTTCTTAGAAACCAATATATTAGGTACTCAAGTATTAATGGATGCATCTATTAAATACAAAGTTAAAAGATTCCATCAAGTTGGTACTGATGAAGTATATGGCGATCTTCCGCTTGATAGACCGGATTTGTTTTTCCACGAAGACACTCCGTTACATACATCTAGTCCATATAGTACATCTAAAGCGTCTGCTGATTTGTTGGCTTTAGCGTATTATCGTACATATGGTTTACCAGTTACTATATCGAGATGTTCTAATAACTATGGACCATATCAATTCCCGGAAAAGTTAATTCCTTTAATGATTAATAACGCTACTCACGATAAACCATTACCAGTATATGGTGAAGGTAAGAATGTTAGAGACTGGTTATATGTTGAAGACCATTGTAGAGGAATACTAGCAGTCCTTGAAAAAGGAAGAGTGGGAGAAGTCTATAACTTAGGTGGACATAACGAAAAAGCTAATATAGATATTGTTAAGATTATCCTTAAAGAATTAGGAAAGCCTGAATCTTTAATTACATATGTCACTGATAGAAAAGGTCATGACCAAAGATATGCGATTGATCCCGCGAAAGCGATGAGGGAATTAGGATGGCAACCAACCATTATGTTTAAAGATGGTATTAAGATGACCATCAAATGGTATAAAGAACATAAAGATTGGTTGGATGAATGCACATCTGGCGAATATCTCAAGTGGATTGAGAAAAACTACGTAAATAGAGACTAGTATTTCGTATATCCAATATAGAGCAAGAGAGCGGGGGACCGCTCTTTTTGTTTGAGATGGCCCCATTACCCCGGAACTATGTTCCTTGGCAACCGCCATGCATCGATAACCACCTTATCGCATAATTCTTCTAAGATATATAGACAGATGTTATATTCGTATGGGAGTTTCTTATCTAAGATAACCTTGTCTTTATTGTGCATAGTGGTGCCTATTCCTTATGCGTCTATAAATCCATCAATTAAAAGCATAATTCAAGTGTTTCTAAGATAATCCTCATTCAACATTTTTATTTTGATTAAAAATTAAATATAATTTGTTTGGGAAAACTTTATGGACTTATATTCTGACTTACCAATTACAACAAAAGAAGAAGACATACTTAATCGAAATGATTTTAGTTGTGTAATTGCCGATTATCTTTTATCTCCTTCTT
Source organism: uncultured Erysipelotrichaceae bacterium (assembly GCA_902802905.1). GTDB lineage: Bacteria > Bacillota_I > Bacilli_A > RFN20 > CAG-826 > UBA2450. The sequence goes on along the minus strand of CADCNT010000011.1, from coordinate 26,695 downwards.
CTAATAATGGCCTAGTTTTATCAATTAATGGCGAGTGGGGAAGTGGCAAAACATCTATTGCCAACATGATAAAAGCTAATATAAGCGAGAAGATATTTACAAAAGAAAGTAAAGTTATTCCTATTATTGTTAATTATTCGCCTTGGAATATATCTAATAACGATCAAATAATTAAACAATTCTTGAATACATTAAGCGATGGCTTTCTTTATAAAAGGGTTTTAAAAATTGTATGTAAAATATTAAAAGTATCATCTATCATAGCTTCTCTAGCTCCGATACCCTCGGCAATTAAAGAAACAGCGAAAAACATTGATAGTACCTTTTCGCATTATGTGAAAGCGCTTAATAGAAATTGTGGCGATTTAGAAGATTTTAAATGCCAAGTTGAAAAGTATCTTAAAAAATCAATTTTGAGATATATTGTATTTATTGATGACATTGACAGACTCAACAATCATGAAATTAAGATATTGATTCAACTTATTAAATCAACATGTAATTTTTCAAATATTACTTATGTTCTTTTATATGACAAGAAAATTGTTTCACATGCTTTAACTGGAGAACAAGGGAATATCGATGGCTCTTCGTATCTAAAAAAAATAGTTCAAATGGAATTTAATGTTCCTAATGTTAAACACGAAACTATTATTGAACTTTTAGGAAAAGATTTGGAAAAACTACTGTCTGATAAATTTAAGTTGGATTTCGGACCACGATTGCAAGACTTTTTATCATTCGGATTATTTTCACAAATAACAACCATTAGAGATGAAAAGCGTTTTATGAATTGCCTCGCCTTTGTCATTGAGTCTCATGCAGAGGAAATTGATCCAATCGATTTAATAGTTATTACATATTTGAGATATATTGATGACGGCGTTTATGAATTGATTTTAAAATACGAAGATTGCCTCCTAGGAACAAAAAGTTCTTTATTTGACGATAAGAAGAACAATCAACTCAAAGATGCTTTCTTTAAAGAATTAGCAAACACAAAACTCGATAATGAAAAGGGTAAATATATTTTATCGGAATTATTTCCCTATATGTTTTCTAGAATTCCAGAGAAACACGGGAAAGATTATTTGGCCGGTAGATTGTGTATGCCAAATATTTTCCATAAATACTCAAATATGGATTTTGATTACGAAGACATGTCGCTAAAAAAATTAAATAACATCATTAAGTATATGGATAGTAACGCCCTATCTAAGTTTGCGAATGAATTAAATCCAGATCAAGGAAGAAAGTTGCTCTATGTATTAGGAGATTTTTCAGAGAACCTGAATGATGAGATGATGTTCAAACAAATTTTAAAATTTTTATTCAACGACTTTTCTACCCTTAATTATTCTCACCCATTTTTTATCGTTGATAAAAGTTATTATGTCGGGAAGATATGTAATTCCCTTGTTCACAATATTGAAATTGAGAACGCACAAAAGATATTGTTAGAAGAAGCGACAAGCGGAAGTGATATTGGCGCATTAGTTTGGCTATGTGACTATTTAACATATAGGGATCAAGACAGGCATTTTGATTTTAAATCAGTTTCTGATGATACAATTTCAAAATTGAAAGAGATTACAATGAACAAAGTTTTGTCTGCATTTGATAATAATATTAACGCTCCTTACTCGGACTACAATCGCATTATTTGTTTTGCTTTAATTAACGGAGAAAGCGATTTAAAAAAGCTTATTGAAAAGAAAGATGCTTCTTGGATTGCAATTTTTATAGCAAAATCTGCGTTCATTGGACAATCGTATTTTAATCATAGGCATCATATATTTTATAGATACGATATCTCCTTATTAAAAAGAGTTGTTGATGTAGAAAGCTTTGATCTTGATGCTCAAATTAAACTTAGCAAAGATAACGCTCTTAAGCAAAGGCTCATTGCTTTCAAAATGAGTGTTGACGGTTTGATTCCTGAAGATGCTGATGTCAAGGGATTTTCTATTGAAGAGATACAAAATTATTCAGACAAACAGTTTATTGATTTTATTGCATCAGATGATTACGAAATGCCAAATGTAATTTAGCGTTGTATTGTTTCAGTCGGAAGCTTTTTGTCTAGCAAAATATAATCGCATAGCCTTTGTTAAGTTGATGACCTTATTAAATAAGGAAGTAATTGAGAATAACATCCGCAATATGTTGATGGGACTATAAAATTTGAGATAAATGGTTGCTAACGACACCAAAATTGAAAAAAATGTCAAAAATAGTGTCCTTAACTTGCATTTAACTATAACTATTGCGTTCAAATACATCTTTTAAACAAATTGAGCCAAATCGACAATATTAGTTGCGAAGAATATTGATAAATCAGCAATATTTGTTAAATTGAATATTAATAAATCGGCAAAACTATTGACTATCCATACAAAATATTTTATTCTTGTATTGTATGATACAAAGAACAAACTACATAAATATTATTAATCACTGGTGGGAGCGTAACGATAACACTGCCTTATTTGTTCTTGGCCCAGTTGAAGTTGGGAAAACTACACTAATTATGAATTGGGCTTCTAATAAAGATGTTAGTTATAGGTTTTTTGATGAAAAAGAATACGAATTAATAAAAGACGTGTTTTTAGAAGCCAAAGAGAGAAATTTTGATGTTTCGTTAGCGATTGTTAATAAGCTATTCATGGGTAAGCCTCTAGAGGAATTGCTTATTTTTGATGGGGTAATGCCTGGCGACGAGATTATAGTGCAATTAAAAAACCTTTGTGCGAACTCTAGACATAGATTCATCCTTATTAGTGATTATGGTGAATATGTTTTTGAAAAGATTAGGTTTATTCCTGTTGGATCGATTAGTAAGTTGGTAGTAAAGCCTCTTTCTTTTAAAGAATATTGCTTATTAAAAACAAATAGATATTCAATTGATAGTGTTCAACTATATCTTGATAAAGAAGACAAAACAGTTTTACCGTTTTCTAGACTATTTGAATCTTTTTGGGAAGAGTATAGCAATTATGGTGGTTTCCCAAGTGTTGTTGAAAAGGTTATGTCTGAAGGAAACATCTCCGCTGAAATTGAACTCTTAAGAATTAAAAAAAGAATTATATCGTTTGTTGAACAAAACATTCCATTTTCAAGTGGACCAGCAGCGATATTAAATAAATTTAACAATGGACGTTCTACGTCATATCGTCGTTTTATTTTTTCTTCAGTTTCAGAAAATGGAACGCTACAAAGATACAAAAGATCAATAAACATTTTGGAAAGAATGGGCATTATTAGTGTTTTTCCATTTGTTGGTGATAAACTCGTTTTTGAGTATTGCGATTTATATTTGTGTGATCCTGGCCTTGAAAGAATATGGGGAGAAGATGCTGAAAGAAAACATATAGTAGAATCTATAGTGTTTAATTATGGTGTTAGAAAAGGGTGTAAACCATATAGATTTGTTCTTGCTGATAGAAGAATAATTGATATAGCGTGGGATTACAAAATTCCAACCATTATCGAAATTAAATTAAAAAATACAAATTCCTTGTCTTCTGCAGTTGATAAATTGAATTATTATAGAAATCATAATGCTGAAACAACATATAAGCCTGTAGTTCTTGTGGATAAAGGCATTGATTATGTTAATACAGTTTCTTACGCAAGGATTTTCCCTATTTGGGCGTTTTTATTAGGTGAATAGTGTGGCTGATTATATAAAAAGAGATGTTGATAAAATTATTGATAAATGGTTTGCAGGACAAGAAAAATCTTTAATGATTCTTGGAGCAAGACAAGTCGGAAAAACTTTTTCTATTAGACATTTCATTAGAAAACAATATGGATTATCTAATGAAGAACCGATTCCAGAAATAAATCTCGCTACTATGGATAGAGCTAGAGAATTATTGATTGGTGGCGAAGGTGTTGAAGGCATTTCTTTCATGCAATATGTTTTTACCGAGCTACAAATCAATGTTGATTTGAATATTACAAAAATAGTTTTTGTTGATGAAATTCAAGCTCTTTCTAATGACAAGAAAATAACATCAAGTGGAATTATTAAATCTATATTGTCGAGATTAACAAAAGAAGACGGAATCAGATTTATCTTTTCTGGTTCATTACTCGGATCAAAAATATCAAATTTGGAAACTCTTACAATAGATTTGAGTGGCGGCATTCAGCAAGTTAGAATGTATCCAATTACGCTTGCAGAGTTCATTGAAAGTATAGACGGTAATCAATCTTATATTGATGAGGCAATTACATCTTTTAGAAATAATAAAGAAATATCCAAAGATGTACACATTCATTTACTCAAAAAATTTGCAGAATATTCTTTTGTTGGTGGGATGCCTAAGGCTGTAGCGGCTTATATAGATAATAAAAAATACAAAGTGTCGGATAGCCAAGAATCGATTGCTTCTCTAACTGCAGATTATAACAGTGATATTGCAAAGTATTTCCGTGAAGAGCATGGAATTGAAATAGTGCAAGACATTTTTAATTATTTACTGTTCGGTTTGAAAAATAATGACAAGCAGTTATTAATGAAAAAAATTAGAAAGGAAGCAAAAAGTGCTTTCTATGACTATCTTATCGATAGCGATGTTGGTCTTTTGGTTTCTCATATTAGTGAACTAAACAAACCTTTAAATGAGCAAGAAATGCCAAAGACATATTTTAATGATATTGGGTTTTTAAGATGCATTGTTAAAGAACATATTGATGCAGTTGATGATCCTAAAAATCCTCCAAAGCATCTAATTCCTTTTTATGATGTAAGAAATATAGATTTACAAAAAGATGGTTTTGTTCGTTGGATTGATGGTGATCCATCTAATAAGCCGAATAACAACGGAGCCTTTTTTGAACAAATTGTTGCTCAAAGTATAAAGGCATATGGCTATCAGTATGCTTATAACTATAGAAAAAATCCAGAACAGGAAAATGAATTCATTCTTATAAAAGACGAGACTGCAATCGAGGTTAAGTCTGGTGGCTTTTCTGATTTTGCATCTTCACGTACTTATGCTGAAAGTGGTAAGAAAGTCATTTTTGCCACTATGCTTCCTTATTTTGGTGAATATGTTAAAAGATTTTATTTATTGCCAGTTTATTTGCTTTGCTTATTAAAGCAAGAAGACCTGTTAGAACATAAATTCGTAAAACTGAACACAGAGATTAAAACTTTGTTTGAATGTGGACTATTGCCTGATTATCCAGGATTTTTCAAAGATTAGAGTTGTTATATAAATACATATGATTAAAGGCGTTGCTTTACTATTTACATCCTTGTTAAGTGTATCTTCACTTACTTGTTTTTCTATAACTAAGAGATATAAATATAAAGCACCTGCTGTTAGTTATACTATTCAACAGTTCGCGGATTATCTTAATGATAAAAGAGAGCATTATCCTTTTAGTGATGAGTTTATAGAAAGATATCAACAAACTAGTGGAGGATATATAGACTACGCGAAAGAATGTGGAATCGTAGTGGACCCAACACTTCACTCTCCTAATCAGAAATGGCATTTCTTCTCTTCTTGGTTAGAATATGGTCAAATAGATACATCTTTAGATGCGAAAGATAGAATATATACAAGATTACAATGTCCAGAACTACTCTTATGGATATATGAGGCAATGGGTGTAGATCCTAATAAAGTGAGAAACGCTAAAGAGGCGGCAGAATATGGTAAAGTCAACAAATTAGCGACATCTACTATTGCCAAAAACATGAGAGAGCAAGTATCTTGGGATGATTTAATCGTGGAGATATCTAAAGTATCATGAAAAAGTTATCTCTATTATTTTTATTATCTATATTCCTATTAGGGTGTAATAACTCTAATAAACAAGTACCCGGAAAAGATATATATTTCGTTAATTATGATGAAAGTAGTGACTATATAGTTAATGGTTTAGAAAAGGATTATAAATTTAATGATCTAGTTTCTTTTTCAATTACATTATTAAATGAAGATAAAGAGATAGATGAAGTTAAAGTGGATAATACTACATTAACTAGTGATATTGATGGTATCTATTCATTTAATATGCCGTCTTATAATGTACATATATTTATCACTCTTAGTGATGTGATATTACCTACTTATTATCATGTCTATTATGTATCTAATCCTGATTATGAAGTAACAGGTTTAAAAGAAATAGGATATCTAGTAGATGAATTAGTGACTTTCTCTATTGAGGTCACTAATGCTTCTAAAGAGATAGACACAGTTAAAGTACATGAAACAACTTTAACTCCAATTGAAGGAGTGTACTCCTTTAACATGTTAGAAGAAGATATCTATTTAGATATAGGTTTGAAAAGTGTTAAACCAATAGATACATATATTAGTTATTCTATTAAATATACGATGTCTGGATCTACTTCATATGCTTTTAAAGATAATGAAGGAGATTTAATTAAAGCGACATTTGTCACTACTAGTGAATCTAATATCATTAATGAAGTATCCTCATTTACTAAGATATATGGAGGAGGATATGGTAGTGGCACTAATAAGTGGAACAAAGGTGATATGTTAAAGTTTGGCACTACCTCAGTAAATGGAGAATTAACATTATCATTATCTAGAAGTGTGAATAAGGCTACTCTATATGGATATGTAGGAAACACATCATGTAAATTAAGAGTGGGACCATCCTCTTCTACTGATTGGTCTAGTGAAAGTGGAGACCATAAAACTCAATTACAAACATTATCTAACTTTATAGTGGCGAATAAAGATACTGTAGAAGAAGATAAAGTAAGTGATATCACTTATGAATTTGATTCTACAAATTCTATTAAGATTGGTACCACTAATAACAAGGTATTCTACTTAACCGGAGTGGAATTCTATTTCGGAGAAACTAAGACTTATACAGTTACTTGGGTTGATGATAATGGAAACGTATTAGAAGTAGACACTGATGTCGTAGAAGGAAGTATACCAACATATGACGGGGATACTCCGAAAAAAGAGGGATATGAATTTGTTGGTTGGACTCCAGAAGTAGGAAAGATATATGAAGATACTACATATACCGCTTTATTCACTAAAGAAGGAGAAAAATATAAAGTCACTTGGTTAGACTATGATGGCTCTGTTATTAAGATAGATGAGAATGTTTCTAGTGGTACGATCCCTAGCTATATAGGAGAAGAACCTAGTAGAGAAGAAACAAGTAGCTATAAGTACTACTTTATTGGTTGGACACCTAAATTAATGCCAACTTATAGTGATATGACGTACACTGCTAGATACTATGAGAAGAATAAATCCACTGTAGTGCCTGGAATAGATGTATATCTAAGCGATAACAAGCAATATGTCTATTACGGCTTATATCCTCAAAGCCATGTTAAAGATACTCAATTAATTTCCAATATAGAAAACACTAATCCAATTAATGAAAGTGGATGGTATTTCTATAATGATAACTTCTACTACAAAGCAGTCTCACATGTATATAACGGTGAGTCATATACATTTACTGATGGAGATAACATCGTTAATGAAACCTCGTATTGGTTTAGATGTGACCCAATTAAATGGAATGTCATTTCTAGTAGTAACAATCAATATTCCTTAATAGCGGACACATTACTTGATTCTCATTATTATCATCATAACTATGATACGAATGACTACTATAGTAGTGACATTAGAACTTGGTTAACTAGTAGCTTCTATTCTTTAGCATTCTATTTTAATGATGCATCTTTATCTAATGTTACATTAGAAGATAACCATATTGAGAAGATATATCTACCTTCTTATAGTGAGATGAATAGTTCCCTAGCGAAAACCGCAGTGACAACTGACTACGCGAGAGCCTTAGGTGCGTGGTCTAACAAGAACAATTACTACGGATCATATTGGACTAGAACCGCATCAACTGATTTCTATTATGCAGCGTGGAACGTTAATTCTGGAGGAGTATTATCAGAATACGCGATTGATAGTGATTCTCACTGTATTAGGCCTTGTATTACCGTGAATATCTAGACTAGTTCAAGACATATTGAGAATTGTCCATTTATATGGACTTTTTCTTTGCCTCTATCCTTGAATAAGTTTTCAATATCATCTATATTAATTATATTAATATTATTTTTTAACGTCATTGTTCATAACCTCTATTATCCGTTCAACATTATCGATATGTTGGACATAATAGACAATCATGAAAGGAGCTTAGCTTATGAACAAATTATTCACAAAGATTGCATCTCTAAGCGTCGGACTAGCGATGGCAATCGGTTTAGGTGTTGCATTAGGGGGAAGCGGAAATAAAGAAATGGCAATGGCCCAAGCTGCTGCAACAGATGGAACTGCTCAAGTCTTATTTAACTCAGAAGCCCCATATTCAGCCAGTTCAAGCTATACTACAAAAGGAGCAATTAAGTTTAAAAACAGCGCAAATAACTCCTATAGCGATCCAACGCGTATTTACAAAAACAATGTTTTTACAATTGAGATTGCAAATACAGCTTTAGCATCATCCATTAATGGTGTTGTTATTGAAGTTGCTAGTGGCTATACAGGCGTTACTCACACTTGGACAAAGGTGGCAGGTTCTGGATCTCTTACTGGAGATTCATCCGGTTCTACTCTTACATGTACTACCACCGGAACTGTGACTACGTTAACTGTTTCGCCGTCTGAGCAGGCTCGTTGGAATGCAGTCACCGTCTACTACGCTTCTTCAGGAACTATTGTCCCTGAACCAGCAACTCAAGATGTGACACTTGCTCAATTTATAAACAGCACAGCAACGGATTATACAGTCAAATTCCATTTTAGTGCTGATATCAAATCATTTAAAAATGGTGAATCTAAGGATAAATATGGAAATATGACTGTTACTGATGGCACAAACGATTTATCAGTATATGGTTCTACTGCAACAGCATCAGCTCTTGCTTGGAATAGTGTTGATGCCTATGTTTTTACCAATCCTCAAGATTTTATGACAACTGCTAAAACAAATAACATGAAAATCGGAGACACCGTTGAAGTGCATTTTGTACGTTATATGTATAATAGCAAGCTTTATGCACAAGGAATTATTTTGAATGTAACTGAAAATCAATTTACTGTTGACTACGTTGTTAATAATGGTAATTGCACAGCAACTGCTCCAACATCTGCAGTTGTCAATAAAGGTGCAAGTGCAACAATGCCATCAGCTTTATCGGCAACCGGATTTACTTTTGATGGTTGGTGTACAACACAAGATGGTTCTGGCACAGTTTATAGTGCTGGATCAACGCTAAGCAATATTCAGGAGAATAAAACTCTTTATGGCAAATGGACTGCCACTTCGGTTGTCGAAGATGACCAAGCCATTCTTACTGGTACAAGTTTATTTTTGCCTACCACATCTGGAACCGCATATACCACACAACAAACTATCTATGATGTTAATAGAATGAAATATGTTGTTGCTCCAAGCAACTCTTCTAATGTGTTTTATGGTTATACTACTGTTGGTAGTAACGGATTTGATACCAGTGAAGGAGCTAGAACAATTTTTATGGGTAAAAATGGTGCGTTTATTTATAATGCAGTAGCTTTTACCAAAAAGATTGTTGGTCTTGAAGTTTTTTCAAGCTCTGGCTGCTCTCAATCGGTCTCAATCGCTGTTGATTTCGCAGTTGATGGACCATTGACATCACCAATTGAATCATCAGAAAACGCTCAAGTTTTATCTACTCAAAATCACGTTTATGATTTATCTATCGCGGGCATGGTCAACGCAAATTACAAGTATTTTAGATTACAAGTAACTAATAATAACAATGCTCAAATTCAAATCCGATTAACATTAGCCGATGAACAGCAACAACAAACACAATTAGATTCAATTACATTGACTCATGATGATTTAGAAAACAATATTTTACCTATCGCTATTGGCACATCCAAAACACTTGGAGTTACATATGACCCAGATGATAGTTCTGTTGATAAATCATTAACATGGGAAACAAGTGATGATAGTGTAGCAACGGTTGCAAACGGTACTATTTCTGTTTTAAAAACTGCTTCTGTTGGAAATGAAGCAACAATTACTGCTACCCCAACTGATACACACGCTGAAGCCAAATCAATTACTGTCCGTGCTACAGCCGCAGTTGCCAAAAGAGTTGATATGGATAATGGTATTACAAACAGTTCGACTGCAAGAATGGAATTTGTCGCAGGACAGCATTTAACTTCTTGGCCAGAAGAAGGAATTAAAGTCACGTTGACCGATGATAGTGTAATTTATCCAGAATACAATGATGTAAATATCAAATGGTACTATTTGACTTCTGATTCTGGATCCGCTGATACTGAAATCGATGATTTATCATCATTTGTATTTGATACATCGATGAAGAGATTGCGCATGTCTTATGGTGGCAAGATGGCGGAGAAGAGAATATATATTACTGTCAGTGAAGCACCAACATCTATTATCGTTTCAGGTAGCGTAAGTGGAAATAACGACTTTTATGTTGAAGATATGGGTACAATCGTATTTGCTGCACCTGAAGGATATCCTGTTTTCTCTGGTGCTACAGATTTAGATACTGAATTTTCAGTTGAGTCGAATGCCACTTATGATTCTGTAACAGGTCAATTTACTGGTGACTTTATCGTTTATGCAGACGAAGCAAAAGACTTATCCGTAACTTTCTATTTCTACACAAGCAACTATGATGACTATGTGGAAAAAGTTGAAACAATCCACATTATTAATCCTACTGGTTTATCTGAAGCTAGAGAATTTGCTGGATATATCAGTGATGTCTGCCATGCTTCAGAAAAGGATTTTGATACTTTAGAAGGCTTATATGACATCACATGTGGCACAGAAGCAAAGGCACTTCTCTTAGCTGCTCAATATAATGTTGAAGGTACCGGTGATTCCACAGTGGTTACAAAAGAAAGCGACACTCATTACGAATTAGCTGATGGCATGTCTCGATATGATGAATTAGTCAAAAAACACAACATGAATAACTTTATGAACAAACAAGGATTGACTAATCAAGTATTCAATTCGTTATCATCCACAAACGGCTTTAACGCTACTGCAATTATTATCATCATCTCTGTTGCTGTAGCCCTACCTATCGGTGGATACATCGTTATCCGTAAAAAGAAACAAGACTAATTAGTCTCTAAATAAAACAAATTGATTAGGATGTCAAAATCCTAATCTTTTTGATTGTGTACAACACGAGAGTTTACAAAATATTAGATTATTTACTTAATACATAGTATTAAGTATAATGCACCCCATATATATGAGGGTTGTTTATCTAGTTTTAATGTATTTAAATATACATGCGAGGACGCGTGTATACATGACCGTTATCCTGGTCAAATAGAGGTCATAATAAACACTAAGTCCTAAGCATGTTTGAAAAGAATAAAAGAAATAGAAGATCGATGCATAATCTTTTAGATAATTAATTCCTTTCAAACAAGTAGTCCATGTTTTTTCATTTGTCAGTTTATGGCACGTGGTGAATAAACATGAACAAACAACATTTTGTATGTCCTCTAGTGGGCTTATTGAAACCCACTTGTCTTGGTACATGCAAAAATATTGTTCATAAGATCTTACGGCTAGAAGAGATTGAACTTCTAATAGGCCGAAGATAATCAAAGAAAGGAGAAAACAAATTATGAACAAATTATTTACAAAGATTGCTGCGTTAAGCGTAGGCCTAGCGATGGCAATCGGAGTAGGCGTTGCGGTTGGCGAGAGACAAAATAATAAAACAGCCAAGGCTACAAGTGGCGTTAATGCTACATATGAGCTTGTCACATCGAACTTATCAAATTGGGCAGGAAAATATCTTATTTATAATTCGACAAACTCGAAACTCTGGGATGCAAGCAGTGCAATTTCTAAAGATGGAACGTATATTAGTAATGTTACCCCATCGGACAACACCATTACAGCTGATACATCTTACGAATGGACAATTGAAGCAGTAACCGGCGGCTACTCAATATGTAGTCAACTAGCTTCAAACCCTTATATTTCTGGAGCGAATAAAGGCGTTTCTACTGGTTCATCTGCTGTTGCACATACAATTTCGTATTCGAACGGAGTTTTTACAGTTAATGATGGCACGTATAATCTTCGAGTTAATTCAGGCTACTTCCGCTACTATACAGGAACGACCGGAGCTTCAATTCAGTTGTTTAAAAAGGTAAATACCTCAGATTATATTGCTGATAGCTTAACTATCTCGCCTTCCACGTCTTTGAACGTTGAAGAAGATGATGCAATTTTAACAAACGGATACACAATTTCCGGAAGCAAAAACGGAGGTGTTGCTGCTGCATTAAGTTCGTCTGATTATACTTTCCAAGGATGTGGTACTGGTACTGGTTCCACGTTTAATGTTTTGTCGACTACAAAATATAAAGCGGGAGCAACTAGAATTCAATGGAAAGCAAATTATCCAACTACAGCCGGTGGTTCAACTTATGCATATGTCGGCATATCTGTTACCGTTAAAGTTGAACAGTGTGAATATGTAAAAGTTACTAATGCTAACAATTTGGTGGCTGGGCATAGATACCTATTGGTTGAAGAAGTTGCAAATAGCAACAAATATTATGCTATGGGTGATGTTTCAAGCAACTTAGGGGTTGCTGAAGAAGTTACTCTCGATACAACCAATAATAAGATTGCTTCAAAAGCAAACAAAGGAAACGCTACTGAATATATTTTAGGTGGCGAATCAGGCGCATGGACATTGTATGGTAGTGGTGTTTATTTATCATATAGTGGATCTTCAAACAACATTTTAACTAGTGAAACAGCTACAACAAATAATCAAAAATGGACAATTGATTTTTCCGCTGGAGAAATAGTGAATAAAGCTTCAACTGGAAGATATATCCAATTTAATTATAATAATGGAAGTCCTCGTTTTGCTTGTTATGCAAACACTCAAACTGATGTATTTTTATATGAAAAAATAGCATTAGAACCAGCATTATCACTTTCCGATACTTTAGAAGGATATATCGGTGAGACAGACAAATCCTTAACTGTTACTGCGCAAAATTATGTTCCAGATACATTTGTGTGGACTTCAAGCAATGAAAATGCTGTTACTGTAAGTGGAAATACAGCAACTGCTGCATTAACATTTATTGCAGCTGGTGAATCAAACGTTAAGGTAGTTGCTTCCAAAGGAAATATTTCCGTTGAAAAGACATGCGTTGTTACAGTTAAAGCTGCTCCTACAGCTGTTGTTGTTAAAGTTAACAACCAACCAATTGATTCTTCATATGTCATGGAACAATGGGAAGCAGGATATAAACAACCTATTATTTCTGTATCACCTGCCGAAGCAAATCAAAATGTTACATTAACAGTTCACTCAGAAACTGTTTCAGGTGCTTTCACAATTACCAATGGCAGAATCAACTATGTCAAACCTGCTACAGGTGTCATTAGAATTGCATCATATGCTAAACCATCAGTTTATTTTGACTTAAAAGTTAAATGTAATGAAGATACATATACAGCTGGTACATTATCTTATAGTGGCACCCCAGTAACACAGTCTTATGGTGCTGCGTTTGATGCAACTGGTTTAACTTTTTCAATCGCAAAAGCTTCTGGAAGTAAAACAATTAACAAAAATGATTTAACATTTACACCGGAAACAATGGCGTTTGATACCACAACAGTTACTGCAACACATGCTGCATCAGGACAAACACTCGAGATTCCTGTTTCTGTCGCACAACCAATTAGCGTTGCGGAAGCTTTGGAAATTATTGATGCTTTAGATTCTGGAGCACAAACCACTCAAAACTATACAGTTGTTGGCTTGGTTTCAAATGCAAATACCGTTAGCAACAAATCCCAGACATATTTCTTAAGCGATGACGGTACCAGAACTGATGAACTACAAATTTATAAAGGCAAATGGATAGATGGTGCTGATATGGATAGCTCTCACTATTTTGATCCAGGAGACAAGGCTGTTGTTAATGGCAAATTATATAAATATAATGACGGATCCAAAGACATAGCTGAAATGGCAAGTGGCAGTGTAGTGATTAAGGCCACGTATTATTATTCCACAATCAAAGATTGGATTGATGACAATCTACACTTTGATGATTATGATGGATCCGAAAACAAAGGCTATTGTAATGATTCAGAGCACAATTATTATTTGAATGCAAAGATTGCATTAGCTGATTTAGGCCAATACAAAATTGCTGAATTCGCAGCAAATGAAGAAGAGGATTTTGCTGATGCTTATGACAGATATACAACTTGGGCCGAAATTTGTGGAGATGGCAGTCCATTTGATGGCCTCAAATATATTGACAGCGCCATTATTGTTGGACAAAAAGAAGCCTCAGAAATATCACCAACTATTGCTATTATTGCAATTTCTGCTGCAGCTTTAATTGCTACTGGCGCATACTTCTTCATCCGCAAAAAGAAAGAAGACTAATTACTAGACCAATCTATTTATATAAATAGATAGTAATACAAAAAAACAAGAGTTAGAATTGACCATCCTGACTCTTTTTTAATTATGCTTATATCTCCATTTATAGCCGTATGCTGTTTTGTATTTTCCTTTCAAACAATCATATATAGCTTGAGGTGATTTATTTAATTCTTTAGCAGCGGCATATACCGACTTAAAAGTTCTGATATATTGTTCTTCAAAAGAAAGCTGTACTACAGCATTCTTTTCTTTAACTATATATTCCTTCTTTTCGTATGTGTATATATTGCACTCATTATTTGATAAATATCTATATCTATTTCCTTTGGCAAACTTGCTTTTTCCATTTAGTACATCTCTTATAGATTTTGGATCTATTTTATTCTCAATTGAGGCTTTTCTAATTGATGGGTAAGTCTTGATGATTTGATTATTTTCATCAATTAATGCGATTGGTCTTGCTGAAATGGTAGTGATTCTCTTTCCTAATGGTTCAATTTCTGCTGGGACATTGTTATCATTAAACCTTCTCCACAACATTCCCTTAGCGGTTTTGCTTTCTCCTCTAATGCATTTCTCAATAGTTCTTGGATGTAAATGTAAAGACTTACTAGCAGCTCTAGCACTTTTATATGTTCTAACAAATTTTCCATCTAAGTTATAGCAAGCAACCATATATAAACTCACTATAACCCTCGTGCTCATCACACATTTAGGTGTCACACAGGAGATTTTTGTGATACCCAAAAATCACACAAAAAAGTATTGACAGATATATAAGGGTTGCAATCAATTTGCCACCAAACCCAAAAAAAGAACTTACAAATACAAGGTATTTGTAATTAGCACTCGCACGCGTAGAGTGCTTGCAAGAAGAAGAAGAAGAAGATATCCTATATTCATGCAAAAAGAGGAAACCGTATAACGGTTAGGCTCTCTTGGTCAAAGAGCCGACCTAGTTAATACCGGTTTCCGATAGATGCAATTAGGGAAATTCGAAAATAAATAAGAATCACGGTGCACATGACTCTTATAAAAAAGAACTTTCCTTAATGAGACTTGTAAGTCGAACTTAAAGTATCTCCGGATAGTTAGGAAAATCCATATGGAGGAGAAATAAGATAATTGACTTACGAAGTTGTTCATAAAGCACTCACTGGCAATAGGGCCAGGAGTTAATAGGAAAGGAAAAATATTTATGAACAAATTTATTACAAAGATTGCCGCGCTTAGCGTCGGATTAGCGATGGCAATCGGAGTAGGTGTCGCGGTTGGAAGTGGCAATAGGGCTGTTAGCGCCAAGGCTGAAACTGGTTCCTGGAATCTAGCAACCAATAGTTATTCCTCTTCTTCTACTTCTGCTGTTGTTTGGTCTTCAACTCAATTGACCATGACACTAAACCAAGGCACTGCTCAAAGTGGTGCTAACAATTATCTTGGTGGTGGTTCCAACGCACATACTCGTATGTATGCTGGTCAATATCTTACATTTGTGCCGGCATCTGGCTATCAAATTAATAGTGTTACGATGACCGCAACTGGAAACTCGTATTGCAATTACACAGCCAGAACAAATTGCACTGTTAGTGGTTCTAATGCGACAAGAACAATTACACCAACAACAAAAACAACCACATTTGAAGTTAGTTGTAGCGGCAATAGAATCACTGGAGTTTCTTTCAACTACAGCGAAGCACAAGCTGAAGAATCTTTAACTGCAATTACTGGTATTTCCGCTACAATTACAGCTGTGCAGGGTGCAGATGAATGGACGGTTAGTGATTTAGTTGTCACAGGAACTTTATCTGTCTCTGGAAGCGGACAAGATGTTACTGAAAAAGTCGATGTGTCTATTAACACTGATGTTCCAAAAACAACATCTAACAGCTATCCTGTTTCGGTCACAGCTTCAAAGAAATCATCTGTTTCTGGTAGTGCAAGCGATTATAGCACAACTATCAATGCTACTGTAACCGCAAATCCTTTTGCTAGCTTTACAAAGGTTGACGACAAAGACGATGTTTCTGTCAATGGCATTTATGCACTTAGTAACGACGGAATTCGTTTTGTTGGAAATTCTGTAGCAAGCAGTGGTCTTGCTTATCCTATTACTGACATAGATGATGTAGGCTTTTTTAAACTAAATGATAGTGGAAATTTGCAACTTGTTGCTAAAGAAAACGATGTTTGGTCTGGCGGAGAATCTGATTATATCAATAACACCAGTAGTGCAAATATTTCAAAAGGTACTGCTACTTCTGTTTGGGAAGCAACCAATGACGGAGAAGCTGGAGTGATGCTTTCAAATACTACATTTAATAATCGATTTCTTGGTTTAGGAACATCTGATGCAGCAACCGCAACTATAGTTAAGGCTTATGCAACCAGCAATCTTCATCAGGGGACCGATAATTTGCCTGTATATTTGTATGAAGTTGAAATGTTGGCATCAAAAGAATTATCTAGCATTGCTTTAAGTGGCACATATCCAACTACGTTTAAGCAAGGAGACGCATTCTCGCACGAAGGTATGACTGTTACTGCAACATTTGATGACGAAAGTCAAACAGACGTCACTTCTGATGCTACTTGGACTGGATACAATATGTCTACAGTAGGCAACCAAACAGTCACAGTATCTTACACATACGAAGGAACAACAAAGACTGCTACATATGGAATCACAATTAGCGAATCCATTATTTTATCTGGCGAAAACTTCGATATGGAAGTTGGAGATACTGATGTTTCTCCAGTCATCAAGATTAAAAATACAGAAACAGTAGTGGATGGTTGTACATTCACTTCAAGTAACACTAACGTTGCAACTATCGTTAACAACAAAGTTCACGCTGTTGCAAGAGGTACATCTACAATTACTGCTTCACACGCTGATGCAAATAACAAAACATACACAAATGCTACATTCACCGTCACAGTCATTAAGTATGATTCAATTCAAGACATCTATTCTATGACTAATGGTGATAGTGTAGATTTCTTTGGCTATTATGCCGGAAAACATTCTGATGGTATTATCCTTATGGATGGTGCATTTGGAATGATTGTGTTTAAAGGTGCATCAGAAAATACATGGACTGTTGATGAATCGGTAATTCATGTTACTGGTACAAAAACATCATACAATGGCTTAGTTGAAGTAGCACAAGGTGCAACAGTTACAAAACTATCTGGCGCTGAAGAAACTGCTGCAAAAGCATTAATTAGCGCTCCAACCAATTACACATTAACTGGTTTAGAAACAAGTGCTAGTACAAGCTTAGCTAATAGAAGAACATTTGTATCTGGTACACTATCATCAATTAGTGGTTCGCATTACTATGTTGAAGTTGCAAAAGGCAATGACACCATTACTGTTGATCTTTATTTAAAGAGTGGTAACGATAACACTGTTACATATCACGATGAAAATGGTGACCCACAAACATGCAAATTAAGCCAATACTTAACAAATATGGAAGGCGAAAAGGTTACAGTTAAAGGATTTACTTCTATTTACAATACCAGCTTCCAAATTCTTGCTTATGATATTGTTGAAGCGGACGAAAATTACACCGCTGAGCAATTTGCACAACAATTATTGAGTTTAACCGATGCTGTATGTGAAAACTATGATGGTCACACCAATAATAAGTCTGCCTTACAATCTATTTGGAATGATTTAGGCGGAGCTGATTATTGGCAAAAACTTTCTGGAACAGAACAAGCTATATTCACTGATGAGGAAAATCCAAATTATGATCCAGAAGCATTAGCTCAACATAGCGATCTTGAAAATGCTGCTGGTAGATATGATATTCTTTGTAAGAAATACTTCTCTACCGATAACTTTGCATCTAGAGATACTAGTGCTGCTCCTGTCACACCAGTTGGTGCTTACAACAATGGTTTAGCCAACTTTAGTGATAACGGAATGAATGCTACAACAGCAATCATCGTTATTTCTTCCGTTACCTTATTAGGTGTCGGCGGTTACTTCTTTATCCGTAAAAAGAAAGAACAATAATTACTAGATAACTCTACTAAGTAGAGATAGTAATAAATACCAATAAGAGTCGGAACTGACCAATTCTGACTCTTTTTGTATACATGTACATGTGTTATATAATAAATAGAAATAAATAATATGAATAAGATTATCTATACAAATAAAGATCATATATTTGAAGAATTAACTAATAACAAAGTATTTCATAAGCCTGATTCTTTTATTAGTTATGACTCTAGTATCAGATATCAAAAGCATTTAGGCTTTGGCGGCGCTCTTACTGATAGTGCTACTATATCCTTTAATTATTTGTCTAAAGAAAATAAAAAAAGATATTTAGAAGCATATTTCTCTAAAAGTGGTCTTAACTATAATCTAATTAGATATCCTTTAGGATCATGTGATTTCTCTACTCATAATTATCACTATTTAGATAATGAAGATTTATCTTCTTTATCTATTGACTGTGATAAAGATAGATTAGAGATGTATAGAAGTATTGTTAAATATAACAAAGATGTAATAGTGTTTGCCTCTCCTTGGTCACCTCCTTCATTTATGAAAGATAATAAGGATATGAATCATGGAGGGAAATTACTTAAGAAGTATTATTCTTTATATGCTTCTATGCTTATTAAATCTATTTCTCTATTAAGAAAAGAAGGACTTAATATCCAAGTAATTAATATTCAAAATGAACCTTTAGCGAAACAAACATGGGATTCATGTATTTATAGTGGTTTAGAAGAAGGAGACTTTATCTCTAATTATCTATTAAAAGAGATTAGTAACTATAAGTTAGATAATTTGTCTATTGGCATCTGGGATCATAACCGTGATGTACTTGTAGATAGAGTTAAAGAAACATTCTCCTCATCTTTAAGAGTAGATGATGTTAGTTATATATGTTTCCATTGGTATTCACAAAAAGACTTTGAACAATTAGATGTAATTCATGAATGCTACCCTAATATTCATCTAGTGATGTCTGAAGGATGTGTAGAGTTGTTGCTAGATGAAAATAAAGAGAAGAGTATTGGTGATTTCTCACACGCTGAAAAATATATTCACCAAATCATTAATGATTTATCTCACTATACAGAAGGATATATCGATTGGAATTTATCTTTAGATGATAAAGGTGGACCAAATCACGTTGGCAATTACTGTGAAGCTCCGATTATGATATCAAAAGAGGGAGAGATGAAATTCAATTATAGTTATTATGCGATTAAGCATTTCTCACATTTTATCGAACCTGGAGATATCCATATTTATAGCAAGTGTGATAACACAGATTTAGAAACCATTTGCTATCAAAAACCAAACGGAGCCCTATTATTTGTTATTTATAATAAGAGTGATAACACTCATTATTTATCTAACCCAATAGACCCACATTCAGTAGTGGAATTACTCCCACATACGATATATACAATAATTTAATAAATATACTTAAAAGTATAAAAGATTTTGTTTTGCTAAATGATTTTTTCGTGTCTAAAATATTATTAAGAAAACGATTTCCTATATTCTTATGTAAATAGGATTTTCGTAGAGTAAGAAAAAAGAGGAAAAATTATGAAAGTAAAATCTTTAGGTACCCTCGTCGCTAGTGTTTTAGGTGTGGGTGCCCTAGTTTTAACCGGTGCTTTAATTATTGGTAACGGTGATCTTTCGACATTAGGTATTGCAAGAGCCACACCTACTAGCCAAGGCAGCTATGTTATCTCTGCTAGTGATTTTAGTGATGGTGCTGGCAATATCAATGTAGGTGGAGATACTTGGCATTTTGAGAAAGCATCGAAATCAGGTGATGTTGTCTCTATTGGTGGTGTGTTCTATACCTCAACAAGATCTGGCGCATCAAAAGCTGATGGCAGACGTGGTGATGGCTACACTAGATTAGTATTTAGTGGTTTAGATCAAAGCCATGCTGTTGGCTTGGTCTTATATGAAAAAGGATTAGACGAACCAGTTAAAAATACAATTACTACAATTACCTCCGATATGGATTTAACTGTTGGCAGTACAATTGCAAGCGCTAATAGAAGAGGTCTTCAATTTGCACAGGCTGAAGGAGAAGGCAAGTATTTCTCATTCTCAACTATGACAGTTTATTATGGCTGTGCTGATGTTGCTCCATCAGTAGATATTGAAAATAACGAAGTGCAAATCGGTGTTGGTGAAAACGCTAATTTAACAACAAGTAAGAGCGATGTTTTTGATGGCGATACAGTTTCATATGCATGGGAAAGTGATGACGCAGATGTCGCCACTGTTGTTGGCAATGGTGCAAATGCTGTTGTTACAGGTGTTGCCGCAGGATCTGCAAATGTTACAGTTACAATGACAGTCAATGGTACTGATTACTTAGATAGTATTGAAGTTACAATTACCGCTGCTGCAGCAGATATAATAGAAGTCGAACTTGGTACAGGTTCTTATATCCAAGGCAACATGGTGTTTACATATTTTGACACTACATCAACAGGTAAAACCGCTGCCGAAATTACTGCGTTTGGAATTTCTGACTCTTCAGTTACAGGTATTAACAACACAATTGAAAGCAACGAAGTTCAAGGTGTTGCTGGAAATACATTCCGTATTTATTCACCAATGCATAATGGTGCGGTTGGATTAACCGATCAATTCACACTTACTTATGATTTCAGAGATAGTCCAAATAATAAGATTTATAGAGCAGTCGCTCACTACGATGGTGGATATATTGCTTCTCCAGTAGTTTTAAGTGCTGCTGCATTCTCGGTTGAAGAAGGAAAAACTCTTGAAGTAACTGCTGCTAAAGGATTCTACCTAGAAGGAACCCCATCTGAATTTGCATTCGCATCATTAGACACCAATATTTTCACAGTTACATCTGAAGGATCTGTTGCAACCATTACTGGTGTTGCTCAAGGTAGTGCTTCTCTAAGAGTTACAATGACATTAGGTGGAAAAAACTATGTTATTGAAAAAACAATTGCAGTTACTGAAGCAGGCGTTAAACATTTAATTACTTGGTACACAGAAGGAACTGGCAATCAAAGAAATCATATCGAAGGCGCCGGTATTTGGACATGGGTTAACTACGGTGCATTAGGATTTAATGACTTTAATGCATTTAATGCCAAAGCCAAATCGTTTAGTGCTTCATTTGAACATGACCCAGCAGTAAATGTTACAGGTGTAAGCGTTTCTGATGATATTGCAGCCTCTAAGGTTTGCCGTGTATATGTAAACTTTACACCAGCTTATAATGATGGAACATTAACGTTGAATGTTGTTGATTCAAACGACGTCACATACACTGGCAACATAGTGTTTGTTAATGCTGAAGCAACCGCTTATAACTCTGGTTTATAATACTTAAATAAAATTACACACGGGGGCGAAATAAACCCCGTGTTTTTAAAAAAAGAATATGATTACAATTAAAGAAATTGCAAAAAGATGTGGAGTGTCACCATCTACTGTTTCTAAAGTCATCAAGAATTATCCAACTATTCCTGAAGAGACTAAGAAAAAAGTAAGAGAAGTGATCGAAGAGACAGGATATGTTCCTAACTACGCGGCTAGTAGCTTATCTAGTGGTGATTATAGGAACATTGGTATCCTTGGTTTTCTTAACGACAAAGAATCTCCTTTATCTAGACCAATCTTCTCTGCCATCTTAGCGTCATTCCAAAATGTAATGACTGCAAATGGATATGATCTTGTATTCATTGATAACAATGTTAATGGTTCTACTAGATCATTCCTATCAGACTGTGAACATAAGATGGTTGCAGGTATTCTTCTATTTGGTAACCTCTATGATTCCCAAATGCAAGAAGTCCTCAATGGAGGAATCCCATGTATTGGATTCGACTATGAAGGAGAAAATGTTAACTCAGTATACACTAAAGGTGAAAAAGCTTTATATGAGTTAACCAACTACATCATCTCTAATGGACATAGAAATATCATCTTTGTGACTGGTGATCTTAACTCCATGACGGAAAAACGTATTAAGGGATTTAAAAAAGCCATGCAAGAAAACGGCATTGAACTTACTGATCATTCCTTAATGCATATTCCATATAGTCATGTAGAAAAGTCTGAAGAAGTAACAGAATTGATACTTAATAAGTATCCAGAAACTACAGCGATTATCTATCCTGATGATATCGCTGCAATCGTGGGTATGCATAAATTAAGAGAATTAGGTAAGAAAGTTCCTAAAGATATATCTATCGCGGGATTTGATGGAGAGCTATTCACTAAATACTTAACTCATCCATTAACCACGATGAAACAAGATACTCATAAAATCGGTGAAGCTTTAGCGAACACTTTGATAGATGCAATCAAGATTCCATCTCTAGAAAAAAGAGTAGTGGAGTTTGATGCCGAACTGATAAAAGGAAAAACAGTCGCTAAAATCTAATCAAAAATAAGCGAGTTTATCTCGCTTTTTTTTCTTTTTTAAAAGACATATATTCATACACTAGTTATAATAGATACATAGCATTTCTTTATTGAAGAAATAGGAGACAATTAGATGAAAAAGAAAATTTTATTATTTCTTCTAGCGCCTTTTTTAACTATTTTCGCTCTATTTTTAGCGGTTAATAAACCAGAGTTATCAGATGCTCAATCAAGACAAATAAATAATCCAGAAACAACATATACATTAGTTTTTGATAAAGACACTAACGTTCTTTCTAGAGATGGTGATACCACTGGAACATATTATTATAGAAATGCAAAGACACAGAGTGGTAACGATGTGGAATTTACCACTTATAATTTAGCTTCCAATGAGAATAACTGGGGAACAATCCTTGAAGATGGTTTTATTAAAAACTCAACAAACAAATTAATTAAAGGCATGAAGTCCATAACTATAGATTTTGCTAACACTATTAGTGTTGTTAAAATCGAATTTGGCTTTGTGAATGGAGATATTGGCAATTATTATTTATCTAACGCATGCACGACAATGGATTCATCAGAAGGTTTAACACAGTCATTTAACTTCTTTAATGAGTCCCCGAACTATATCCAACTTTCTTGTGACAGTACACACACTTGCTCTATCGAGTCAATGTCGATTGAATATTCATGTGTGGAAGGCACAAAACCTAGTGGCTATAACAGTAGCTATCTTATCAGGTACTTTAACACCACCTATGATCCAACAACAGATACAGAGACAAAGTGGATTGTAATTAGCCAAGTTTCTGCTTATTACCATGGAAAAGTTACTTCGAAGCCAGCAGACCCAACTAGTATTGGCCGAAGTTTCTTGTCTTGGAATTATAATGGTGAACCATGGGATTTCGAAAATAATGAAGTAACTTCGAATATCGATCTTCTTGCCCATTACGGAGTTAGATTAAATTATATTGAATACTCTTTAAATGATGATGGAGAGACATATACTGCTACTTTAAGCGCTAACTATCAAGCAAACATTATTTTCCCATCATTTCTATCTCTTCCATATTCTTATATCAACAATGACTCTGCTTATTACAAGATATTAGGAAATGGAGAAGCAATCGATCCATCTTTAATTAAAAAAGTGGTTTGTTCAGAGAACTGTAAGAGCATAAGTGATCTATGGTATTTCGAAAATGTCACAACAATTGTGTTTACAGAACATGTTGAAGAACTTACAAGACGCTGTGTATATAATTGCTACTCTCTTAAATCAATTATCATCGAAGGTGATATACCTATTTGTAATCCAGACTGCTTAGATATTAATGGTTATTGTTTTGAAGATGCAAATGTGTTTGTCAATGACACAGTCTATGCATCTCTTACACACAAATATTTAGAAGGACGAAAAGTCTATAAGATTGGTGATGTTATTGATCCAAGTCTTACCATTACCTTTGAAGAATACTGCTTAAAATCCAATGAGCAATGTTACGAGATCGCAGACACATTGTTAAAAGAATACTGTAAGACAGAACTTGATCGCAAAATGCTGCTCTACCCTTATCTTTTATTAGACCAGTTTG
Organism: uncultured Erysipelotrichaceae bacterium; assembly: GCA_902802905.1. Lineage (GTDB taxonomy): Bacteria > Bacillota_I > Bacilli_A > RFN20 > CAG-826 > UBA2450. Next base: position 2,181 of record CADCNT010000011.1, on the reverse strand, counting down.
ATTACAATTTATCAGAGTGGATCACTGTTAGAGATTTTGCACTTGAACTAGTTAAAGATTGCACAACTGATGAAGAAAAGGCTCACGCTATTTATTATTGGATTCAAACTAATATTGATTATGTTAATGGCGCGTCCGGATATTCTCCTTATCAAGCTTTCATAGAGAAAAAAGGAGTTTGTGCCCAGTTCACCTATATTATGCATGATATGTTATCGGCAGTTAATATCCCATCGTTCTATGTTCATGGGATGATAAGTGTTTCAACAGACTTAACAGTTTCAGAATTAATTAACATCGATCGACATTCATCTACCCATGCTTGGATAATCGCTTATATAAATAATGAGTGGAAGTATTATGATCCAACTACAGTTAATCGTGTTTATAATGAAACCTATTGTGGATTTGATGTAAGAAATAGAACTGATTCTTATCAATACTATGTGCCATATTCTATTGATGACGGGATTAGTTGTTTGCCTGAGGAAGTTGATTATTCTCATTTAGAGTCCGATGTTTATCCGCTTGTTCTAAGAGAGGAAAGAATTCGTGGATCTTATTATGGAGATAAAATCTTAAACGGCATCAGGTTGTGTAGCAGAAGAAAAAGCGTCACATCATCCTTGATTCAAAATATAAGTAGTGGCCAATCAAAACAATTGAACAACCGTTCTTTAGAACCAGGTGAGATTATAACAAGTTATATTGAATGTCCAACAGACACTACATTATTAACAAATCTCGGTGGATCATACTCAGGCAGAATTTTCTATACATCTTCTGGTAAGTCATTACGAATTGATTCTGCTCTTAAATACATTATTGAAGAACTTTCGGAGTCTGCTGCTAGAGAAGCATTGAGTGGAACAAACATTATTCTAGACAATAATTTAAATGTTTATTATTTGATTAAAAACGAGCTTAATTTCTTTGCAACAGCATCTTTATCATCAACAATAATCATCCCTGGTTCATACAACGATATTCCTGTCACAAACATACTAATTAACTCGTTTGCCTATAGTGAGTTTATTGACACATTGATTGTTGAAGAAGGCGTTAAGACACTTTATACTACGTGTTTTGAAAGTTCATCAATTACTAGCATTTATCTTCCAGCTTCTATTTCGAAATTTGTTAATAATGTCTTTGGCAAATGTGCCGCTGATGTGTATATGCGCGGTTCTTTAAACGACGTTGAAAAGAGTGAGGATTACAACGAAGGAACCCCATGCTGTACATTCCACGAGAACTATAACTGGTAATTATATAATTAGTTATACTAATAAACCGAAATATATGGTGATATTCACATCTTGAAATATCACCTTTTTATTTTTTTATTTAATATTGATATTTGCTTTTCTTTTGTATAATATGAAATTGACCAGACTGGTCAAAGGAGGTCTATTTATGGAAATGAGCTTATATGAAGCAAAAACAAAGTTTTGCAAGGTAGTTCAAGATATTTTAGATGGTAAAGAAGATATTGTTATAGTGTCTAAAAACGGAAAGCCTGCTGTCCAGATTACCATTGCTACAAAAAAGAATAGTAAAAGAATTGGAATTGCTAAAAAAGAAATGGATGGTTTTGACATCTCTTTAGAAGAGTTTAACGATATTCCAGTTTTAGATTTTGGTATGTGATTATGAAATTGTTATTAGATACACATGTAGTGCTGTGGGCTCTAGAAGATTCTCCACGTTTGCCTCTTTATATTCGTGAATTAATTAGAGATGAAACAAACGAAATATATGTTTCAACCATTTCTCTTTTCGAAATTGCTATTAAACATAAAAAAATGCCTGAAGTTCTTCCATATAGCGCAGATCAAATAAGAGAATTCTGCCAAAGAGCAGGATTCATCTTTTTATCTCTTTCTGTTGATAGCATACATACTTATGAACAATACGATTTTTCAGCACATTTAGACCCATTTGATCAAATCCTAGTTGCTCAAAGTGCATGTAATAATATGAGACTATTAACACATGATGAGAAACTAAAACTATATAATGTCGGATTTGTTGAATTATTTTAATTGCTGAAATCTAACAATTTTACATAAGGGAGGGCAATGAACCGATAAGATAAAAGTAGACACGTTAAAAAAGGCGGTCTACTTTTTCTTTTAGTATGATTTTAGAAGGAGGTTTTTTATGTCTAAAAGGAAATAT
>CADCNT010000010.1 GCA_902802905.1 uncultured Erysipelotrichaceae bacterium | reverse complement strand
TGAAAAAAATTTTAATATTTTTTTAAAGAAAATGAATATTTATTCATTTAATAATATAAATATATAAGATTATTGCGCGAACACGCACGAGGATATTTAGCTATTTTTATAGAATTCTGATTTTTCTTTATACATTTTTTCATCAGATTCTTTTAAAGATTGTTCTAAATTATCAAATCCTTCTTCAGAATAGGCATAACCAATTGAACAAGTATATTTAGTTGCAGAGACAAAATGTTTAATTCTTTCAATAAGTTTAATCACTTCTTCTTCATTCACTTTTCTACAGACGATAACAAATTCATCTCCGCCCATACGATAAACTGATTCTCTTACTCTACAGGCTCTAGCAAAACAAAGCGCTAAAGTAACAAGAGCTTCATCACCCGCTAAATGTCCTTGAGTGTCATTGATTTTCTTTAAGCCATTCATATCAATAGAAATAACCGCTGTAATATCTTTACCAAATTTCGTGGTTTCAATTTCATAGGCTTGTCTATTTAAAACGCCAGTCAAAGCATCCATCTTTGTTAACTGAACAATTAAGAAAACATAATAGATAAATAAGGCAACCGCAATTGTGGTGCAGAATATTTGCGAGAAGTCACTGCCAAACACAAATGGGAAAATAACTCCTGATATTAAAGCAGCAGATAAGAAAACGATTGGAATAATCTCAAACGATCTTTTGTTACTTCTCTTCACCAAAATGAAAATTAAGAAAGCACAATATAACCCAGCAATAATAAATGGGAAATAGCCTAATGGGCCACGTATTAATGTGTTACTACTATCAATCTTGAAAACAATGCCTGTAAATATAGAAATTATATTTATCACAAGTAGTAATACTGCTGGGATAAACACAAACCATCTTTGTCTTTTTACTAAAGCGAAGATAACTAACGCGACAATAAATGGAGTAGCGCTATATCTGATCGACATCAATACTGTTCTTAAAGTGACGTATTGTGGGTCAGACCCATAATAGAATTCAATAAAAACAAGAACAGATAATGCAAAGACTGAACCAATCAAGACATAGAAACGTCTTGTCGTCTTTTTATCCACAAAAGCAGTCGTCGCTAAAATAATCGCAAACGCCGCTAATATAAGGACAAGAATCCAGTTTTGTAATAAATAAGTTTTAAATGCTTCCATGTTTATTCTTCAGAATAGTTAGTGAAATAATTTTGCACTAAGACAACAGGGGTTCCCTTATCACCAGAACCACTAGTCAAATCACAAAGTGAACCAATTAAGTCAGTGAGTTGTCTTGGAGTGGTACCTTGTGATGCCATGTTACCCACTAAGTTAGCGCCCTTTTCTTTAATTCTAGCTTTAATAGCCTCTTTAAGCTCTTCACCTTTTAAATCTTTGAAGTCGTTATCAGCTAAGAATTTAAGCTTAAGTTCATTAGGTGTGCCTCTAAGCCCTTCGGTAAAGAAAGGAGATACAACAGGGTCTGCTAATTCCCAAATCTTTCCTTGAGGATCTTTAAAAGCACCATCGCCATACACCATGACTTCTAAATGCTTACCAGTTTTTTCTAACATAACTTGTTGAATGTTATCTACTAACGACTGAGAATCACGTGGGAATAATTTAACTTTTTCTTCAGTAGATTTATTAGAACCTAATAAACCGTATTTTTCGTTATATCCAGAGCCGTTAACAGAGGAATTAAGAATTTCATCCATGCCTAAGACAATCTTGCCGCCATTAGCCTTTAAAATGCGTTTCGTTCTACTTCTTGTATGAATATCACAGTTAAGAACTTTATCAGTGTACTTTAAGATAGTCTTTGCTTGGTTAGCAAACACCACTTCTACATCTGTGCCTTCTTTTTTTATCAGGTCAACATAATAGTCGATATAATCAACTCCAGTGAATTCATGCACCTTATGTCCAAATAATTCACGATACTTCTCTAAAGAAAGAACATCGCTATAAGGATTGATACCTTTTTCATCTAATTCATCATAAGTAAGTAAAGCATTACCAACTTCATCAGAAGGATAAGATAGCATTAAAACAATTTTCTTTACCCCTCTAGCAAATCCTTTTAATAAAATTGCGAATCTATTACGAGAAAGGATTGGGAAGATAACTCCAATTGTGGAACCTTCACCAAATTTATTTTTCACATCAGTGGCTATATCATCCACGGTTGCATAGTTACCTTGAGCGCGGGCAACAATACTTTCGGTAATCGCAATAACATCACGATCATGTAACGCAAATGGCTCGTTCTCACTAGCAATTAAGACGGCTTCCGTCACGATTTTGACTAAATTGTCGCCTTCTTTAATAATTGGAAGACGAATACCTCTTGAGGTAACTCCAACATACTTTGACATAACTATTCCTTCTTTAAGATGTTTCTTGCAATATATACTCCACAGGCACTGGCTTGGGCAAGACCACGAGTCAAGCCTGCTCCATCACCTGCAACATATAAGTTTTTAATGCCGTCAACTTCCAAATACTTATCCATCTTTGGATGGGCACTATAATATTTAGCCTCTACTCCATAAAGTAAAGTGTGTTCGGTAGCGATACCAGGAGTGATTTTATCTAAGACTTCAATCATTTCAATAATTGATCTCATAGTCTTATATGGTAATGCTAAAGCTAAATCTCCAGGGACAGCTTCTTTTAAAGTAGGTCTTACAAACCCTTCTTCAATACGTTTCACTGTGCTTCTTCTACCAAGCTTAATATCTCCATACTTTTGGACGATAACACTACCACAGGCTAACTGATTGACTAAGGAGGACACTTTTAAAGCATATTCATTAGGTTTTTTGAATGGCTCTTCAAAATGATGAGATACTAATAAAGCAAAGTTGGTGTTATTGCTGCTTAATGATGAATCATTATAGGAGTGGCCATTAACATTAACCACACCTTCATAATTTTCCATAACAACGTGTCCACCAGGATTAGAACAGAAAGTTCTTACTGTTGAACCAACAGAAGTCTTATAGACAAATTTTCCTTCGTAAAGGTTTTCATTAATTTCTTCCATAACGATGTTAGGACATTCCACACGCACACCAACATCAACTTGTGTTTGTGACATTGGAATTTGATATTTCTCAAATAACTCATTAAGCCATTTGGAACCTTCTCTTCCCACACCTAAAACCACAAACTTGCCTTCAATATTTTCACCAGATTCAAGTTTGACGCCTTTAATCTCTTTATTTTGTAAAACGATATCTACCACTTTTGTGGAGAATCTCATTTCTACTTTCTCTTTCAAATCATCATAGATACGAGAGAGGATCTTAATGTTTTCTTCGGTACCTAGATGTCTTACTTTGCTTCTTAAAAGTTTAACACCAACAGAAATTGCTCTTCTTTCAATCTCTCTAACCTTATCAGTATCTGGATTAGTGATAACTTCAGTAGCGCCATAATGAATGTTGATTTTATCAACATAATCAATAATCTCCATTAATTCTTCAGGAGACATGTAATCAGTTAACCAGCCACCAAATTCAGTGGTGATATTAAACTTGCCATCAGAATATGCACCTGCTCCACCAAAACCATTAGTGATTGCGCATGCTGGATAGCATTCTCTATAGCCTTTATTATTAATTGGACATTTATCTAATTGATGATTAAGTACAGGGCATTTTCTTTCATAGATATTACGACCACGATCAAGAAGGAGTATCTTCAAATCCTTGCTCTTATTAGCAAGCTCATAAGCACACATATAACCACTAGGGCCGGCACCGACAATAATCACGTCGTATTTCATAGTAGAATCCCCCTTTGAAACACTAGAATATTCTATCACTTAATGAGGTGTTCATAAAATTATATTTTATATTGTTAATGATGTAGGTAAATATTTGTAAATTAAAAAACCACCATAAGGTGGTCATTTAGTTATTTAGAATAATGTGCTTCAATCAACGCTCTTAAAGTAGCGGTGTCGTATAAGCTTGAATAATCATATCCAGTCTGATCACTTGGGAAATTGAGTTTATGATCACAAACAGTTTTTCTGGCAACATCAATACTAACTAAGTTTTTAGAAACAGTATGAGAAGGTGTTGAGGCACGATTATTATTTCCATATCCATCATATTGCATATAAATAGAGCAGGAACCTCCACCACATTCTTCACCAATTGTGAAAAGTCCTTCATCGTGTAGATAAATAGGAGAAATGCCGCCACAAGAGAATCCATTTCTTGTAGCTAACACGGTGATGTCTTTCCCTTCAAGCAGTGAATAAATCTCTTTATCTTTTTCATCAAACACTTTGTCAAAGTTGAAATCAAAGCTATAAGTAGCAGTATTAAAAGTCTTATTCATCGTATTGTGTGTATAGAAGGACGAACTGCCAGTAAGTAAACCAATCATAAAAAGCATTTCATCGGTACTTCCACCCGTATTTGCCGCCAAATCTAGGATTAAATGTTTAATTTCACTATCTTTTGATGCTTCTCTAACACCATAAGAGATGGCACCAACTGCACCACCAACACCATCACCAAATGGAATTGTGTCCCTTTCACCAGCGTAGTATTTTTTCCATTCATTTTGGAGTCCGATCTCGCCCATAAAGCCATCGATATGGATATAAGCAACATCCCCATCTTTAGTGTATGTTTCAGTTCCGCTTAAAGAACGACTTGGTTTTCCAAGTTTTTCGTTTCTGGCTTTATAAATATCACTGTGATAGCCAATTGACCTATCATAGTTATCTAGTTCTTCAAAATGCTTGCTAAGTTCAGCAGATACGTAAGAGTAAGCATTCATATATAAGGAATCAGTTAACCAAGTTGGACGTGCATATTGGCCGCTTGCTTGATCAAAATAGTAAGTATTAAGTGGAGAATAACCACTATGGCCACCATCTTGACGCAGCAATCCTAATAAAGTTGCCCCAGCAATGAACTTTCCTAAGTCTGTTGACTTCATATAACTAGATATGGTTCTACCAAGTGTTCTTGAATTTAAAGCAGCATCTAATCCATTCGCTAAATAATAATAGAATTCTAATGAACTTCTACCTGGTCTACCAAGGAAGAAATCATAATCTAAACAAAGTTCGTTATAAACATAGTTCGCATATTCTTGTTTTATTGAATTAGAATACATCGCGTTATAGTATCTACCACCAAAATCGTTTAATGATTCGTTTTCTGTGAAATTAAAGATATAAATATCTTTGGAGTTATATGCACCTTGTAAAATGTTTTCGTTGCTAAATAAATCAAGAGCAAAACCAAGTGGCACATAAACGCCTTTATCGTCTCCATAGATTTTTAAATCATATTTTGAAAAATCAATCACAGTGGTTACAGGCGTACCAGAATAAGTCACACCAGTTGGTTTTGTGAAAGGTAAGCCATCATATGAAGCAGAATTAATATCACCAACTCCATTAAGATTAGTGTTCTTAAATGACCATAGGTTAGAGGATTCCATCTTATTGTTTTTAACATCGAATGTAGCGCTGAAATCTCCGGCAACAGTGAAGGTATAAACATCACCTTGTTTGCTCATGTCCATCCTGTCCCTACCTTCTGGATAGGTTCTTCCGCGATAAAGTAATTGTTGATAGTCTTTTAAAGAAATATAAGGAATAACACTTTTGTTGTAATAACGAAGATTAACAGCGGTATTATTCTTGCTATCAGAGTAATAAGCATGAATCTCTTTTGTAGTATATGAATCTTTATTAGAGTTTCCTCCACCATTACATGAGGTAATTAGAAGCGGAAGAATTGTAATATAAAGTAGTTTTGTTTTCATAATTAGTCCTCAACTTTTGACTAAATCATTTTACATGATTTGTTTTATGAATGGTTTTATTATTTTGCTTTTTATAAAATCCATCTGGTTTCCGTTTAGTTTTTGAAAAAAATAAAAAGCCAAGAGCAAACTCTTGGACTTTATTATCTAACAACAATTCTTAAGCTCGTTCAATGGTGATGACACTGCTAAAGCCAACCATTTCAAAGATATCATAAACATCTTTATTGACCTTAACGACTTTGGTGTCATCATGTTCTTTTTTAATCTTAAGAATGATTCTTAATCCAGCAGATGAAATATAACGTAATTCTGCAAAATCAAGCACTATACTTTGGAATTTATTTGCGCCTAAGATTTTTTCAATCTCTTCTTCTATTTGTTCAGAATTGCTGGAGTTAAGATCTCCTTTGAAAAATAATGTTAATACTCCGTTTTCTAGTTTATGTTCCATAAAAGCCTCCAATTATTTATCGTTATCTAATCTTTGTCTTTCGACAAGTTCAGCAAATTTGCCTTTCTTGGCAATCAAGGAATCGTAACTGCCTTCTTCGATAATCTTACCACCTTCAAGCATGATAATTCTATCAGCATTTTTAATTGTGGATAATCTATGAGCAATAACGATTCTTGTACAGTTAAGTTTATTAATCGACTCAGTAATACTCTTTTGAGTCTTGTTATCAAGAGCACTAGTGGCTTCATCGAAGATTAAAATCTTTGGTCTATGGACGATAGCTCTAGCAATCATAATTCTTTGTTTTTGTCCACCAGAGATACCACCTTGACCTTCAGAAATAACTGTCTTCATGCCCATAGGCATTTCTCTAATGTCATCAGCGATATTAGCGATTTCTGCAGCCACCCAAGCTTCTTCTTCTTTAACAGTTGGGCAGGAAATAATGATGTTAGATAAAATATCCGCATGGAACAAAGTTCCATTTTGTAAAACAGTGCCAATTTTCTTTCTTAGTGAAGATAAGTCGACATCATTAATGTCATGGCCATCTACAGTAACTTTACCGCTTAACGGTTCTTCAAATCCTAAAAGGACTCTCACTAAAGTGGATTTGCCACATCCAGTTTGACCAACGATTGCGATGTATTCACCTTCATGAATTTCTAAGGATAAATTGTTAAGCACAAGTGGTCCGTCTTCAATATATTTGAAGCAGACGTTTTCAAGTTTGATATTACCTTTAACAGACTCTAAAACGAGTTTGCCTTGAGCGGTTTCTGGTTCGGTCTCTAAGATTGGTCTTGCCATCTCGTAAACTGGTTGGAGAGAAGTAATCACTTGCACTACGGAAGTTAATGAAGTAAAGGCTCCGGAAAGAACACCATAGCTAGAGACAAATGCCATATAGCTACCAGCGTCAATATTGTTTTTCGCTGCAACATAATAGAGAACCACATTACCTAAAGAAGTAATAAGTAAAGTAATCGCAGTTGAAATTCTTAAAATAAGAGGTGGATTATATCTAACTTTTGCAGATTTAGCGTAGGCATTTGCCCATTTAGCAAACACTCTTTTTTCTGAACCTGCTAATCTAATTTTTTGAATACCGTTAATCATTTCATAAGTAACACCAGCTTCTTTAGAAGTGAGTTCTAAGTTTTGCGCGGTATATTTCTTTTGTAAGAGGGAAATAAAAATATTAAATCCAGCAGTGACAAGAAGAATTAAGATCACAGGAACGATAAGAGATGGAGCAAAGCCGATGAGTTGGAATAAATAAGAAAGTGACATGATAACAGAAACTAAAGTCATAAAGACTCCGCTTAAAATCATGTTTGCAAGGCTATTAACACTAGCAAATCTAGCAGCAAGTTCACCGGTATTATATTTTTTGAAGAATGAAGGTGGTAAGGATAACACTCTCATCATCGTTGCTTCTTGTACAGACTTCTGTACTTTCATCATAACAACCGAGTTGATATATCCTTGTATTGCCTTAACAAGCAATAATCCCGTTGCGGCGCTTACAACATAAATGGATGCAAGGACGAATAATTTAACGTTTTGGCTACGGACAACATCACCAGTCAACATCTTGGTGAAATATGGCACCAATAAGCCAACACCAGATGCGGCAGCAGCAAATAGGACTAATAAGATGATATCAAGTGGCCTAATGGATTTACGTAAATATTTCGCATATTCCTTAATTGACATCTTCGCAGAAGGAAGAGGACGATAGAAACTAATCGCATCAATTTCTAATTTGTGAATTAATTCCGCATCGATATAGACCTTTTTACCAGTTCCATAATGGATGTAATAATATTGATTGTTTTTAGTTGGGAATAAGATAACTGGAATCTCATCAATAAGGGTGTAGATAAGTAATGGAGAGCTGTTCTCATTAACATATTCACCAGTCAATTCCACTTTATGATATTCAATGCCGTATTGGCCTAAAACATAGCTGAGTTTATCTTTAAAAGTCTTGATTGTGGACGGCACATCCGCCATACGATGATGGTAATAAGAAAGAATTTGCGAAATAGCAAAGTTTTCTCTGATTTCTTGTTCAGAGAGGTTCTTTTGGTTTTTAACGTGGATGCCTGCAAGCGACTTAAAAGAATCTTCGAATGTTTTCGCATCGAGTTTCTTTCTTTGGCTTACTTGATCTTCAAACCAACCCATCTATTTCTCCTTTCTATTCGTTTGTAACTAAATCGTAATAGGAACCTTTTAACGCCATTAACTCGTCATGAGTTCCTTGTTCGACGATAATTCCTTTTTGTAAAACCACGATTAAATCAGCGTCTCTAATCGTTGATAATCTATGAGCGATAACAATTGTGGTAATACCTCTAGCTTTAATTGCTTTTACCACTTCAAATTCAGTTTTCGCATCAAGCGCACTAGTGGCTTCATCAAGGATGATAATGCTTGGATCCATCGCTAAGGAACGAGCAATCTCTAATCTTTGTTTTTCGCCACCAGAGAAGTTCTTACCACCTTCTAACACAGGTGCATTATATCCGCCTTGTCTAGAAATAATAGAATTATGAATTTGCGCATCATTACACGCCATAATGGCTTCGTAATCTTCAATGGAACGATCCCACATCTTGATGTTATTCATGACTGTGTCTTCAAATAAGGTGATGTCTTGGTCAACAACCGCGATCGATGAAGTAAAGATTTCATGGTCAATTTCTTCAATCTTTTTACCATCAAAGATGATTTCACCTGACCATGGTGAATATAAACCAGAAATTAATTTAGAGATTGTGGACTTACCACTACCGGTTGTACCAACAATCGCCACTTTTTGACCTTGTTTAATTTCTAAGTTGAAGTTAGTTAAAACTGGTTTATCTAATCTAGAGTAACCAAAGGTTACATCTTTAAGAATTAAGTTACCTTTAATTTTGGAAACATGTTCCATTTCAATTTCACGAGTAACATTTGGATCAAGAGGATATTCTAAAACGTCATCCACTCTTTCCATAGAAGTACGCATTTCTTGTAAAGTTTGGCCACTACTGATAAGTGTGTTAGCAGGAGCCATGAAGGCACTTAATAAACCTTGGAACGCTAAAATAGCACCAACAGTGAATTGGCCAATAACTGTATAGTAGACACCAAGAATTAAAACTGCGTAGTTAGCTAATGTGGCAACGAAGGTAGGAACTAAGCCAAGGAAAGAATTAGTTTTTGCCATCTTCACGTTTTGTTGATAGACACTATCAGCGGCTTCTTGCCAACTAGAGAAATAAGAGGTTTCTGCGCCATTTGATTTAATGGTTTCAATCATTTCAATACCTTTAGAGGTCATACCAGCTAATCTCGAGTTATCACGTGCTTGAACTCTAGAGATGTTAACTCTTACTCTAGAAATATAACGTGAAACGAATGCGTTAACTAAGATGGTAAAAACACCAACAAGGGTAAGGATCCAGCTCTTATTTAACATGACTACTAAATAAACAACGATCATAATCGTGTTAAATAAAAGCGGAGCAAAAACATTCACCAATGTTTCTGCAATAGTCGCGTTTTCGCTTTGACGTGCTTGTAAGTCTCCAACCATTCGTTGAGAAAAGAAGTCGATTGGTAAACGTAAGATTCTCCACATGTATGTGGATGAACCAATTAAATCTAATTTGCCTCTAATCTTATACTGATATAAGGATTGAACTATTGTCACTATGACTTGCAACAAGCCAACACCGGCAAATATAAAAATAAACGGCAATAACCAAGACGGATTATTCCCTCCTAACAGGTAGTCCACAAAAACCTGATTTGCTGCTGGACTAATAATCGTAAATAAATAAAAGACAATCGTCGTAATTGAGAAGAAGGCCACTAAGGCAAAAGCGCCTCTAAGTCTCTTTTTAGCGAATTTGAAAACAGATTTCCTTTTGCCGCCTGGTTCAAAATTCTCATCTGGAGTAATTTCAAGATAAATCCCAGTAAAGATTTTATCGAAAGTTTTTAAATCAACTTTCACTAAACCTTTTGCAGGGTCATTAAGAATTGCTTTGTTTCCTCTAAAACCATTTAAAACAACAAAGTGTCCACCACCCCAGTGGATAATAGCAGGGAACTTTCCTCTTTCTCTAAGTCTCTTAACGTTATAAGCAAAGCCTTTAGTTTTGAAACCATATTTTTCTGCTGCTCTTAAGATGTTTTTCGCATTACTACCGTTACGAGAAACGCCACAATCAACACGGACTTGTTCAAGTGGTACCCATTTGCCGTAATAGGCCATGACCATTGCTAAAGAAGCAGCTCCACATTCAAGAGCTTCTAACTGCATAATAATCGGAGTATTGGCTACTCCATGAGTCACTTGCTTCTTTATTCTCTTCTTTTTCATCTTTTTATTTGATTACAAAATCAATTGGTCTAATTTCTTTTACGACGATATAGAAAGAATATTCTCCATCATCTAACGTCAAATTGCTGACGATTGGTTCGTCTTGGTCGTTATATGATAAGAGTCCTTCAGCATTAGAAATATGAACAGTCTGCCCTTCTTTTAATTGCGAAGAAGATTGTTGATCAACAACTAAAGTAGCAACACCACTATTAACAGTAGCGGTACCAGTAATTTTCACCTTTAATTTATAGATAAATGACCAAGCAAAAAACGCGATAAGGATTGCGATTGTCGCAAACAAAATTATCCAAGTTACCGGTGAAGAATGTTGTAAGTGCTTGTTTAATTCTTCTGGGCTAGAAATATGAACGTCTTGCTTTTTCATAAAAATTTAACATTAAAGATCCAATGCTTTAATTAGATGCCATTCGTTTAATTCTTGAACTATTCTATCATACCAACCATTTTCAAAGAAAATACATTTCGTTATATCTTCATGATAGTAGTCTCCGTTTTTAGAATATAGCAGTCCTAAGGCAGGGCAACCACCGGCACAAACTTTATAGTATTTACAGTTACCACATTTATCATTTTCCAAAATTTGCTTAAGCAAAGGTGCCATTGCTAAATTAAGATATGGGCTATCTTTTACTAATTCTTTTAAAGGAGTTTTAAGAACATTACCTAAGCTAATTCCGCGTTCCATAAACCAACCAGACATCTGTAAACAAGGTACAGCTTCTCCGCTAGAAGAAACCGCAATCATACCACGATTACCTTTGCACATTGGAATACGGATATTAAATTCATCTTTAGAACAGGCAATAGGAACTAAATCATAGGATTTGTGTCTTGGGTATAGTCTGATAAGTTGCCAGATATCAATAGTCATTTCCATATCGCTTTGAGTATATGTTTTAGCGAACTCCAACATTCTTTGATAGTACTCTTCAATTGGCAAAGAAGAATCTGGAGAATTCTTTTCCCATCTAGGTGCTTCAGTAGTTCTAATAATTCTCATCTCATCAACACCCATTTCATTTAGAAGTTTGGCGGTATCTAACATCACGTCGACATTTTTACGATTAACTTGCACTTGTGCTTTCACTCTAAAGCCATTCTTAATACATAATTGAATCGCTTTAACAGTTAAATCTTCCGCTCTTGGATTTTGTCGCATCCAGTTATGATAGCCAACTCCATCAAAAGAAATTTTAATTAATGGGTAACATTTTAACTCTTTAAAGACATCAAGCATTTTTTGAGTGATAAGTAAGCCATTAGTGTTCAATTCAAAGACAAACATGTCCCTTTCATAAATCGCTCTAATAATATCTAAGAAACGACGATGAACTAACGGCTCCCCACCTGTAATGGTAAAAGCATGCACTCCAATATCACGTGCTTGATCCAAAATATTTAAAACTTCTTCATAAGTTAATTCAGTATTAAGCGGAGCGTTATCTTTCGCATTGAAACAGTGCAAACAGTTAAGATTACATTTCCCAGTAATCATTAAATTCATCTTTGGGAAGTAATAGTTATCATATTCATGTAAAAGTGACCAGGGATTAGCCTCATCACCTTCTTTACATTCTTCAATAAGCCGTTGAGATAATAAATTAGCAAGATATGGAGATGGTTCGATATCATGCTTTCCATCACAAAGAAGAAGTATATCAAATTCTTTTTGAGAAATGCCGGTTGCGTTTTCACTGCCTTTTCTATAAATCGCACGGTCGACATATCTCCACTTTCTTAATGCAACATTATCTTTTAAACGATAAAACATACTCTTTCTCCTTTTAAATCTTTTTCGCTATTTCATCTAAAGTTTTCTTTTGTTGATGATAAATCTCAATTACACAGTCGATAATTTCAGGGTTATAGAAATCACTCTTTGATAAATATTCTCTAATCTCATCTTCAATTCCAACTAGTTTTTCTGGCTTGTACCAAGAATAATCCCAATCTGGAGATAAATCACCAAACATAAAATAGATTATTAATAAAGTACCTTTATTGGCGTTTGTAATCATACTCTTACCTGATTCAGAAGAACCAAACGCTCCACCTAAATCATATAGAGGCGCCATTTTCAGCTTTCCTGTTTTCATATTTCTAATTGCAGAGAGGTTATCGAAATGCAAATCAGAGACAAAGCATAACGTACGTAAGCAAGAAACTTTGACAAAGAATTGATATAACTCAGGCATGTCATAGTTTTCAACTTTCTTAAAGAATTCTTTACTCAGATCTCTATTTGCGTTTTTCTCTTTAAACATTAAATACCAAGCAGGAGGTAAAAGAATTGATAGAGGTACTAATTCTTCATCCACAGTGATTAATGGCTTAGACACAGAAGCATACTTCCCGTTAATCGTCTTTAGCTCATATTGGAGCACTTCTTCTGGGCTTAATAATCTACTAGCGAGTTTAGCGGCTAAAACTTCACATATTGCTTCTTCTGGATGTTCATTATGGATTCCTAATTTATATAATTTAGGTCCGTTATCATAAATCCACCCCTTAACGCCCCAACCAGAGATAACTATATCAGGAACATTTAAGTCACATGTCTTTAAAGCTTCGTAGTCTCCACTTAATACCGCTCTACCGAATGTATCATCCCACTTATTAGTAAAGAAGTTAATGTCACCATATTTTAAATTTTCGCCTTCTCTTTTAAACCAATAATGATTGGCTAAAGAAAGCCCATGTCCTTTAAAAGATAGTTCAAAACCACTCTTGCATTTCATAGCTTTTAGAATTGCTTCATAGTCACTTCTTTGTGCGGATATAGTGCGAGCGTTAAAAAATCTCATCAGTTTAAAACTATCTTCGGTTACGCCATAAGGTGCTTTATCGAAATGTTCTAGCTTTTCAACAATTCTGATTCTTTCTTTTTCGTAGTCCACTTCAAAAGTAAGAACTTCAAAATCTTGATACATCAATGTAAGAATTTCTTTTTCTAGCATGTTGAAAATATGGTATCACATATATTGTCACAAATGTGCCACAATATAATTTAATTATATTTTTAAATTTAATATATCTATGTCTAATTCTTTTAGGAAGGTAAATGCACGATCGATATCTTTTTGATTAAAATCTTCTGGCTTATGCGCATCAACACCTAGTACATATTTCACATTATATTCTTTAGAAATTTTAAATAGTTCTTTACTTGGATATGGCCTATGTTCTCTTATGCCTAAAATATTAATCTCAATTGGAGTACCAGTTTCTTCACATGCTTGCATGATAATGCGAACGGCTTTCTCACAGTTTTCATTCCACTTCTTCACTCCTAAAAGGAAATGATCTGGATGGGCTATATATGTGAAAATCCCAACGGAAATGGCTCCTTTTACATCTAATGCGTATCTAATAACATCTTCTTTATAAATATCAATCTTGTTAGCAAATTGACCAAAATGTTGACCGAGAATTAGATAATCAATTTTTCCAGATTTTACTAAATCTTTATATTCATCAATAAACATTGGCAAGTACTCTGCCTCAAAGCCAACTTTGATATCTATTTGATCTTTATATTTTTCTTTTAATTGATGAATAGACTTTAAATATCCATCTACTTCATCTTCGTTCATTCTCACACCTTTTTGAGATAAACCCGGAAAAAAGATATGGTCAGAAAACCCAAGACGCTTAATTCCTAACTCAATTGCTTTAATAACATATTCTTCATCTAGACCAACGGCGTGGCCACATCTAGATGTATGAGTGTGATAATTGTAAATAATTTTATTCATTGCTTTTTAATTGTAATGTTTGATGGTTATAATCACAACAATCTAAGTTATAATTTAAGGTAGCAATATGATTAAAACCTTTGAAAAAGAAAATCTAAAATTCATCCAAGTTACTAATAACTCTCATATGGTTATCACCCTATGTGATTTAGGAGCTTCACTTTTCTATATTGTGTACGATGACGTGGAGATGCTTTATCGCCCAAAATACATAAAAGATTTTGTAAGAAACGATGTCTATCACGGCAAAACCATTGGTAGAGTCGCAGGTAGAGTTAAAGACAGTGTTATCAAAATTGATGGACATATATATCGTTTAGCCGCTAACGAAGACAGTAAAACCCTCCATGGAGGAATAGATGGTTTATCAAATCAAAAATTTAAGTATGTAGTAAAAGAAAACAAAAGAAACACATCTATCACATTCTCATACTTATCTAAAGCTGGAGAGTCAGGTTTTCCTTCTAACGCATTAATCAAAGTGAGATATGAAATAGCAAACGATAAACCAGACATCAAAATAGTGTTAGATTGTTCGCTAGATGGAAAATGTCCAATATCTCTTACTAACCACTCCTACTTTTGTTTAGGAGATGCTGGAGTAAATAATCTCAGCTTACAAGTAAAAGCGTCTAATTATTTACAGTTAGATCCAAAAGATCTTATTTTCACCAAAAGCAAAGCGGTTCCTTCTTATTTAGATTTCCGAAAAGAAAAGAAACTAGGCATAGATATCGATAACAAAGAGATAAATAACGGAATGCTAAAAGGATTTGACCACTGTTGGGTTTTTGATAAAGTTAACCCAAATATCAGTCAAATAACACTGAAAAATGAGCGTTACCAACTTAATATATCAACAAGTTTAGATGCGGTTGTTATATACACTGATAACTTTGCTCCAGGCTTTGTCGCTAATAATTCAAAACAAGAAGCCAGAAGAGGAATTGCAATTGAGCCACAACTGGATAGAACAAAAAGCATTTTATTCGATAAGAATAAGAGATTTCATCACTTCATAAAATATAAATTCAAAAAAAATCTAATCTAAAGAAACAAAAGAAAATCGCCTCATAAGGCGATTATTTTTTATAAACTCCTAAAAAGTAAGGCAGCAACAACGAGTATTTGCTTCTTAGACAAACTATCTGTCATCTCATATTTCATTGATAAATCATATAAGGAGATGTAGTTCCCGCTAACAGAGGCATAAAAGCCACCATAAACTTTATTAATATTGCTGCCACTTAATTCAAATAAGTAGCCACCAAAAGCATTTTTAATTTGGTTACCCACTATTTCAAACACTGGACCAGATCCTTCTTGGTTAACCATATTCCCTTCAATACGATAATACGTATTAGAACGCATATTTAAAATACGATTACCTTCCACTCTTAAAACAGGTCCATAACCGACTTGTTTTACATAAACCGTAGTTGGGACATAACTTGTGTAAGTTTTATCATCAGACCTAGAAATATAGCCGCTGCGTGCTGGTTTTTGTCTTTGCACTGGTTCTATTTTTTCTTCTTTAGGTTGTTCCACTACTTCTTTTTTAGGCTCTTCTTTTACAAGTGGATGAGTTGGTTCATCCTTCATTTTCTTATTGTTTATATAGGAAATAATCCACACAGGAATAGAAAGCAATAAACACACTATGCCAATAATAAGTAATACTAAACTGAAAGCGGAAAGCCAATTTCCGTGATTAAAGTGATAAATGAGCAAATAAGCACCATAAACAGTGCCAAAAATTCCAAGTACCGCGATTATCCAAGAGAAATATATTCTTCTCATAACAATTTCATTTTATCAAAACATTCATTCTTTCAAAAAGAAGAATAGGTGTGCCACTTTATAAAACAAAACAGTACCGAGCTTTCGATACTGTTTTCAAACGCCATCGCACGAAGCTTTGGCAATATTTTACCTTTGAAGCACATGAAATGTCACAAAAGTGCCAAATAGATAACAAACTATATGACAATACTTGGTGGCACGACATTTTCATTTACATCTTCTAAAAACTGAGCAACATCATCATAGATTGTTGGGTTAATTGGTTCTACTGTATCATGTGGTATTTCACGAGTGGATTCTCCAGAACAAGTGAATTTTGTATTAATGACCTTAATGCTACCAGTTTCCCTATCATAGGTTTCGACTTGATATACCATTTCGTATTCGAAGTTTAAGAATTGATAAGTTTCTTTATCAAAATAAAGTGTTCCTTTAATCGCACCAGGGAAAATATAATCCATTTCCTCTTCTTCAAGATCTTCGTTAGTGTAAACAAAACTTACTTCAACATTATTTTGTTCTTCTTGAATAGAAACTTGATTTGCTTTTATGAAATTACTAATTTGCTTATCGCTTTTGTTTGCTAAATCTCGACAGATGGAAAAATATAACTTATCTAAATGTTCAACATTCCCAGGAGTGTCAAATAAATCTACTTTTGAAAAAATATCACGGAATGTTCTAGTAGAAACAGAGTTAAATAATAATTCTCTATTTATAATAGCGGAGAATTCTTGACGAGTTTCATACTGAAAGACACCATCATCGCTAACAAGTAGACTATTTTCGACCCAGAGATCTTGTTCGACAGTTTTAAGATTAACATTTTGTGAAATATCGAGGTTATTAATTTTGGCCTCGGAACTACCTTCTCTATTAAAATACATGGTTCTGGATACTTGCATGATGCCATATGATCCTTGCCCAGTAGAAATCGCATCAAAGGTATCAATATCACCATTTTCATCAACAATAGAGTCATATTGATTCTTGCTAAGATCATAATAGAAACCGAATAGACCAACTCCAAGATAGCTGAAATAACTTGTTGTTCTTTCTTCTCCGTCTTTTTCAATGTCTAAAACATCATATTCTTGTGAATAAATACCATTTACTGTTTTAGTGTAGAATTCAGACAAGTCTTGTTTACTTAACAATTCTTTTAATCTATTCACAGTCTCTCGATTTGGAACACTAGAAGAGTTACTACAAGAGACAAGTCCCACCACTAGAGGAATTAATAATAAAGCATTTCTTTTCATCTTCTTTTCCTCCTTATAGTTTGACATTAACGTCGCGTTTAAAGCGATCAGAGTTAAAGTAGGCTGTGTCTTTTTTATGGTCTAGTTGCGCTCTTTTTACTCCGCGATTATCTAAAGCAAAGAATTGATAGTAAGCCCAATATTCAACGCGGTGACGTGGCTTTTTAGAATAAGACTTCATCGAGATGTTATATTTCTTATTGATAGGCATAAATAGTTCCATCTTCTCTTCGGTAATATAGCTATAATAGCCAACCGCATATTCTTTATTGCATTGCTCAATATCGCTCTTGCCAACAAGATGTCCTTCAACGTTAACAACACGAGTGCCGTTCTTGCTCTCTAATCTTAAGCCTAAATCATTAAAGCCGAAGAATTTCATTCTTCCAAAATCAGCGTTATTTCTAAAAGAAACAACACTAATCTTTTCTTCATTATTCTTGTTATAGTCATCAATATAGTAACTATCTTGTGCTTGCACATGGGCGAGAATGATATCCGCATAATGGTTTTGGAAGATATCACCAATATGCACTGCAATAGAGATAAGTTCATTTGGTCTTTCCCAATATGCATCCACCATTGGATCAACTAAAACATCAAGGAGGTCCACGATTGCAGACGCATAAGAACCTACGCTACTCTTAATAGCCTTTTGTATCGAATTAAAATTACCTAAAAGAGAACTAGATAAAACAGTAAGGATAAACATTCTTAACACTAAACCTGGAGTAGAAGGTATATCAGTGTACTGTTCGTTCTTCATAATAAGCATCAAATTCTCTAAAGAGGGTTGATATTTCTTAACATAGTTATCTCTAGAACCTAGTTCTGAGGTAATTTCTTCAATGAATAAGGTTGATGCAATATTGGCGTCATAATTGGCCTTAGTTTTGTCTTTTGCTTGACCAAGGTCACCAGTAATTAAACCAACAATCGCAGGAATCACGGTAATAATTCTTAAGAAGTCTTCAATTTTAAGACCATACATTCCAAAATTATCACCGCTGTATTTGACTTCATCATTTTGATTGACGATATCAAATAACTTATTAAAGACACGGCGATTACTGTCGTAATTGCTAGGATCATAAAATTTAGTGGTAATGAATTTATCAATTCCAAAGCGAGTAAAGCCATACTCCGCCATCGCAACTTTAGGAACGATATCATTAGGATGAATTACATTAAAGATATTGCCATAAATGGCATCTTTAGGGAGTTTAATGGTTTTAGAATTTACATTCGCTCCTTGAGGCGCTTCAAATGTATAAGCATAGACATCTTCTCTAGTTAAACTGGCTTGATTACCTAATAAGTTTTCACCCTTATCTAAACGGGCATCAATTAAACCGGCAGCCAAATTAGCGGTTGCTCCGCCTCTAGAATAACCTGTCATCCATAATTTCACACGTCCAGTGACTTGGTTATCTTTAACGTAATTAATAACAAAATCAATTAACTTATTAGCTGCGTTATACCAGCCTTCATGCATATAGTCTGACTTAGTGCCATCGCCTAAATGCATATTGTTTGCCCATTCTCTATAATAGCCACCAGATCTAGGTGCCACAGCAATAACTGTATAATTATTAAATTCTTTTTTAGCAATGGCCAAACCAATAGAATCCATTCTCGCAGTTTCTACGTAATCTTGATTAGTAGTAAATGAATTAAAGCCAATAGTCTCCAATGTATTCTTAATAAACTTAGGTTGGCTTTGATACCATTCATCATCATATGCTGAAGTATAGTCAGGATAAGTGGACATCGCTAAGCAAAGGGAAGCAGTAGCTAAATGTGTGTCATATTCATAGGATGAGTGTTCAAAATAGGATTGGGAAAAATAAATATCGGCGGTGAAGTGAGGTGCAGTTTCATATCTACTATCAGGAGCGTAGAAAAAAGAATACTTATTCACTTCATAAGTTTCATTTGCTCTAGTAGGAGCCCCACCACTAGCAACACCAGTGACAAGCCCACATGAGAGGAAGAACATTAATGCAAAATTTTTCATATAACTCTCTTAAAAATAATAATTATTTTCCCTTCGCTTATTATTGTATCAATACCTATGTCACAAAAGTGCCACAAAAAAACCGAGATTTTGCACTCGGCTTTTTAGAGGCTTATTCTTTTTTTATTCGAGAACTTATTTTCGAATATCAAAAAGCTTTAAATATTAACCGTTATCTCTCCAAGTTTTTCCACATTTTGGACAGGTAATTTCATTACCGTCTTTATCAAATTTACCGTTATATCCACAGAATGGGCAATCAAAAGGATTGATTTTATCTCCGAGATCTGAAACAACACTACAAGCGCCACCACCACTAATCGCGGCTAGTTGTTCATCTGTAAGTTCAATGCCCTCTGCTTTAGCTAAAGCCAAGAGTTCTTCACTATTTTTACAAGCTTTTACTTTAGCGATTTGTTCTTCGCTTAAACCTTTGAATAAATCTTTTTTCATTTTCAAAATTCTCCTTTATTATTTATTAACAATCCAGACAAATCCACAATCTTGACAGGTATTATTCCACCATTCAGCAATAGAGTTTTCATTATATCTAGTTTTAATTTTGGCAGAACCACATTTTGGGCAGATAAAGGTAGGTGTACTTGTGCAGATACCACCGGAAACAGCGGCTAATTGTTCATCTGTGAGTTCAACGCCTTCTTGTTTGGCTAACGCTAACAATTCATCTTGGTTTTTGCAAGCTTTTACTTTAGCGATTTGTTCTTCAGTTAAACCTTTAAGTAATTCTTCTTTCATTTTCAAAATTCTCCTTTGATATTCATATACTATCATAGGTATTGTCACAAAAGTGCCACAAAAAAAGGCCTCCGAAAAGGCCTAATCTATACGGTATAAATCTTTTGATAGTATTTTATTAATTCACTTATCGTGTTTATTTTATAAAGACCACTCGTGACCGCATGCATTACATTTATAAGTTGAACATCCACTTATTTGGTAATTTGGCAATTTTCTAAAATCTTTTGAACCACAATTTGGGCATTTCATGCTTGAGAAACATCCGCCACCACTGACGGCTTCGATTTGCTCACTAGTTAATTCAATGCCTTCCTCTTTAGCGAGTTTTAATAATTCATCTTGGCTTTTACATTTTTTAACTTTCGCGATTTGTTCTTCGCTTAAACCTTTTAATAATTCTTCTTTCATTTTCAAAGTTCTCCTTTGTTAATTCTATGCTATCACAGTATCTGTCACAAATGTGCCACACAAAAAGCCGCTTTTAAACGGCTTCAAATTTAATAATATAAAGGGGTATTTGGTTATTACGCTTTTATAATTAAAAAATATAAAAGGATCTTCCGCATGTTCTACATGTGCCACAATATTGGTAATCAAATAAGACACCAGTTGTTTCTCTTTTATATTTGACGTCTTTTGATCCGCAATACATACACGGGTCGCTTGGTGTAGATTGACAATAGTCTTTGCCACCGCCACTAACAATTTTTAATTGTTCGTCAGTTAATTCAACACCTTCAGCTTTGGCAAGTTCTAATAGTTCGTCGTAGTTCTTGCATTTCTTGACTTTAGCAATTTGTTCTTCAGTTAATCCTTTTAATAATTCTTGTTTCATATCGCAAGTCTCCTTGTTGATTTTTATATTATCACACCATTTGTCACAAATGTGCCACAAGAAAAGACCTCACGCGGAGGCCTCATCTATGTTGAATAAGTCGTTTTGTGCAAAACCAGATAAGTGGATTTGGACGACGACAGCTACCTTTTAAAAATATAATAGTTCGATTTTTGCGGTTTGGCTCACATCATATTCATCATCGTGATCCCAAATGATATGTGATGATACAGTTGATTCATATTCTTTTGGCTCATTCTTAGGTGCGCGCTTGTTGATAAAATTACCGTGATCCACTTTCGGACCGGTAAAATCAAAAATCAATTCTTCGTCGCTTACTTTCTTTATAACAAATTGATGTTTTGACCAACTATGTGGTTCTAAGATGATAGATGGCAAATCTTTAAAGGCGTATTCTCCTTCTTTTGCCTCGATTATATCAAGATGAACTAAATCGCTATAAATCTCACCAGCGTAAACCTGTAAGATAACAAACGATTTTCCTAATGGCTTATTTATTATTCTTATCGATTTAAAGTCTGGTCCCTTTCTCCACTCCCAGTCTGCTTCAAAAGTAATTCCACTAGACTTTTGATAATATCGACCTATTCCATGAGGTTCATATGGCGGATTATAATAGGCAGCGCCCATTCCTTCATAAACATCACCATTTGGATAATTAATTTTTATCTTTTTAAGCTTATAGCTTTTTCCTAAATCACTCGCCATTATTATTCCCTTATTGATATTTTAACATAATTGATTTGATAATGTTCTATAATAAAAACACCCCATTTTTTAGGAGTGTCTTATGTTTACCTTTAGAAATTAAGCTAAGATTCTTTCAAATGCGGCAGATTCTTCAGCGGTAACGTTTCCATCAGCTGTTATAATCGCTAAAATAATATAGCAGCATAATGTTTTTTGTTCTTGATTCATTTGGTCGATAAATGAATCTATGTCAATAAAATTATCTGTTTCTTTAATAACTTCACCAACAAATCCTACCATTTCGGATGGACGATAGTTTGTTCCAAAAATCTCATTATAAATTGCAGCTTCATTAGAGGTGATTTTACCATCTGCACCAATGAAGAGTGAAAGCAATGTATGAAAGAAAGATTGAACTAATTCAGGATTGTCTTCCGTCAAGCCAACTTTTTGGAAAAACTTAAGCAATTCAACTGTCGCGCCTTTTGCAAGTGCGATTTTTTCATCTTGTGAATAATTTAAGTACGTGCTGTAAATTTCGTTAAACGTCATTTTAATTCCCCTTTGAGTTTATTGTAGCAAAATAAATAACTCCTAAACAAGACCTTCCGCTTCCAATAAATCTTTAACGATATATGTTTGTTTTTGTTCGACTAGTTCACTTTTACACCCGGCTTTTATTTTATATTGATTAAGTTTGAAGGCAGTTAGTTTATTTGCTTGTATATTCTGTTTGGAACTCTTTACCACAATCATTACACTTGTATTTTTTTAAAATCTTGCCAGATTGTCTTAATTTAACATTAGTGCTTCGACATGATGGACATGGCGGACAATTATCTGTGTTAGAACACGCTCCACCATTAACAGCTTCTAGTTGTTCATCGGTAAGTTCAATCCCTTCAGATTTTGCTAATAATAACAATTCTTCGCGATCTTTACATGCTTGAACTTTAGCGATTTGTTCGTCAGTTAAACCTTTTAATAAATCTTGCTTCATAAGCTATATTCTCCTTGAATAATAATATGTTATCACGGTAATCGCCACAAAAGTGTCACACAAGAAATATTAATCTTGCTTTCATATTTTTTTCTCTATTAACACGTTAATTCTACCCGATAGTAATTAGTTTTTATTAATAAAAGAAACGCGCCACGTGGCTCGAATACGAGCAAGCAAAAGAAAAACCGAGATATTTCACTCGGTCACGATAGAATAATTAACGTTTTTATTAAATTGGTGAACTATTGTCTGTCCATGTGTAGCCGCACTTCTCGCAAGTGTAGGTCCTGCCATCTTTTACAGGTTTGTTCGCACCGCATCTTGGGCAATCCCATGGATTGATTTTATCGCCAATACTGGAAATAGCACTGCAGGCGCCGCCACCACTAACGACTTGTAATTGTTCATCAGTGAGCTCAATGCCTTCTTCTTTAGCAAGGCTTAAAAGCTCATCGTGGTTTTTACATGCTTTAACTTTTGCGATTTGTTCTTTAGTTAAGCCTTTTAATAAATCTTGTTTCATGGAATCTTTACTCTCTCCATTTAAATCCGCAGCTTTGGCATTGGAATAGATTACCTTTGCCTTTCACTGCCTCAACTTTGTTGCTTCCACACTCTGGACAATCAAATGGATTAAAAAAATCTCCAACATCTGAAGCAACACTACAGACACCACCACCACTAATAGCGGATAGTTGTTCATCAGTTAATTCAATGCCTTCTTCTTTTGCTAACGCTAATAGTTCTTCATGATTTTTGCATGCTTTAACTTTTGCGATTTGTTCTTTAGTTAAACCTTTTAATAAATCTTGTTTCATATGCATAATATCTCCTTAGTTGATTTTATATTATCACAGTGGTTGTCACAAAAGTGTCACACAAGAAATAATAAAGGTCAAAGAAAAGACCTCATAAGAGGCCTAATCTATGCTGGATAAGTCGTTTTGTCCAATTTCGAATAAGTGACTTTAGACAACAACATTTTTCACTATTTTGGTGGATCTGAGGAGGCTCGAACTCCCTACCTTATCGTTGCGAACGATACGCTCTCCCAGGTGAGCTACAGACCCAGTGCTAATTATCATAATCAATTGGAGCTTTATTTTCAATAACTATAAACAAACAAGCATCTATTTATGCAACATCGGATTATAGTATGAATATATGTTCCACCACTTGTTTATAAATACTCGTTCTTCTATTGAACATATACATAAAGAACTCCGCTTACTAGCGAGAGTGATTTTCATATCCACCCAAGTGTTATTTATTAGCTACTATGTCTATTTAATAGCAATTAAATATTTCTGCCGGCGTATTGAACTGTTACAACAGTCACAATTTTTTTATCTTCAGTTATTCTATAGATAACCATATAGTTGTCTATAAGAAGCTGTTTATAGCCTTTCCCAGCATATCTTCCTACAATCCTGTCCTGATGGGAATAAGGAAAAGTAGATAGCAGGCTAATTGCATCCCAAATGCGGTCTGTTTGTTGTTTGGCAACTATTGGTTCCAATATTTCTGAAGATATATATTTATAAATGTCTTCAATATCTCTACATGCCCTAGGATTGACTAAAATTTCATATTCATTTGTAATATTTTCCATCTAGCTGTTTCCTTGCTTCTTTTAAAGAAATCGGCTTAGCACCATTCAAGACTTCTTCTTCAGATTCAAAAATAGCTTGATCTATACGATTAGTAAGAGCAATCTTCTCATATAATTCAGTGCTCATTAAAACTAAATCGCTATATCCGTTTTTAGTAATAAAAATAGGTTCTTGTTTTTTGTGGGCCATTTCTGAAATCTCACTGGTATTTCTTAGGTCTCTAATTGGTATAATTGTTGGCATAATTGTTCCTTCTTGACAAAATTATAGCATAATTATGCCACAGCAATAAATGATAATCACTATAAAAAAGCAACTGATGTCACTTAAACACTAAATATTATTAAAAAATAGCAGTCTTATTATATATAAAATGTATAATATTCATAGCGATAATCAATGAAAAAGATCAGTGTTTTTGGAATATCAATAGGCGGCACAAAAACCGCTGTAACACACGCCTTTTATGATGGTGGCTTTTCTAATATCGAAAAAGTAGTTTTTGCTTCATTCCCTAATAATCCAGAAAAAGAAATGGAACAAATATATTCAATTATCGATAAATCTCCTTATTCAGCAGAAGCTATCTCTATTTCTGTTGGAGGTCCATTAGATATCAATAAAGGGTTGTTATTAAAGCCACCACATCTGCCTGGCTTTGATAATTTCCCAATAGTAAATCTTTTAAAACAAAAGTATCACACTGACGTTTATATGCTTAACGATGCAGATGCATGTGCGCTAGCAGAATATAAACTCGGTGCTGGAAAAGGCTATCACAATATGGCATATCTAACCTTTGGCACTGGTATAGGAAGCGGATTAATTCTAAACGACAAGCTTTATGTAGGTCATAATGGGATGGCAGGAGAAATTGGTCACGTTCGTTTAAGTGAAATTGGTCCAGTTGGTTATAACAAAGCTGGTTCAGTTGAAGGGTTTGTCGCAGGAGGCAACATTCCTCTTTGGGCAAAAGAATATATCAAAGACAAGTCCACCGCTCTTAATAAGTATCAAACACTTACAACTAAAGACATTGCAGATGAAGCAAGATTAGGCGATAAAGTAGCTATAGAAGTATTAGATGAAGTCGCTAAGAGATTAGGAGAAACCATTTCTGTTTTGATAGATATCTTAAATCTAGATTTAGTGGTTATAGGAGGTATCTATCCAAGATGTATAGACATACTGGAAAAGAAAGTATTAGAATCCGTTAAAAATAACACAATCAAAAATAACTTTGAAGCATGCAGGGTTGTGCCTTCAATGCTACAAGAACAAATAGATGACTATTCTTCGTTAATGGGAATAACAGTAGGTGATGATATGAAGACATTTTATGAACGTTATCCAGAATTAAGTAACCAAAAAGAGAACATTGAACATGCGATTGATATCTTAGAAAGCTGCTATAAAAACAATGGCAAGATTTTGGTATGCGGAAATGGCGGTTCTAGCAGCGACGCTGCTCATATCACTGCTGAACTAATGAAAGCATTTGTTAAAAGAGCGCCCCTAAACAAAGAAATATTCAACAAAATTAATCAAGAATTCAATGAAGAGGTTTCAAGCAAATTGCAATTAGGCATCCCTTGTATCGATCTTACATCTCAAGTTGCTTTCTTAACTGCCTTTAGCAACGATGTAGATCCAGACTTTATTTTTGCTCAAGAAGTTGTTGGATATTCTAAAAATAGTCCTAATGATGTTTTATTGATGTTATCAACATCAGGGAATTCAAAAAACGTTGTTAACGCCGCTAAGATAGCAAAATCGTTGGGGCTTAAGACTATCTCGTTAACCGGCAAAAACGATAGCGAACTATCTAGATTATCTTCCGTCTGCATTAAAGCGCCAGAAACAGAAACATACAAAGTGCAAGAATATCACTTGCCAATATATCACTATATCTGTTTAGAGTTAGAAAAAAGAATTTAAAAGGCAATTAATATATGAATAAAGATGATTTAAGCAAGATGGAATTTGATATCATCATTCTTGCTGGTCAAAGCAATGCAGAAGGATACGGTGTTTCACTCGATAGTAAGCCTTTAGTAATATCTGATGCTTATGAAATAATTGATAAGAATAAATTCGGAATGAAATTAAAAGAAGATGGATCTTATGGTGGTCTAGATTTTGTCTATCCTGTAGAGACAATAATAAGAGAACTACAAGAAAGAAAATCTGAAGATAAATATAACGCTGATTTATCACTTGGCTTTGTTGAAGAATATAAAAAATCACAGTTTTATTCCCCAAATAGAAAAATACTTGTAATCAAAACTGGTTATGGCGGAAGCGGGTTTGCTTTTGACCAACATGGTGTCGGTAACCCATTATATATAAGAATATTAGACATGGTTAATGTCGGACTATCCTTAAACAAGAACAATAGAATAGTCGCTTTCCTTTGGCATCAAGGAGAACATGATGCATTCGAAAACGCTCAGTTTACTTATGATGAAAGATACAACTATTACTATTCAAATCTTTTAAAGCAGTTCGTAGCCTTTAGAGAAGAATATAAGCAATTTGATTTTCCAATTATCACTGGCGGCATGTGCAGGGATTGGAAAAAACGTTATTTAGTCGAAACAGAAGCTGTGGAAAAAGCCACTATCGATGTATGTAATAAAATCGGTAATGCAGCGTTTGTTTCTACTTCCGATTTACCTAGCAATGCAGAAGCCATTCATAATGGCGATTTAGACCATTTCTCAAAAGAATCAATTTTGACTTTAGGAAAAAGATATTTTGAAGCCTTTGCTTCTTTAAAAAGAGCTACAAAATAAAAAGCGCCATATATAATGACGCTAAACCATAGTTATTAGTAGTTAGTCTTTATTTGCTTTCATTTGCATTTTAATATTACCAAGCGCTGTTGCTTCTGTTGAACCAACAATTACTTTTTTACCTGTATATTCTTCTACAAGACTATTTAAATATTTGTTTTTAGAACCACCACCAACGATGACAATCTTTTTAAATGTTCTATTTGTAATATTCTCTAATTCTTTAATCGCATTACTATAAGAAATAGCCATCGAACGATAAATAGAAGCAAAGAGTTCCAAATCGTTTTGAGGAGGGCATTTCTCTAATAGTTTTAATAAAGCCTTTTTCATATTTTCAGGAGCAAGAAGGCTGATATCATTTATATCAAATGTAACTTTGTAATCAACACTATCTATGTGCTTGTCTATATAAGCATGTGCTAGATGTAATTGGTTTTTAAGACTATTAGCAACCCACATACCCATAATGTTTTTTAAAAACCTAATGTAGCCAACTCCACCTTCATTAGTGTAGTTTGCTTTTAGTGATTGTTCAGAAATGATTGGAGAATCGGTTTTTATTCCTAAAAGCGACCAAGTTCCACTAGAAATAAAGACAGATTCTTCATCGATATCGGTAGATTCAAAAGCGCTAGCGGTGTCATGAGACGCACACAAAACAACTTTGCAGTTACCCCCAACTTTCTTCTGAATTTCTGGAAGTAATTCTCCAACATAGTTACCAGCAAACATAATTTTGCCAAATAGTCTTCTTGGCAAGTCTAATAAATCAATTAGTGGATATGCATATTGCCCTGTTAATGGATTTAAAAGTGATGTTGTAGATTCATCAGTGTATTCGTGAGTCTTTATACCTGTTAACTTATATGTGTAATAACTAGGTATCATCAAATAATCAGTAGCGTTTAGTAATCTGCCTTCTCTTTTATCTGCATATAGCTGATAAATAGTGTTATATGTTGCAAATTGCGCGCCAGTCATTTTATATAATTCTGCAAAAGGAATGATTTTATTAACATGCTCGCTAGAAGCGATATTACGTTTATTTCGATATGCATAAAACGGAGGCATTGGTTTATCTCCGTTTAAAAGTACATAATCAACACCCCAAGTATCGATTGCTAAAGAAACAATCTCTGGATATAACTCAAATGCTTTTTTTATCCCGTGAATTATCTCATTAAAGATACGAACATGGTTCCACACAAAACCATCAGCAGTATCTTCCATCATTGTTTTGAAACGATATACTTCTTTTAAAACGATTTTATCGTTTCTCTGATAACCAATGATGTGTCTGCCACCAGAGGCACCTAAATCAATAGCGAGATAATACTTATTTTTTATCATCAATAACACCTGGTTTCATTTTTAAATTCCATAGCTTTGCTAAACCAATAATAACTTCATCAGGAATTTCATTAACAACATGGCCAAGGCTAATCATATAAATCTGAGCGGTCTTCTCTACAGTTTCAATTAAGCCAAAAGCTTCATCGATAGTTTCGCCAACACCATATATTCCATGGTTAGTCCAAGAAACTAAACGATATTCTTTCATTTTTTCAGCAGTAGCCTCTCCAATTTCGTTTGTGCCACAAATCATGCAAGGAAGTACGCCTATGCCTTCAGGGAAAACCACTACTGCTTCAGTGTTTGATTTCCAAAGTTTTCTTGTGAAGACAATATCATCAACTGGCAAACATGCTCCCATACAGATTGTATATGTTGGGTGAGTGTGCATTACTATTCGATTTTTTGGATTTACTTTTAATCTTGCCGCGTGGCTCATTAAGTGAGCTGGAAATTCGCTTGTCATCTTGCCACCACATTTATATCCCCAAATAAGATGAGCAACATGGCCGCTATCATCTATTTTTACTAATCCTAAATTATTCTCAGGATCTTTAATGATGTTCCTAAAGTATTTACCAGTTCCAGTAACTAAAAAGTACTTGCCTATAAGCAACTCATCAGCGGTAAAACCAAGTTCAATGTCTCTAATAAAAATGTCTTTAGGAAAATATTCTCTAACATATTCTTCATCAATCATATATGAGATATTTCCGCCATTACGTTCATCCCAGCCTTGACGATACATGTTATCGGTTATTTCACTTATTTCTTTTACAAATTTAGAATCAATGAAGTTCATATTGTTTTCTCCTTTTTTAACATTTTTATTTAAAAACCAACAGAGGCCACTTATTTTTACTTTTTAGTCAAACATTCTTGAACTATTTTATTCAATTCAGGTAGTCGATTAAAAATCTCATTAGCGAGCTTTAACTGTGTTCTCGCTCTTATTAGATTATGTTCAGGATAATCGGTCTTAAAGTATGTATCACCATTAAGATAATCTGTTATAAATCTTATTGCAGACTCGATAGTTAACAAGAAAGTTGAAAACGCTAAAAGGGATATTTCTTTCTTATTTAAAACATCTTTCATCTCATTAAGATATCCCGCTGTATACTTTTCAAATATTTGTGTGTTAACACCAATCTTAGATAAATCTTTTGAATCTTCATATTCACCAGTAAATAAACTTCTTAAAGCGTCACCAAAGTCATAAAGATAACTGCCAGGCATTATCGTATCTAAATCAATGACCGCGCGTATATCTCCACTAGTCTTATCAAATAAGACATTGTTAATTTTTGGATCGTTATGAGTAACCACAAAAGATATTTCTTTATTTGCTAATGCATCTACTATTATTGAATATTGTTTCTCATATCTAAGAAGATTATCAATTTCTGTTTTGCAATCCTTAACTCTATTAACTTGATCGCTTTTAATCGATACTAATAAATCGTTATATCTTTGTTTAGTGTTATGGAAGTTAGGGATAACTTCATATAGCAAAGAAGCATCAAATCCTCTTAATGCTTTATGCAATAAGCCAAAAGCTTTCCCGGCGTTATAAACTTGTTGCAAGTCTGTAACTCCCTCATAACAAATCGCATTATCAATAAACACTAGGACTCGATAATATTCATTTCCGACTTGATAATAAACACCGCCGTCTTTTGTTTTAATTAACTCTAATGTTTCAAAATCATTGTTGCTTAGATATTCTGTAACTTGAAAGATGTTATTCATTAATCCATCAACATTTTTAAAAACGTTGTTATTTATCTTTTGCAAGACATAGGCTTTTTCACAATCAGTTTTAATTAAAAAGGTCGTGTTGATATGACCATTTCCAATTGGAGAATAATCAATAACACTTCCTACAATATTAAACTTAGAAATGATGTCTATTACATTCATACAATCGACTTCTTAACACAATACGGCGTTTTATTTTAACTTGAATCTCACCACTCTAGTGTAAAGGCTATTACCATACATAAATGGAAGCACTTCAAACGAATGTGTCTTTTGATCCACTTTTATTTTTTGGTCGTTATCATCCAAATATTTAGGCTCCGCTATTCTTTTATTGGTACGGATAATTACTTGCGGCCTATTTTGTTGACGGGTAACATTCTCGTTAGCGCTCATCGGAACATTATTGATAAGGGCATAATAATATTTATCATCTTCAAAAACGCATGCATTTGTAGCCTTAATTCCGCTAGGAACACAATCAAAAATCACATGTCTTTGTAGTTTCACCCATTTACCAAATTCAAACAAAATATCTTTTTCTAATGGTCTTAATTCGCCACTAGCAAGCGGACCGACATTAAGTAATAAGTTACATCTTTGATATCTGCATTCCACTAACTCTTCAATTAAATAAGGAATGCTTTTAAAAGCGATATCATTTTTTGCATATCCCCAATGGTCAGTTAAGGAATCACACACTTCTCCTGCTCTTTCTTTGCCATCACTAGAAGAAACCCTAAATGGTTTTCCTCTTTCAAAGGTAACAGAGTCAATATCATAATGGCTAACTTCTCCTAGAGCCGATAAGCCGGTGTTATTAATAATAATGGCCTCTGGTTGATATTTTCTTATTGTTTTATAAAGACGATCAAACTGCCAATCAGCGTTTGGCTTATCCCAATATCCATCAAACCAGAATCCACCAATACGGCCGTATTTAGTGCATAATATCTCAATGCTTTTAATAAGATAATCAATGTATTTTGAAAAGTTGTTTTTATAGTCATCATTATCCCAATCAATCAAGGTGTGATAAAACATTGGAACAATGCCTTCTTTATTACATGCTTCCACAAACTCTTTAACCAAATCGCGTTTAGCTAAAGAATGAATAGCATCAAACTTTGATAAACCACATGTATCATATAAAGAAAAACCATCATGATGTCTTGTAGTAAAAGTAATATATCTCGCTCCCGCTTTTTTAGCGGTTCTAACTAAATTAGTGGCCCATGATTTGCTTACTTTGAAGCGATTAGAGAGTAGATGATATTTCCCTTTGTCCATATTGTAGACATGTTCATACCATTCGCCTTTTCCAAGAACACTATAAAGTCCATAATGAACAAATAGTCCAAAGCCTAATTTTTCAAAATTTTGAATGTATTGTGGTTTCATAATCTACAATTATTTTAAAACAATTATTTGTTTTTAATATAGTTAACAATGAGCTGGGCTAATAATTCGTGGCCCATATCGCTTGGGTGTAAGCCATCCCCGAATAAAGGATTATTTTCTGCTTCACCAAAATCCTCTCTAAAATCTAAGTAATTGATTTGATACTTATTTAGCACTTCAATCATTATGTTTATATATTCTTCTAAAGTAAGATATGGTCTTTCTTTTTCTCCTTCGCCATAAGGGTTATCTTCATCTTTTCTATGAAGAGGAATTATAAATGTAATTTGTTTTCTTTGATACATCTTAAGTAAATTTTCGCAAAGATAATTCATTGCCCCATAAAAGGTAGAAGGATCAGAATCAGAACTAACCCCAATTGGTGCATCACCATGTCCAAAATCATTCGTACCACCAAAAACAAATAATAAATCCGCTTTCGGGTCTAAATCTTTAATACGATAACAAAAATCCAAATCAAAGCGATGCGTTGTTGATGGTTTTATTTGACGTGCGATACGTGTACCACTAACACCGTGGTTAATCACTTTACAGTTAAGTATTTGCCCAACTCTTTCAACATAGCATTTATTTTGGGCTGACGCTAATGCCCCTTCAGTAATAGAGTCACCTAAGAAATCAATAACCATTATTGAATTCTCCTAGTTGTTTCCTTGTCAAAGAAATATAAGGCATCTTCATTAAATAAGAAGTTAATTTTGTCATGATCATTTATATCGTTTTCAATTGAAGTTTTAATAATAAACTTTTGCCCGTTTATATCACTATAGATCACTAATTCATGACCTAATAGTTCTGCAAAGTCACAAACAGATTGTAACTCATTAGATGGTTTTGCATTATTTGAATCACCTTTAAAGAAGATGGATTCTGGTCTAATGCCAAGCACTAATTCTTTATCTTGATAATCTTTTAATAAGTTAACTTGTTCTTTGCTAAGTTTAACAAAAGCATCTCCTTCTCCAGAGAAGACAAATTTGTCTTTAATAAGCTTGCCATTAAAGAAATTCATAGCAGGAGAGCCGATGAATCCCGCAACAAACATATTGTTTGGATTGTAATAGACTTCTTTCGGAGTGCCAATTTGTTGGATATATCCGTCTTTCATAACGACAATACGATCCGCCATTGTCATAGCTTCTGTTTGGTCATGGGTAACATAAATTGTAGTGGCACCAACAGATTCATGAATACGAGAAATCTCGTTTCTAGTTTGCGCTCTTAATTTAGCGTCTAAGTTAGATAATGGTTCATCCATTAAGAACACTTTTGGATGTCTCACTATGGCTCTACCTAAAGCGACACGTTGTCTTTGCCCACCCGATAAAGCGGCAGGCTTTCTAAATAAGTATCTAGATAAGTCCAATATTTTAGCGGTCTTATAAACTTCCAGTTTAATCTCATAACGAGTGTGTTTACGATATTTCATTAAAGGCACTTCGTTATTCTTAAAGAATTCTAATTGCTCTTCTGTAGCCTTAATTTGATTTTCTTTTTGACTAATCCCTTCAGAAGTAAGCTTTTGATATTCGTTAAGCATTTTAAGCGATTTATTGATCTCTTCGATGTCTTCTTCATTAGCCTTTGGATTAGAAAGCATCTTGTTTAGTTTTTCTATATCTTTATTAGCTTTTTCAAGGGCCTTTTTAGAATCTAAGATGTCTTTGTTAATCTTCTTGATTAATTCTTCGGTATCTTTGATTTCTACTTCACTAATACCTTTTAAAGGTACAAGCATCGTTTTTCTTTTTTCTTCATTAGAGTAGATTTCTTCAAGAATCTCTTCTCTTTTATCTAATAATTCTTTTGGTTCGTTTTTCTTTTTAATCGCACGATTTAATTTATCGACTTCTTTAAACAAGACTAGATTCTTTTCTTTTAAAGCATCTGCTTCAGCATTTTCTTCGTAAAGAGGGAATTTAATACTTCTAAGTTTCAAAGAGAATGACATGTTATTAAAAACAGTCATATGTGGATATAAAGCATAGGATTGGAACACCATGGCGATGTTACGATCTTTAGGGGCAACATTATTCACCATTAATCCATCAATATATAATTGACCAGCAGTAATGTCTTCTAAACCCGCAATCATTCTTAATGTTGTCGACTTACCACATCCAGAAGGGCCAACAAAAACAATAAACTCTTTATCCTTGATATCAAGATTAAAGTCAAACACTGCTTGTACATTGTTTGGATATATTTTATTAATACTTTTTAAAGATAAAGTTGCCATAACTTATCCCCCTAAATTATTTTAATTATTTTCTAATATTTTTATACATTGGACCATAGGCTTCACATGCTCTATAGTCTTGACCTTCCTTATCCATTCCGAATGCACTCCAAGAAGATGGACGATAAATATCTTTTTCATCAACGTTATGCATACAAACAGGAATTCTAAGGATTGAAGCTAAAGTAATTAAATCTGCACCAATATGTCCATAAGAAATAGCACCATGATTAGCACCCCAATTATTCATCACATCATACGCACTTGTAAATGGATATTTACCAGTAATACGTGGAGTAAACCAGGTACACGGCCAAGTATAATCAGTTCTCTTCCATAAAACATCTGTCACTTCATCAGGTAGATTAACACTCCAACCTTCAACTATTTGAAGAACAGGTCCTAATCCTTTAACTAAATTTAATCTAATCATTGTCATCGGCATTTCTGCGCGAGTAACAAATCTAGAGGAGTATCCACCACCTCTAAAATATCCTAAATCCGCAGCAGGCCAAGTAGTTGCGTTCATCATGGTCTTAATATCTGCTTCATTAACATCCCACCACTTCTTCATGACTGGGTTGCCTAATTCATCTTTAACTTCACCACAAGCATCAACACATGTAGCACCACTATTAATAAGATGTAAGAAACCATCTGCTTCTTTAGCGTGTCCGTTAATCTTATAACCAGCAACTCTTTCTACTGATTTACCTGACCAATACGTTCTGACATCTGAGAACATTTGTGCTCTTCCTGTTAATAATTTCATAAAGAGCATCGAAACTCCGTTTAGAGTGTCGTTTTCAGTGGCTAGAACATATGGTTCTCTAGCGCCATTCCAGTCAAATGTAGAATTAAGAATGCTTTCCGGGAAATCACAGTTTGGATAGAAGTCTGTCCATTGTCTTTGACCTTGGAAGCCACCAACAATCGCGTTGTGTCCTACTTGTTCTTCTTCCCAACCTTTTAAATTCTTATTCCCGTTATATAAATCTTTGATAATACATGCCATCTTAACAGTGAACTCCCAGTCCTTTTCTTTTTGCTCAGGGCTCTTTTGAAGTTCTTTAGGGTTCTTATCAAAGTCTGGCTTGCAGTGTTCTTTAACCCATGCAAGAGCTTTATTATATTCTTCTAAATCATAGATGCCTTGATCCATTCTTCGAATGATTTCCACTTCATCTACAGATTCGACTCTCATGCCAAGATATTCTTCAAAGAAGTTAGGATCAATAATAGATCCGCCAATACCCATGGTTACTGAACCAATTTGTAAATATGATTTGCCTCTCATTGTTGCGGCGGCAACTGCGGCTCTAGCAAATCTTAAAATTTTTTCTTTGACATCATCTGGAATTGAAGTGTCGTCAGCGTCTTGAACATCATGACCATAAATACCAAAAGCAGGTAATCCTTTTTGAGAATGTGTTGCTAAAACACTAGCAAGATAAACCGCTCCTGGTCTTTCAGTACCATTAAATCCCCAAACGGCTTTAATAGTCATTGGGTCCATGTCCATGGTTTCAGCACCATAACACCAGCAAGGTGTGACAGTTAAAGTGATATCTACTCCCGCTTTTTTAAACTTATCAGCACAGGCTGCAGCTTCTGCAACTCTGCCAATTGTTGTATCTGCAATTACAGTTTTTACATGTTCTCCGTTTGAATAGAAAACATTTTCTTCAATCAATTTAGCAGCGGCCTTAGCCATATTCATTGTCTGCTCTTCTAAAGACTCACGGACTTTAATCTTGCCGCGTCTGCCATCGATTGTTGGGCGAATACCAATTACTGGATAATCACCAATAAGTCTACTCTTTGCCATAACAA
Source organism: uncultured Erysipelotrichaceae bacterium (assembly GCA_902802905.1). Taxonomy (GTDB): domain Bacteria; phylum Bacillota_I; class Bacilli_A; order RFN20; family CAG-826; genus UBA2450. The sequence goes on along the minus strand of CADCNT010000010.1, from coordinate 31,685 downwards.
AATCCTCTAATCTATAAATTATTTAACTGGAATAACAAATGCGCTTCCATAAGCATCTAAGTTAATACTAATTGTGTTACTACTAGCGGAAACATAAGTTGTTTCTCCGTCTTTCATAACATAAGCACCGCTATAGCTAGAGCTAAATGTAATTGAAACTGTATTTGCGTTGTTCTCATAAGCAATATTTGCGTTATAATCAGTATAATTTTTGGACCATATACTTGTATAATCAGTGCTTGTACCTGAGTTAACAACCATATAAGCATGGTCATCACCTTTAATGTAAGAGCCAATTAATAAGTCTGATGTCGCCGAAATAGTATTAATACCAACTTGTGAATTAGACACTGTGTGTTGCAATTCTTTAAACAATAAATTCTTTTTTGAATCGTTGTTTGAATTGTTGTGATATGTAGTCGCAGCTTCCCATGTATATTTAGGTAGTTCACTATCTAAATAATGCATTTCTTCATCAGCGTTACAGATAGTATTAAAGTAAGCATTCTTGCTTCCATTGATATTTGCCATACAAGTATAGTCTGCTTGATCAGTAGCAAATACATAATGCATTAAGTTAGTGATACCAAATGAAACAGCGACTGACATTTGCCATTTTAATTGTTCTTTGCTTGGCAATATATATGTATATCCATCACCATCACCAGATAAATGAGATGAGGCTAAGAAGGTATACCAAGTAGGAATATGTGTTGTTTTTGATAAATTGCTCCAGATATCAAGTGTTGCAAAGTATGATTTTCTAATTTGTCCATTAGTAAATAATGGATAAGAATCATAACTATAAACATCTGGATTTACTGTATTGTGATATGCTTGCGCATAATTAGTTTCGTAGTAATTATAACTTGGAGGTACACTTTCACTTCCAAATAAACCAGTTTGGGACGCTGCAGAAGAAAGTAAATTCACAAAGAAGATTTTATTTGCAGGCATAACAGCGTCAAATTGCGCTTTCATATCCGCAATTTCTGAAAACTTAAGTGTGCTTGGTTCATCCCACATTATGAAACCAAGAACAGCATCGTGACTAGCGTAGCTTGGGCATGTTCCATCCCAATCAGCATAACATTTATGTTCAGAATCCCAACCACGTGGATCAACAATAAATTTCACGCCTTTAGACAATGCATAATTAAGTACATTATTCCAGTTTGAATTCCAACGCGGATTAACACCTATAACAGTGCTAATACCAGCATCAACCATGTCATCAATTGATGATGTATTAATAAAATGATATGAACCATTCCATACGCCTATATTTAAGCCACCAGTTAATTCCTCTGGAGTAATCGGAGTCTCATCAGCGTATAGTTCAGTATTGTAAATTGTAATTGATGGCACTCCACTTCCCCAGTTATAAAGTCTTAATAAGGATTTAAAGTTAGTATCATTAGGCCCATCAACTGTACGAGAAACCCATGAGCCAGATGTGCCATCTCTTATATAACCAGTCCAAGAGCCATTGACTCTTTCTAAAAGAAGGTAATACCAACGTTCCGCAATAATCTTGTGGGTATTGTCATTTTCTCCTCCACTATATGGAAGCAAATATTCTGTTCCGTATAATGCTAAATACAAGACGTTATATTTAGTAATATCTACATCTGCTCCGTTATATCCAGAAGGCTTTCCTGTTGCAGAATAGACATTGTTAAATCCTACTGGAGCCACAATGATATCTGTAGGAGTAGATTCACTAATGGAATAGTCATATACTTGAACAGCGTTTTTATGTTTCATACATTTGGTGCAAACATTATGTTCATCGAATGTATGAGCGCAATATGTTTCAGCATCTATTGCGTAAACTTCACTACAATAAACTGAATAATTTACAAGATATTGTTGTGAACTATCTTTCTCCCATGTATAGAATCTAATTTTGCTAAATGATGTTGTTGTCTGATCAGCAGCATCTAATACTTTACTTTCCCAACTATCACTTAACGTATGTCTAAAATATAGTTCCAATTTATTATCGTTAAGTTTGTTTCTATAAAGTAATAGATAATACCAACTACCAGGAGACATCTTAGCGTATGTATCTGTATTACCACCATAAACACATAAATAAGTGAGGTAATCTTGAGGAACTACATATAAAGCATAATAAATATAGTCATAACTGGAGATGTCTAAATTAACTCCAACTTCAGAGCCTCTAGCAACATTGCTCGCTAGATAGACACTATTAAAGCCTTTAGCAGGGTTAACACTAGAAGAACTAGTAGAGCCATTAATTGCTTTCGCGCTAATTAAGTCTCCATCTAATTGTCCACATCTACTGCAAACATGATATTGATCTAGATTATGACCGTGTTCATCACAATATGTAATCCAACGATCATCATTAATAGTAAATTCAGAGGTATCATAGTTTGACCCCATATCCACTACTGTGCCACTTACTGGTGCTACAAATTGGTGATTATGGCCATCACAATTGGCCCAATACTCTTTAATGCCTTTTTCTGCAAGAGTAGGGGCTTTTCTGTCGTAGTGTCTCCATTGGACACCACTAGTAGAATTAACAACGCTTAAAGGAACATTAGACATAAATTGCAATCCAACACCAACGCATGTAGCTAAAGCTACAAACGAAGTAAGGATTAATTTCTTTTTATTATTCATGTTTGTTCCTCCGTGTATATATTATTATTTTCTTCTCAATTACTATTAACCAGTATTGAGAATTTGCTAATAAGAGTATAAATAATGGCCACCCATCATAAATCGATTAAGAGTGGCCATTTTTTAAATTAATTATTTGATTAGAATGACATCGAGTATACTTCTGTGGAGAACATACTGAAATCGCCTTTTGATTGTGACCAGTTAACTATAGTAAAGAAATATTTTAAGTTTGTACTTCCACCCTTTGTGAATTCTTTCAACAAACTGAATGAACTTTCACTTGCTTTTCTGCCATAGACTGTCCACAAATTGCTACCGGATCCTCCAGTGTGGTCACAGAAGACATAAATCCATTCGCCTTTTTCGAAGCTCTTTCCACCACCATCACAAATTTGAATATTGAAATCAGGTGAATAGAGGGCGAAATATAATTTGCTCTTGTTAGAACAATCAATACTTGCAATTCTATCTCCTGAGTTATGAGTTGCGACAGATCTTACAGAGGTTTCAAATCCGGCAGGAGCAGCAGGATTATTTTCTGGATCAAGTTTTTCGGAAAGTGCTGAATCAGCAAGTTTGGTTGCACCAACAAATTCTTTGCAAATAGTACAAATACCAAATTCATCAAGTGAATGACTATGAGGAGGTAAAATACCATAAACTTCAGTACATTTAATATTTGCACTAGATAATTCACTTTCAAAATTTGCCATTCTAAGGATGCTACTAAAATTTTGATCGGTAGCGCCATCAACTTTTGTACGAGTATCATCCCATGCAGTTTCAGTTGCTTTTTTAGCTATTGCTTCCCAACCATCTTGGCCTTTAATTAATAAAATATTGTACCAATCTGACTGCCACATTCTTGGGCCATCGCCACCAAAGACATATGCATAAGAAGCGCTATGATAAAGAGAGAAATACAAAACGCTATATGCGGTAACATCAACGTTATATCCGATACCTGTGTTGTGTGTTACGCCATTAACAGTAGAAACAGATGTAAATCCTAATGGAGCTGCTTCAGCCGATGCAGATGCATTAGCAATTGCTCTTGGAGCTATCACGGAACCACCATTAAGTGCATTACAATGTTCGCAAACACCATGAGAATCAAAACTATGTCCATGTACATCACAATAGTTATCATCAGAATCTGACCAACGACTATCGTTTGCAGCAAATTCTTTGGTATTAGGTGCGCCGGCTTCTTCAATAATTGTTCCGGTAGAAGGTTCAGTAAATTGATATCCGCCGCCACATTCAACCCAATATTCTTTCGTGCCCCTTTTGGTAGATTTGCCATGGCTATCGAGTTGAGGATCACTTTCTAGATAGTGATGCCACTCGCCACCTGGGTTATTAGCAAAAAGTTTTGCAGATTGAGGAGCTTGTGTAACAGCCATGACACCGACCACCGCGAGTGTTGTAACTGCTAACAAACTAGTTAATGTAAATTTCTTGTTCATAATTATCCTCCTAATTATGAAATAATTAAATTCTTGAAATAAACTACGCAAAAGAACAAATCTCCGCATGTTATATAACAAAAACTTTTATTTATGGTTTTATGATACGGCCTATATGGTCTCCTTATATTCTCTATTTTTCAAAATTTTTCCTTTATTTTGCAATGGCATATAAAAACTGGCAATTTTTATAAACTGCCAGTTTTTTATTTTTATAAATAAATTAGGCTAAAACACCGTAAACTTCAGTACATTTAACTGTAGCGCCAGGTAGAGACGACCAGTTATATAATCTCAAGATAGAGGAGAAGTTTTCATCATTCTTACCATCAACTTTGGTCTTATCTGTTGTCCAGGTACTATCAGATGCTTTTTTGAAATAAGACACCCATCCGCTTTCACCCTTAACAAGCATAATGTTATACCAATCTGCTTGCCATAATGTTGGGCTATTACTATCTCCACCAAAAACGTAGACGTATGAGATATCATGCCATAAGGAGAAGTATAACTTATTATATTTTGTAGCATCGAAGCTTGCTCCAACGTTGCCGCTTGATAATCCAGTAACAGAAGAAACAATTTCAAATCCTTTTGGTGCTGGTTCATTAATTGGTTGAGCGTTTTTAACAGCGGCGTCACACACTTGCTCACTATCAGCTAAAATACCACAGAACTTACAAATGCCATATTCATCAGGTGCGTGTTCATGTGCATCAGAGGCATAGATTTCTGTACATAATAATTGAGCTGCAGCGCGTTCATCTTCGCTCCAGTTATATAATTTGAGAAGTGAAGATAAGTTAGTTGCAGTTTTATCACCGTCATCGAGCTTAGATTCTATCCAAGTTTTTTCAGTTTCAAGTTTGTAATAAGCATGCCATTTTAAATCAGAATCTTTTTGCAAAACAAATTGGAACCATCCCAAGTTATATAATTTTGCATAATCATCATTTCCACCAAAGACATATAAGTAGGTCATGCTATGAGTTAGAGCAAAATAAACTGTAGCGTATTTGGAAATATCTAAATCAATACCTGCTGGGCCATTATCAAAACTGGCTTTGCCATATACTGTATTAAATCCAACTGCTGGAGTAGCGACTTCATTGATTTTGGAATCCTTAATTGAATAATCAGCAATCTTTTCAGATCCTAAGAATTTGTTACAGTGAGCGCAAACACCAAATTTGTCAATTTCATGGAAGACTGCAGTATATGTTGCATCTCCACTAACAGCGGCGATTGCTTTATCCCAACCTTCAAAAATATAAGTGTAATCTTCACTTGGTTCTCTTGTTGGCTCATTGCCTTTATATTCAGGCATATCTCCATAATGAAGCTTGCCAGATTGTAATACTTTATCGCCATCAACGAATTGAATGGTGTATTCTCTAGCACTTTCAGAATATGTTGCTCTATAACTTGCTTCACCAGTTACGGCAACAGGAGTTGGATCCCAACCATTAAATTTGTAATCGGTTGTCGCAGTTGATGCTTTGGTTGGAACAACACTTGTAGATGGGACAGTGCCGTATTCTACAGACTTACTATCTAAAACAGTTGTGCCATCTTCATCATAGAATGTGATTGTATAACTTCTAACTGTAGAAGCATAAGTTGCGGTATATGTCGCATCTTCAGTGGCTTCCACTAATTCTGGAGACCAGCCACTAAAAACATAACTAAATTGAGCGGTTGATGCTTTGGTAGGCTCTTCCTTATCATAAACAGGCATTTCGCCTTTTTTGACTTTAATGACGCTTAATTCTGTTTGGTCTTCATCCAAGAATGTAATTGTGTACTTCTTTTCTGGCTGAGCCCCACAGGCAGCCAAAATTAAAGACAAAGACAAAAACCCAGCAAAAATAAATGAATGTGATTTTTTCATAAATTATGTCCTCTTATATCTATAAGGTAATGCAACAGGTATAGCAATTCTTTCGTTTTATTGAACAAAAATTACTTTTTGTTGAGATTGTATAATCCTTTGCGATAAATTTCAGGGTAATTATCTTTATTAATATAAAGATCAAATTTAGTCAGTGAATATAGATATCCAACAATTATTAAAAATGGATAATGGAATATCAACATAGCAATCATTACAGGATATTTGATCACAATCGTAAGTCCAGAAACAGGAATGAAAATAGAGAAAAACGGAAACACAATCATCACAACATAAAGGAGAGTTAATGGAAGACTTCTAGAAAAGAAGAACAACCCATTTTTAATGTAATTCCATAATGTTGTTTGATAGACATTAATCACAAAATAAGCCCATATTCCAATTGAAACAAAGATGATAATAAATAGAATAATTAGCCAAATACCAATTAGGAAGTTGAGTAAAAAGATATATACACAGTAAGTTCCTAAATATATAAGAGAGCCAAACAAATACAACAAAGAGAAATATTTGATGTTTTCTTTTATTCCAACTTTAAAGTCATGCCAGAAGTCTATACCTTCTTGCCACACTAAAAGTTTGAGAACTCTCATTATTCCCATAAGGCCAATTAAAACAGAATAAAGTAAAACAATGGCGCCAGCATTCACAATAATATCCCATAAGAGTAATACTGCTCTTAACTCTTGCTCATTAAATCTATCAGGTGTCATTCCTAGTTTTCCAAAATCCATTGCTACTAGGAAGATGATTAAAGGAATGGCGAAAAGTAAAAGTGTTAAACCTGATAAAGTAATGGTTTTGAAATTATGCTTATAAACATCTTTAAAAGCTTCTTTTCTAGTAGTAGGCAAAGAAGAATATTGATAATCAGTGTTAGAAAAAACCGACTTTTTCTTTTTCATATCATCCCACTAGTAAAGATTTCACTATTTCGTTATCACTAGAAACAAATTCTTTTGGAGTATAGATACCCACTAATTTGCCTTCATTTAAAACATAAATATAATCAGCAATCGCAGTCGCTTCGTTAATGTTATGGGTAACATATATTCCCGTCTTATTATTCTCAACAAGATAATTCTTCACTAAAGTCGAAATCTCTTTAGCGATAGAAGGATCTAAGTTCTTTGATATCTCATCAAATAAATAGATGTCGCTATCTTTAACTAAAGTTCTTGCTAGATAAACTCTGCTGGCTTGACCCATTGATAAAAATTTGGTCTTTCTAGTTAAAAGAAGACTAATATCTAATTTACAAGCGATGTCTTTAATTCTTTGATCAGCCACATCGTGTTCCACTTTCATTGCTTTTAAAGGGAACATGATGTTTTCATAAACATTTGCGCTTGGATACAAAGTGATATTTTGATCCATATAGGATATCCCTCTTTTTTGAATTGGGATTAGTTCAATGTCCTTATCATCAAAAAGGATTTTGCCGTTATACACCAAGGAACCAGTTAAGCACTTTAATAAAGTTGACTTCCCGCTTCCTGAATAGCCAACGACGACATTGATTTTATTAGCGAAAAATGAAAAAGATATATCATCAAGTGCGGTGACGATATTATCTTTTGTGTTTTCAAAATATACAGTTACGTGCTCAAGATTAATTTTTTCCATGCTTACTCATAAACATTAACATAAATTAATTCTTTAACACTATAAGTTAAATAGGTAAAGGTGAATAAAATATCACATTTTCCTTCACCAACAGCCTTTATAGATGACTTATCTAACAAATAAGTAGCAATATTAGAATTACTACTTTCGAAAGCAATTTCATAATCAGTTATTTCTTCTTCGCCTAGCTTCACAGTTGGTTCAAGTACGTATTCATCACCAACATTTAAGTTATAGTTATCCTTAGAAAACGTGACAGAGAGGACTTCGTTTGGTAAATAGTCCACTACTTCTACTGCACATCTAGCGTAGTATTGACCAACTTGTATAACCACGATAGTATTACCTTTTTTAACAGCGGTCACCAAGCCGTTTTCATCAACAGTGGCGACATCTTCATTCTCGCTAGACCAAAATCTCAAATATCTTTCTAAAGAAGAATCAATTGTGGCTTCTAATTGGTGACTTCTTTCTTCTGGAACAGAGATAGAAGTTTCTGATAAGGTTACCAAATTAACTGGATCACTATTAGAGGATTGTCCGCCTTCGGATTGATTACTTGAACAGCCACCCAAAACAAATAATAAAGAAAGAGGGAGTAATAATAATTTCATTTTCATATTAACCAAGCGCTCCTTCAATTGGAATACCTTCGCCTACTTTAGTGATGCCAAAGTAGTTCGCGTAGAAATAGAATGTTTCTTTTAACTCTTCTACTTCGGTAATGAAATAATCACTATAAAGTTTAACTTTAAGATAAATAACTTCTAAGTTTTCTTTCATGATACGAGTATAGAGGAGATTATAATATTCAGGATCGATATTTTTATAGCCCTCAATAGCCGTGAAAGCTTCCTTAAGTTTGAGGTCCATTTGTCTCACAAAGGTTAAAGGATAAAGGGCGGTATTATCAATATTGCCAGTTGTGCCACCACTGGAAGGATTAACTAATGTTTGATAATAAGAATATCTATTTCTAAGCATGTCATAGAAATCTTTTAGTTGAGGGGCAACATCTTTATAGTATTGTTCAATAAAGTCATAGGCTAAATCATCATAGTTAAGGCTAACATCTCTCATCAACTTAGCTTCGCAATACACTCTTAATTCGTCAAAGCATGGAGCGTTACTATCACTAACACCCTGTGTCATGATGTATTTAATACCATACTTTAATAATTCTTGATAGATACCACCACAAGAACCAAAGTTATTGAAGTTCACAAAATACATACGGTAATTTAAATCGTATAAATAAGTAATTAGTTTGCCATGAGCCACTTTATCCCATCCTTCAAAAATACGATATGTATCTTTGTTAAGTGGAGAAGTAAATGGCGCTGAATAATTAGCTCTAATAGGCGCAATATAGATTCTTAATTTGTCATGGAGTTTGATCACTGGATTACCATTAGAGTCTAGAGGTGGCTCTAAAGTTGTGTGATAAGCAAAGATGACAAATTGCAATTCTCTTTCAGGACAATTCTTTTGTGCCCATTCATCCACTAAATCAATCACGTGGTTCATGAAATAAATCTGTAAAGCGGTATAAGAACCTTTAGCCCAAGTATCAAGTGCTTCTTGTACACCAGGAAGAGAAATACAAGTACTACTATTATCTTCTTGAGCGCACATAATAAATTTCGCAAGTGGCTCTGCTTGAATAAATTGAATTAATTTATCAGCAACAACACGCTCAATTTCTGGACCAGCACACCAATTTAAACAGTTATCAATCATCATGCCACCACTACTTGGTTTTGGCATATTTGGATCAGTAAACCAATCTGGATGAGATTGTCCATATGTTCTTCCTTGAGGATCATTAGTGTCAATCATCCAAGGACCTAAAATCTTTTGAATTTGACTATGTCCATATGTAGCGCGCATCCATTCTGAACCACGAGAGTTGTTAATTAATCGCATACGTCTAGAATGTAAGTCGTTTGTGTAAGTATAAACAGTAGAGATACTACGCATATCATAGCTATAGTTCACAAAAGTCTGTTTATAATCAATGAGATTAATCGTAGATTTTTCTTCGTAATAAATCTCTGTGTCATGGTAATAACGATAATCAATAAAGTCTTCTAATAAGTCATAAACTCCATATAAGACTCCATCGCCTGAAAAATCATCACTACAAACAATATAGATATTCTCATCTTTGGTAGAAATGAAGTATCCAGATTGCGTGCCATCAAGAATTGAATAATCATAATTAGGGAAGTTAGCTTTAAATTGTTCGGTAACACCTAAAGAGATATAATGTTGCCCTTCTCTAACTTCTTTTTCATTGAGGACTGGGAAAGCATAATTAGTGGCAAGCTTCATGAAATAAGTAAATTCCGAAGCTGCGAATGTCTCTTTAGCTTGAGGATTCTTACTTAACACTAATGAATAAGTAGAAACGTTGTTCTCCATGATATATTTATCAGGGATAACTTCTGGCCCTTCTTGTTTTCCGCCTCCAGAGGATGAGGAAGAACAGCTGCCAAGCGATAAAGCTGCGATTAATGAAGCAAATACAAATAATCTTTTTTTCATCTTCTTTTCCTCCTATTTAACGGTGAAGCTATATTCTAAGGTTGTAGTGTTATACGCAGTATCATAGGCTACGTATCTTAGTCTATAGGTTCCTTTTAATTGCAATTTACATGTTGTTTTATTAACAATGAAGCTCGGATCATAAAGCTCTTTTTCTGGGTCTAAAGCATATTCAATAACATCCACTTCTTCAGTTTCTTCATCATGGACATGGTGAGTTAAGATTCTCATTTCATTTGTTGGTAGGATTAAAATCACATCCACAGTGTATTTACCGCTTTCATCGCTTGCGGTGTATTCTGGAATCTTAAATGAAGAATTCAAAGAATAGGAGCTCTTTGGTGGGTTTTTCACTGTGATTGTTGGTGGTAAATCATCATAAACTGAAACAATCTCAATGATTTTCTTAGTGTTGTTCGCGGAATCTTTTGCAATATAAGTAATACGATAATCACCAGTCTGTTCGATAGTGAATGTTTCTTTCATATCTTTACCACCAGTGATTGATGTGTTATCTGGTTTAACAATAGTAATTGAAGTTTCCGCGATGTCACTTAAAACATCAAAAGCCTCAAATGTTGGATAGACAAATTGATTTCCTTTTTGTTGCTCGGAAATTAAAGTTGAATTGTATTTGATTGATGGTTGAATTCTATCTTTGCCTTTACTTCTATAACCAATTGGCTGATTACAAATCTTTTCAATGGCTAGACTTGAATAACCTTCAATATCTTTAAAGCCAACAGATAAATAAGCACCACCACTAAAACCAGTAAATGGATTGTTGTTATCATCTCTAATTAATGTTCCCAACTTATTTTGGTTAGTGTCATAGAACGCTTTACTCTCGTCGTTATATTCTAAGCCAACAATATCTTCAAAGAAGCTAAATGCTAATTCTGGTAGATACGGTACTTTAATTGTTTGTTCAACTAAATCAATATCAAAGGTCACATGAACGTCTTTATCTTTAGAATCAGTAAGTTTCACGCTTACGGTTCTCATATTTGTTTGATCTTCAATCAAACGTAAACCAATATAGAAAGCGTTTGGATTAAGTGGATTAATAAATGTTGAATAGCTTTCTACAGCACCACTTAAAGTAACATTATTTGATTCGCGATAAACGCTTTCGCTAGCGGTATAATCACCAACAAAATATTTTGCGTGATGTAATCCACCTTCATCACTAGAAACATCAATTACATCTAAATCAACATCAATAGTAGAATATGATGATTCTCCATTTGCTTTATAAGTCACTTTGGCTTTATTACCACTTGCAACAAATTCTCCAGTATATGGTTGGTCATTGATTAAAATCTCAGGGGTAACAGGTACAACCTCTCCGCCTTTAGTTTCAATCGCGGAAATATTTTCGATTTGATATTTGAATCCACTAATTAAGGCAGGTGGTAAGTTAGGGTCACTAATAAATGCTGGTTTAGTTAATTCTTGAGAATGAACTATATAAGTCACTTCTCCGGCATTACCAACATAATCTTTGCCAGTGAACACTACTTGATAATCACCAACTAAAGATGGACGGAATTCATCACCATAAATAATTAATTCATGTCCTTTTGGATCAATAACACGTCTTGTGATATCAATCTTGCTATTTTCAACTCCACCAACACTTTGAACATCATTGATGTTTGGAATTTTCACATTATCATAAGCACTGACAGTCTTTTCGGGGGAATCCAAAGATAAAACCACATCATCAACTATATCTGTGGTAATGACACGTTTTGTAATTACATCAGCAACATTTCCGCTTTTATCTCTAGCTTCATATTTAATAGTGTAGAAGCCAGATTTATTCACCATGAAAGCGTCATCAATAACGGAAACATCAATATCTTTTTTGTTTACGGAATCACGATAAGTAACACTGACATTGCAGTTCAAATCTAAATCATAGTTATCACTAACAGTAGCGTCATATATTGGATAAGCTTTGCCCACTGCTGCGCGTGGTAAATATTTATCATCGTAGCCTAATGTGTCTACAGAAATAACTGGAGCAATATCATCCACTAATACTTCGGAAGGGAAAATATATTTGCCAACTGATTTAATTAATAATCTCGCAGTAGCGTTAGAGAAAGATGTAGGAATAATGGATAAATAGAATTTTCCACTCTTAAATCCTTCCCAAGCACTATTGCCATAAACTATAGGATCACTTAAATCATTTACAAAGTATGTAAAGTTAGTGGTTGATTCTAACGAACCTAAGCAATTATAGAATCTACCATTAGCAGCGCAATATAAAATCTTCGCGGAATTAATAACATTACTATGATGAACCGCGCGGAAAGTAAGGTTTAAACCAGTTCCACTAACGCCGTTATGGAATTTACCAACATTACTCTTATTAGGATTACCATCAGCCTGTCCGTCCCATTCCCAGCCCATTTGCCAGTTACAAGAAGCACCAACTCTCACACTAGACATAGTCCATGTATCAGGAACACCACTTAAGTAAGCATCTTCAATATGAACATCAACAAAGTTAGTTCTATCAATAGAGTCAGTTAAACGAATAGTTAAAGTGGAAAAATCAGCAGACATCGCTTCGTTTGGATCAATTAAGAAATCAATTAACGGATTAGCGGTCATACCATAAGAACGGTCTTTATAACCTTTTCCTGGACGAGTTTGAATTTGATCGTTCATAAAGTCATCGATAGAAAGAGGCACGTTAAAGCGAATTTCAGTACCACTCTTCATGTCGATAATGACTCCATCGTTCCTGTAATTAGCGAAGTCATGACGATATTCGCCATAAGAGACATCCACTGGATTAGTAACAGAGAAGAAGTTTTGGCTCTTTCTCTTACACAAGTAATTCACTACTTGTTCTTCTTTATGATGACCAAAATAAGCCTTATAAACCACTTTATATAGGCCGGCTTCAGTGACAGTAAATGACTTGCCTTGATAGGTATCCCCGTCAGGATTAACGATAACACCTAAAACATCTTGGTGTTCACCTTCATATTCTAAGCGCCTGGTTTCCACATTAATCGTATCGCCAATATAAACATCATTGTTTTCTGTTGCTCTTAAAAGTTTAACGGAATAAGCGTTAAAGGAAGATTCACAGCTCACAGAAGATAAAACTAGAGGTAAACCTAAAAGAGAAAATACTAATAATTTCTTAAATTTCATAATTAACTCTTAATACCTCCCATAGCGACAGATACTCTTAAACGTTTATTAAAGACGATAAAGACGATAACGATAGGTAAGGTTAACAAAACCGCAACCGCCATTTGATGTGGCACTGTAGCCATCGCACTATCTGGATTATAGATAAAGTTATGGATGCCGTACGCAGCAGTTGGATAACTTGGCAAATAAAGCAATGGGATTTGATAATCATTCCAATAAGTAATAAAGGAAAGAATAAAGACAGTAACAATTGTGTTAAGTGATTGAGGAATCACCACTTGTAACATAATTCTTAAATTGCTTGCCCCATCAACTTTCGCGGCTTCTGAATAATCATTAGGAATAGATGAGAACTGCGCGTGCAAAATTAAGAAGTAAATCGACAAGAAGTTAAATCTCAAGATCACCATACTGATAATCGTGTCAAACATTCCTAAGTTATGTAACATTTGAATTTCGCTAGCCATATTACCAACAATAGGCAAGGACATTGCTACGACAACAAAGGCATAAATAATCTTAGAGAAGCCATATTTAAATCTTGAAGTTGCATATGCAACTATTACAGGACAAATCGTAAATGATAAAGCGGATATCGTGGAATATAAGATACTATTGCCAAGTAAACCAATCGTATCAAATGTTTCTCTAACACCATTGACTTGGACAGTAATTGTTAATTCTTCCCAAGCAAATTTAAAGTTATCAAAGCTTAAGGCCAATGTTTTTGATAAGTTAGGGTATTGAGGGTCAAAAACATCACCAAAAGTATAGCTATCCGCTAAAGAAGCATAGATTGACCAAATCACTGGAATAAATAAAACCAAAGTGTAAATGATAAGTAAAACAAATAAGAAAACTGTGGTAACAGATGGTTTACCTTTTGTGACACTGAAATGTTTGCTTGTCCCTAACTTAATCTTCTTCATAATTATTTACTCACTCTATTGATTAGTTTTCTTACGCCAAAAGTTAGAGGTAAGACAAATAAAGTACATACAAGTCCGATAAATGAAGCATATGGATAGTTGGCTTCACCATCTCTTAATTTCAAATAAATGAAATAACCGATTGTGTAGTGTTCATGTGGTCCACCACCACCATAGAAATTAAATAAGTTATTCTGGTTGGTAAATATTGAGGCAATACCCACTATTAAGAACGTTCCTAAGGTTGGAAGAATAGAAGGCAAGATGATATGGAAAAACTCGGTAAACGAATTGGTTCCGTCAAGTTTACCAGCTTCAATTACTTCTGGAGAGATTTGATCCATCGCTCCTGTATAAACAAGAACTTGTGCGCCAAAAGAAATCCAAATGGAATACATGGTGATAATAATGATGGTTGTGGTGTTTTGTTTAAGGAATATATTTCCTCCACCTTCCATCTGTGAAAAATCGATGCCAAACATATAGTTTAAATATGCCGGCAAACCATTACCAACAAAGCCCTTAAACATAATAACTAAAAGAATTGCTGGTAATAATGAAGGTAAGAACAACACAAACTTAAAGAAGTTGCAGAACGTTCTTCTTTTATAAATATAGTAAGAGAATAAAGTTGCTAACACTGTTCCTGTTAACGAAGTGAATAAATAAACCAAGAATGAATTCCCTACGTAAGTCCAGAATATCGATGTTTTAGCGTCAGCAACAAATAAATTCCAGTTTTTAGAGGCATCGAAGACGAGATTTCCGCTCGCGTCTCTAGTTTGGAAAGCTAAAAGGAAAGATTGGAAATTAACACCAAAATAGAATATTAAAATTTGGCTTAAAGGAATAAGAAGCAAAAGCGTGTAGAAAATGATATCTCCTTTTTTAAGAGGAGTCTTTCCTACACGATTAATTTTCTTTCCTTTTAATAGACTCATAAACAAGGCTCTAAATTATAAGTTTGGCCACCTATTGTAATAATGATCATAATGACCATCAAAATATTTTTTGATTGTTGGGTTTTTGCTTCCTTCTCTTAAATAATCCCATGGATGATTATATGGAGTGCCATCAACGTCAGACTTCCAAACAAAGTAGTAATGTTTGAAATCTGATGGATTATTGACCATCACTGGTAAAGAGGAATATGGATAAACAATATTAGAATGCTGTTTTAAATAAATAAGTGATTTCGCGTAGTTGCTAAGTTTAGATTGATCTTGAGAAGTCACTTCATAATTTAAAGGACGGGTAATTGAAGTATCTGCGGTAAATTTAGAAAGCATCTTGTCACAATGTAAGAACTTCATGAATTCTTTTGCGAGTTTGACATTGCTACATTTAGAGGAGATAACACCAAAGCTTTGAGAAAGTGATAAATAGGTATGCTTATAATTGGATTCAATAGCTTTTTCTTTGCTAGCAAATGGGATTGGCATAATTGCAAAGTCTCTTCTTCCAGACTTTTCTGCTTCGGTAGCGATAATAGAAGCAGCTTCGTTTTCCCACCAAGAACCTTCAATAATCATGCCGACATCAGGACGACTACCAACATTCTTTTGGACAAATTGTCGTTGGGCAGTTGTATGTGTATCAACAAATCTATAACCACTAGCTTGACCATTTGGTAAGGTCATAATGTAATTCTTTAAGAAATTAAGACCACTGTATCTACCTGCTTGTCTAGTTAGCAAATAACCATTGCTTTGCGTAATTTGAGTTGCTGGTTTATAAGTGATATTACCATTATTATCCACGGTATCGATTAAATCAGTCGCGGTACCATTTAAAGTTAAATTCAAAACCATTTGATTAACGCCTTCATAGTCAGCGACAACATTGTATAAGTAGTCAGCGACATATTCTTTAGCGATATCAGCGGTGATAAATGGAGTGATGCCACGTTGATTGAGTTCATCCATCAATAAACCAAATTCTTCATAAGTGGCTGGAAGACCATCATCAGGTGTACCTGCTATGTTATCTGAACCAACTGAAATATTAGCATCATCATAAGGGACAAATGGATCTTCAGGATCGTTAGAAAGATATAAATTATTTTCTTTCCATAAAGTGACATCATAAACAAATCCGTAGAAGGAATCATAGAAAGGAACACCATAATATTTATTATTCATGTTCATATAAGATTCCATGGTTGGGTCGATTTTGCTTAAAATTGTCTTTCCTTCTTCGTCTCCATAGAATGATAAGTCAGCCTTTAAGACATCGGTAATATCAAGGAGCTTGCCTTTATTGACTAAATCTCGATAATCGACTTGTTCAGTGAAATAAATATCGTCATTTAAAACAGCGGTATTTAAGTAAGCACCGTCAAGTTTAGTGTCACCGATAATTGAGACCTTAACACCTTTACGGCCTTGTTGGAAATCTTCGGATTCAGCATACATTTCGTTAAAGATTGCTGCTGCATTTTCAAGCCATTTAGTGCCGATACCTTTATCCAAGGTAAGAACGTGAAGATTGGCCTTTGTCGGGTCATCGATGGTTCCGCTTTTCTTGCCACAGGCAGACAAAGTAGGAATGACAATACCTAACATTGGGATAACTAATAATTTTTTATTCATTGATTTGTCCTCCAATCAATTTATATTTCCATTTTTTAATTATTAACATAGTTAAGAAGCTTGCCGCTAAAGCGGAAATAATGATGGAAGAAGTAGCAATACTTCCGTCACATCCACTAGAGCCACTATTTGGAAGTGGATGAGCTTTTAAATAAGCATTAACAACTGAATTCACTTCTTCAATGCTACTAGCGGCTTGTACGTTTTCAATTGATTTAATAGTTTCATTATTGAGTTTTTCTAACTTCTCATCACTCATTGAGCTATTGATTAAAGAAGCATATCTATTCTTAATTGTGTTAACACCCTGATATTTTGCTTCTTTTAGTTCTTTAATAGACATTTCTTCATCAGTCAAAACAGCGTCTATTTTCTCAATTGTTTCTTGATAGATATCATCAATTTCTTTTCTAGATGAAGCATTATAAACACTTTCAGTAGCTTCTTGCTTATAAGACATGATGAGGTCTAGTTCTTCTTGACGATAACTACCATATTCATCTTGTTTGTAAGAAGAAATAAGTGAAATAACTTCTTGTTGATATTTTTGTAAAGAAGTCATCACTGTATTAATGGAGTTAACTGCGTTATTAAATACGGTGTAAACACCTTCAACAGAGGTTTGATTATTCACATATAAAACTGCGTTATTAACAATATTTGTGACTTGTTCTTTTTCTGCTTCGTCAAATTGTTCTAAATAATCTTCGCTAACATAATAATCTAATTGTCTAATTGCATCTTTTTTAGCGTCTTCTAGTGAGACAATTTGACTCCAAGACTTACTAGAAGCAGAATAGACAAATTTTGATGTACCAACTTCAAAAGCAACCTTATCGTTTGGATCATCATCAAAATAGGCAAAGGCACCGGAAACAACAATGGTGTCTCCATCAACTAGCCCGCCGATTTCATTATTAAATAAATTAGATAAATATAAACGATAAGAAGAAGCACTATATTTGCCAATTACAGGAACGTCAGTTCTTCCTAATTTATACTCAACATTATTTCTAATGAGCTTAATATTATCGCTACGAATCGCATAACTATTAATTCCTTCAACCGCATCATATTTAAGTTCATTATCATCTAAAGATAGGTATAGTGTCTCATCTTCATCATTATGTCCACCATCGTAGTTAAATAGTCCATAATATTTAGCCTTAACATCTTTTGCTTTTGGATGATAGTAGTTGCTAATTGTAGCAATGCCATCAACATCACTATCATCTTCAATATTGTTGCGGAAAGAAACACGAGAATTAGTGGCAAATGATAAGGAATCAACAATCTTGTCTAAATAATCAAATCCACCAATATTGACATTAATCCAAGTGCGATTACCTTCAATTAAATCAATCGCTCTAATGACAACAGGGATTTTAGAAGTAGACATGAAGCATCTTTCTCGACCTTCAAAATCAGTATCTTCTTCACCACTTCCACCTTGTGTACGTTGGAAGAAGAATCCTTTAGAATTGGTGCCCATAGCAAAGCAATAACCAAAATATTTAATGCCGCGTAAAACTATAAAGATGTTCGCGCCTTTAGTTGGAACCGCGTCAGCTTGATAGTTAAAGCAGAAAGCAACATTACCCGCTTTATTTTCCGCGCTAGGAACAAATGTATCGATTTGATTCTTTTCTTTATCATACGTATCGATATCATTTTGTCTTTCGCTTTTTCTTCCATGGAATACTTGTGATTCACCTAAAGATAAATCATCTAAAGTCACATAATCATATTGGGCAAGATAGTTTTCCCAACCAGAAGTTCTATTCAAGATAGCCTGTTCCATGTCATATAAACGAGTGTGGGTTTTATCAACTTTGGTTTTCACTTCATTAACTGCATCTACTACTTGTTTAGTGGTAACTGCGTTATTAATAGTGTTAATACAATCATCAACATATCCTTGAATGGTTAAAGCGACAGAGTCCCAATAAAGAGAAACATCAACGTAATCCATAACCTCTTTGATATAAGCATTTTTAAAGGATTGGAAACTCTCTTCGGTTAATTCTAATAATCCCATCTGGGAAACATAATAGTTATAAGCAGAATAAATATCTTTCGCGGTTGTTAAATCTTTTAAAGATGCTTCCAAGGCGTCTTGCATCTCACTAATTTGTAAGTACAAGTCTGGTTCATATAGGTCAGGGTTATATAGAAGTTCAAATTGTTCTAATAAATAAGATTTAAGATTAATTCTTACATAGTCATCAACACCCGCTCCAACTTTTAAAAGTGTAAGGAGACCAATTTGAATGCCATAGCTTTCACCAGGTTCTAAATCAAGGATTGGATTTTCACTATATTGTCCTGGAACATAATTTTTGTAATTAAAGACACCATCTAATACCACCACTGTTCCAATATTTGGATTATCAGTACCAATTTGACCAGTGGCACAAACATAGATTTCATACATTAAAGCTTTAGGATCATAAGGATCTCTTCTTCTAAGAGCGTCATATAAGCAATTCGCGTGTGGTTGACCATCGACATAGACATTATGAATGCTTGTTGGATAGTAGCCATCGTCCACTGTCCTTAAAAAGTCATCGAAAGAAAGACCTTCAGACCAAAGCAAAAACGCCCATTCTCTGTCTCTGGCTTCTTTACTTGATACAAGATTATCTAAACAAGAAGTGATGTTTTTTACTGAATGAGGAACAGTAACAATTGCGTCCTTGGTATAAACATAGAGTTTTGATTCTTTGATATGCAAAGTGCAATCGTCGGAAGTAAAGTTTCCGTCTAATACAATCGTGTCACCTCTAGAGATGCCACCTTTAACGCCTTGCAAAACCGTTGTAGGAATCTGATATTGTGTCGCACTTACTTTAGTAAAAACAATAGTGGCGTTGACATAACTTTCTGGAAGATAGTTGATTGAGCCATCTTCTCTAATTAATTTCATCGCGTCAATTGATGCAGGCTTATAGCTCGCTTGTGGGGCACTATTTTCTTCTAAATCGAACTTGATGTTATTGAGGTTAGCGCCACTACTAGCTTTAGCATAGTACCCCTCAACATTGTTAGACGCATGAGTAAAAGCAAAAGATTGATTTACATTCGTGGCCACTAAGGCCATTGAAGTAAATAATCCTAATAAGCAAATAGACAATTTGCCTGCTTTCATATTAATAAATTGAAGCATCCTCCGACTCTACGACTTGTTTATCATTAAAGACAAAAGTCTTAAATTCATATTTACCAAATGAAATCTTCTTTTTAATGCCTTTCATTTGTAACTCAGTAGAAGCTTTCTTACTTAATCCATTATATAAACGGATTAAGAAAGTTCCATCATTTCTTCGCTTGAGAGCGGTAATTACGATGTTCGGATTAGATAAAGTAATAATATCTTTTACTACATTCTTGCCACTTCCATGTGGGAAATAATGTAAGGAATAAGGTGCTTGGTTAAATTCCATCGCATACTTTTCACATTCTTCCACTTTGTTGACTTGTAAGCGCAAGGAGAAATCACTAACGCCTTGCTCAATATATGGAACATAACGATTCATATCAACAAGCATTGGATTATATGATCTTGTTGGGTGACAGCAATACGCTGAACCATTAAGTAAAGTTAATGTAATGTATTTTCCTTTTTTGGAAACACTATGAATGCCGCTGCGATTATAAATGGCGAGACACTTGTCGCCTTTTTTCATACCGACATAGCGGTTGCATGGATATTCTTTTTCATCAGAGTAGTTCTCCACTCCAAACGCCATCTGAGCAAAATAGCTCTTGCTGCCTTTAAGAGGGAATTTGATTTTTAAACCTTTTTGATGTTCGTTGAATAAAACGTGAATGTTCATATCAACAGTTGGTTTATTTTTATAAATCTTGTAGTTAACTATAACGTGAGTCTCACCTCTAGAATAAAGAGATTGAACTTCAGTAAGTAATTTGCCTTCTTCTAGAATAGTGACACCTTTAAGACCTTCATATACACCTTTGGAAGAATTGTCACACCTCATATCTTTTAGAGTGGACTTGCCAACATCAACTGGCCATCCATTCTCGTTATAAACAGGATCTGTTAAATTTTTAATTCGCCAACCCCATGGATCAGGTCCGTCACTAAAGATAGATGGGATTCCTCCTGGACCAGCCAAATATTCTTCTCCGTTGACTTTGAACGATTCAATAAAGCCAGTCTTTCGAGAAATACGAACATACTTAACTTCATCTTCAACAATGATGTCATTTTCGCAATCGATTGATTTTTCTTCTTTTTTCACGACCTCATTATGAACTCCATAAGAAGTGACAGAAAAAGCAGGAACTTTCACATCATAAATAAGACGCACTCTCTTTTGATGACCAATCAAGCTGTTTTCATGAATCATTTGGAAATCAACTGGCTTTCCATTTATATCGTAAACATTAAGTTTAAATGCTTGGTTATCGACGCATGCATTAACTGGATAAATTTCAGTTTCAACATAGCCATTAAATTCGTATGGGAATGGATTAAAGACCACCATATTGTCATCACCTGGGATAACTTTAGGAAGGTCAGCAGCAAGGCGCACAAACGCGGTCATTGCTTCTTTTTTCAGTTCATCGATTGCGTGATGGGCTTTTCTAATTGATGAATCGGTACCAATCTTAATCGCAGTGCCGCTTAAGACATCGTGGAATTCAACTTGGCATAAGACACGTTCAGCGTCTTTTAACACTTCTTTGTTATAGTGATATTTTCCTGAAAGGTCAGCAACAGAGCAGATTTTTTCAGTGAAATATAAAGCATTTTCTAATTGATCGTGAGCTAACTTAATTGGATGCACAGATGAATACGATTTGATTAAAGCGAGGTATTGACGATTATCAGCAGTGGTTGGCTCACCACATTCTTTAAAATAGTCTTCTAAAGAAGAATGCTTAATAATGAATTCACCTTTTTTCTCATCCATTAAGACCATGATGTCTTCTAAATCTTTTTCACTAGACATCCCACCATGATTTCCAACGCCCCAAAGAGCGAGCCTGACATCTAAGTCTTTATAATAATCAGATTTTCTTAAGATATCTCTTTTCGCATAGCCAAAGACTGAAGTATAGTTTGCTTCTGTGTCTTCATATCGAAGGGCTTTTACACGACTTCCATCATATCCTTCCCAAAGGTATGGTCCATGTGGCATATCAACATCATGCATTGTATGCAAGCATAATAAAGGACGGCAGAAAACATATGAATCAAAGCCACATTTTTTAAGAATTGAAGGAAGTCCTCTTGTATGGCCAAAAGCATCAAAGTTAATCGCAGTAGTTGGTCTTACGTTAAATTTATCTTTAAAGTATTCTCTTCCTAAAGAACATTGTCTAATAAAAGATTCGCCTGAAGGAACCAAGCAATCAGGTTGGATATACCATCCTCCCATGATTTTCCATTTACCTTCCGCTACCAATTTCTCGATGCGTGCAAAAAGTTCTGGGTCATATTTTTCAATATATTCATAGAGTATTACTTCATTATGACAGAAGATAAAGTCGTACTTATCCAAAAGATTGCATGCAGCATAAAAAGTAGATAATGTTGCGCTTATACCCTCATCCCAATCCCATTGCCAAACAGGGTCGATATGAGAATTACAAACTAAATGTAAAACTTTTTTCATATATAAAGCCCTTTATCAATTAATATAGCTATATTTTAGCCTTCTAAAGATACCAGCTCTACTTTGGAATTGATAAAAAATTCCTTTTTATTGTGATATGGAGGAGTTGCTATATAATAGTTGTATGGAACAAAAAAGAGACAATCTTGTCTTTGTCCTTGATGATGATATTAAATTTGGCTATGCCGAATGGCCTGCAGGGGATTACCCCCTACATTACCACGACCATTTTGAGTTTGAATTAGTGACCTCCGGAAAAGGCCGCCAAGTATTCAACGGAGAAGAATTTGAGTTAAAGAAAAATGATATCTTTTTGTTGCGACCAATCGACTATCATCAAATCATTTCTGAAGGCATTTCCTTTTCGCATATTAAAGTAAAACCATCAATACTTCCTGGTTGGATTATTCAAAAACTTCACTCCTTCAAAAACCCAATCGTTTTTCATCTTACTGATAAGCAATATGATAAATTCTATTTTTTATTTAAGATGATTAATGACGAAATAGAGAACAAAGACCACGACAAATCTTTAGACATAAGAATTGCTTTAGTGGAGATGATTTTCACCTTATTCATAAGACTTGATAAGAACAATACATCACTATATGATGATTCTGTTTCCGCAAAAGTAATCTATTTTTTACAAAAGAATAATCGTTTTACTCAAAAAGTTTCACTCGATGAAATCGCTGAATATGTTGGTTATTCCAAATTCTACACATCCACCATTTTTCATAAACAGTACGGGATTACAATTCAAGACTTCATCATCAACCAAAGAATTGAATACGCAAAGAAATTAATTATTGAAACCGATTTATCAATCACAGAAATAGTTATTGAATCTGGTTTTGAATCCACAAGCAACTTCTATTCCAAATTTATAAAGTA
This sequence comes from uncultured Erysipelotrichaceae bacterium, assembly GCA_902802905.1. Taxonomy (GTDB): domain Bacteria; phylum Bacillota_I; class Bacilli_A; order RFN20; family CAG-826; genus UBA2450. The sequence continues at coordinate 8,231 of CADCNT010000010.1, read as the reverse complement.
CGTTGGATGTTCGCCTCTAAAATTTAGGAAAAATCATAAACAGGTAAAATAGCAATGAAGCATCTATTAAACCAATCATGGAAAATATCATCTGAAGGTATTGAAGTAGTAAGTAAGTCATGTCCTTGCTCAGTTATGAGCGCTCTTTTAGAAAACAATCTTATAGATGATCCATATTATCGAGATAATGAAGCAAAGGTTCTACCTTATTTAAAAAAGGATTATAAATTCGAAACCACTTTTGTTTTAAGCAAGGAAGAACTATCTAAGAAGAACTACCTTGTTTTAGATAGAGTTTGCACTATCGCGAAAATTTTTGTTAATGACGTTTTAATTAGCGATGTTAGTGATATGCATATCCGCTATCACTTTTTACTTGATAACAAAATCTTAAAAGCTGAAAACAAATTAACCATCTTATTCTCTTCTTCTTATAACTACATCAAAAACCATCCAAATGAAGAAGGTTTATTTGAATCTTATGCGATAACCGAAAAGGAATCCCCAATAATTAGACAAGCCAACTATATGTTTGGCTGGGACTGGGGACCACTTATTCCTGATATGGGAATCATGGGCGAGTCTTGTATCTTGTCCACCAATAATGGATATTTAGAAACATTTAGACATCATTATGATTTCAAAGATGACGGAAGTGTCATAGTTAAAGTTGATTTAGAAATTGAAAACACTGATAAATCTAATGTATCAGTAGCTTTATCAGGTCACGGATTTAACGTCAAAAAACCATACAGAGATGGCGTATTTTTTGAAATAAGTTCTCCTAAACTATGGAATCCCGTTGGTTTTGGAGAACCAAACCTATACGATTTAACAATTGATTTAGGAGAAGATAGCTACCACTACCAAATTGGAATCAGAAAAATTAGAGTTGATGACTCTTTTGATAAATACGGCAGAAACTTTGCAATATATGTTAATGGCAATAAAGTTTTCTTAAAAGGATCAAACTATATTCCAGAAGACAGCATCATTCCGTTCACCAGCAAAGAAAGAACAGAAAGACTCATTGAGCTTGCTAAAAACTTCAACCACAATTGCATTAGAGTGTGGGGTGGCGGTTATTATCCAAACGATGATTTTTATGAAACATGCGATAGATTAGGAATCCTTGTTTGGCAAGACTTAATGTTTGCCTGCGGTAGTTACAACATCGATGATTCCTTATTTAAAAATAATGTAATAAAAGAAACGCGCGACGCGTTAAGAAGAATTAGACACCACGCTTCCCTATTTATAATTGCAGGTAATAATGAAGTAGAAGACGGAGTTAGAGGACACGGTCATAAGCAAGCACTACAATATTTAGAAATGTTCCATCATTTGCTAAAAGATATTGTTAATCAAGAGAGTGACTTCTATTATTTAACATCTTCTCCGACATCTGGAGAACCATATTTTGCTTCACCTAGTGACACTAATTTCTTAGACACTCACTACTGGTGGGTATGGGGATCTGATAGAGAAATAGAAGATTATTTAAATATTAAACCAAGATTATTATCTGAATTTGGCCTTCAATCTTTACCAACTTATGATACGATTTGTAAATTCACAGAAGAATCTGATTTAAGTTTGGATTCCAAAGTCATGATTTCTCATCAAAAAGACCCCGCCAAGAGCAATGAAAAGATGATGAGATATGTAAGAAGAGAATTTAATTTCAACGAAAAAGACTTAAAAGAAGTTACATATTTATCAATGCTGACTCAAGCTGAAGGAATTAAACTTTGTGTAGAAAACTTAAGAGGGAATAAATATCGCTGCAATGGAGCGATATATTGGCAGTTAAACGATTGTTGGCCATGCCAATCATTAAGTTCTATAGATTATTATTTTGGTTTAAAAGCGCTGCACTACTATTCAAAGAGGTTTTATAATCCACACTTAGTTCTCTTTAAGAAAGATTGCATTTGTGTCTCTAACGACACCAGTGAAGAACAAGAATATCAACTTTCTTATTCTAAAATTGATCTAGAATTCAATTTAAAAGAAGAAAAGACCATTAGTGTTAGAGTTGATAAATACTCCGATGTTGATATTATCAATTTTGAAGACGACAAAAATTGTTATGGTTATGTAGCATATTTAAAAGATAAAAATGGCAAGCTATTATCATCAAACATTTACCATTTCTTGAAAGACAAAAATTATAAATATCCAACGGCAACTATAAAGATGAAGCAAATAAGCGAATATGAATTTGAAATATCTTCAGATAATTTTGCTCGCGCAGTGTATTTAAACGCACATGACTACGAAGTTGTCTTTAGCGATAACTATTTTGATTTATTAGCAAATAGACCAATTAGAATCATAGCAACAAAGCCAATTAAAGTTGAAAACATTGAAGTTATGTGTGTGAACAACTTATAAAAATAAAGACTTATATAAGAAAAGCAACCATCAGGTTGCTTTTTTTCTTTCCAGTTTATTAAAGTGGCAAATCTTTTTTTACAAATCTTCTGCCACCTAAATAGGCAAAAACAGCACCTATTACAATAAGGATTGCTAGCTCCCATATCCAATTAAAATCGAATGCTGCATCATATCCTGCCGCCGCTTTAGCAAACGAACTCATTGAGGTGTTGTCCACCAGAGTGAAAATAGATAAATAGTTAAATAAGCTCATAGCTTTAACACCAATACCGACCGCGACAAATACTTGGTTACCAAATAAGCCTAAGATACAGCAAAGGAAGGAAATGATACATGCTCCTCCACCAACAGCGACACTATAATTGCTCTTATTAAAGAAAGATGAAGCACCAAAGGCGATACCACCTAAAGCAAAGATGCTTAAGAAGGAACCGAAGCAGAATAACGGAGTGACATATGGATTCCACGCTCTCACTTTAGTTGGTGTTTTAGCAGCTTGGATTGCTTGGGAAATCGCTTCTGAGGAATAAGCAGCAACAAAGATCACGATATACATCACAAAGATGGATAAAAGTAAGAAAATGTATTGGGTTCTCACCACTGTTTTACGATTAGTAGGTGTCGATAAGATATACGCCATAGAGCCATCACTCACCTGTGCAGCGATTAATCTATTCGCGCAAATCATCACATAAATCATTGGTAATAAGACACCAGCAATCTTATATATTAATTCATTAAGAATGCTATTTAAGTCAATTTGCGACATGACTTGAATTCTTGCTAAGTTAAAGCCCATCTTTTCTAATAAACCTAAAACTTGTAACCAGCCTAAGCCTTCATTTTTAACATAGGTAGAAACTTCATCCATATTAATGTTAGTGAAGATGCTCTTAGAGCCAATCGCCACATTAATAATAATAAAGATAAAGGCAGAACCAATAGTCATCGCTAGCCATAAACCAAATAATGATTTAAATGACTGCTTGAATAATGGTTTTGATATAAATGAGATTCTTCTTTTTTCTTGAGTTGCTTCCATCTTATTCTGCCTCCTTAATATCTTTAATGAAGTGTTCTTCTAATGTATGTTTTCTTTCCGTAAATCCACTGATTTGATATTTTCTAATCTCTTGAAGTAGTTGATTAGTGTTCTTCAATTCTACTCTTATAAGAAGCGATAACTCATCATCATTCTTCTCGAGCACTTCGTATTTACTAACATCAATCTTTTCGTAGTCTTCTTTATTTGTAAGAGTAATTTGATAATCTCGATAAGGGAGATTTCTTAAAGCGTTCATGTCCACGACATCTATTAAGTGTCCATCTTTAATAAATCCGACATAATCACATGTTTCTTCTAATTCATCAAACATGTGGTTAGACATGATGATTGTGGCCCCTCTGGCTTTTTCTTCTTTGATGAGATTCACAAATGCATCTCTCATCAATGGGTCTAAGCCAGTTGTAGGTTCATCTAATATTAATATTTCTGGTGAATGCATGAAGGCGGCGACAATCGCTGTCTTTTGTTTCATACCTTTAGACATTCTTTTTAAGTTCGCGGTTGGATCTAATTGCAAAGCGTTAATGATTCTTTCCGCTTTAGACATGTCCGTTAAACCAAGAGACTCTGCTTGTATCTTTAAAAATTCAGAGCCGTTTTCCACTGCCGGGAAGGCAATCTCGCCTGGTAAATAGCCAATATACTTTTTAATTTCATCCGCTTCTTTCCAAGCATTTAATCCTTTTACAAAGACTTCGCCATTATCAGGCTTGATAAAGCCCATGATATTTCTTAAAGTTGTGGTCTTACCACTACCATTCGTGCCGCAATAACCAAACACAGACCCCTTATATACATCAAAAGAGATATCAAAGATACCACGACCTTTACCATAATCCTTAGTGAGGTTTTTAACTGAAATAATGACTTCTTTATTTTCCATTATTTAATCCCTCCTTAGAATTACCTTTAACTCCCGCTAGACCACCAAAGTCTCTTTCTTCTTTGTAGAAGGACATAAAGTAGTCTTGTAATGTAAATGGTTTCTCTTGGAATTTAGTGACTTTAATTCCCTCAAGAGTGTCAAAGAATTCGTTATATTTATCGTGTGGGAATGACACTAAACAATTAAGTGTGGACTCATTAGAGGAAACAATGCTGAATTTATTCTTTTCATCTATGAAACGATGGAAATTATCTTTATCCGCAAATTCTAATTCGAATGTTCGATTTTGTTCTTTCTTTAATTCTTTCGCGTTAAATGTAGAGACGTGTTTTCCATCTTTAATAATCGAAATCGTGTCACAAGTAGCGTCTACTTCAGAGAAGATATGGCTTGAAAGAAGAATTGTCTTTCCTCTTTTCTTTTCATCGATGATGAATTTGATAAACACTTTTTGCATTACTGGATCTAGTCCACTGGTAGGTTCATCAAGAATTAAAACATCTGGGTCATTCATAAAAGCAGCAACCACTGCGAGTTTTCTTTTTTCACCTAGAGACATAGATTTCACAGGTACACCGGGATTAAATTTAAAGAGCTTAAGTAAATGATCAAGCCAGTTTTTATCCACTCCACCTCTCATACCTTCCATCATGTTGAGGAATCCCCAACCATCTAAACCAGCTGGAATAGCGGGTTCACCTGGTAAATAACCAACTTTATCTAAGATGTTTTCGGTATTACCAAAAGTGTCTTGCCCAAAGATACGGGTTGCCCCTATTGTTGGTTTAGCAAAGCCCATAATATGTCTAATAGTTGTGGATTTACCTGCTCCATTAGGGCCTAGATAGCCATAGCATTCACCTTTATGGACTTTAATAGAGACATCAAAGACACCACGGCCATAGCCATAGTCTTTTGTTAAATGATCAACTTCAATAATGATTTCTTTTTTATCCATGTTATGCCTTTGATAATCCCATCGCTAAAGTGTAATAATCGCGATAGTCTCCTGAATCCATTTTTAATGTTTCAAAGAATTGCTTATGAGTTTCTTTATAGTTATATGTTTCGTTAATGGTTTTTACATCTTCAGCAGTTGGATGACTACCAGGTTTATGACCCTCAAATGGAGTGTCATTTTTAACTAGTTTACCTTCTCCATCAACATTGAAATCAACACCGTACCAATATAATTGATATAAAACATCTATTTCGCTAACAGGGATATTAACAGTTACGATGTTATTTAAGTAAGTTGTATAAACAACTTGTTCAATTGTGTCTGGGTCTAATTGAGGGAAGGAAATGTCAGGCATATCATCAATACCGTCAAATAATGTCTTCATGAAAGAGAAATCAACGCCTAATTTAATTTCTATCGCTCCTTCTTCATCGATTTGTGTACCTTTATAGTAATATCCAGGGATAGTAATCTTATTACCTTCTTGTCCTAAAATTTCTGCAACCACAGAAATAAAAGAGGAAATAATGTCTGTTTCATCACCAAACTTGATCGAGAACTTAAATTCGCATTCTTTGCTCTTTTCATTCACAATAACAGCTGGGTCTGGTGAAACATATTTCTTGTCTTTTAAAGTTAAATAGATACCAAAATGGGTTCCAGTTTCTTTTCCCATTTGGAAACCATATGTACCAGCAATAGAGTCAGTTCCACATGATGTGAGCATTGTCGCTAATGCGGCGATAAATATTGGGGCTTTAGTAATTTTTCTCATTATCAATCCCTCCAAACATGAAGTAAATTTAGGCTTATTATATCAACATAATAAAAAAGACTCACGCATAAATTACGCAAGTCTTTTATTAGTTTGAATTAGAGAATTATCTTTCTTTTCTTCTCTTAATTAGTAAGTAGGAACCAACGATCGCTAAACCTACCATGGAAGCAATAATAATTGTTCCGATGAGAGCACTGTTTTCGTTAAATGTTGGACTATAGAATCTTGAGCTTCCGCCGATAGCGGCTGGATCTCTTCCAATAAAGTCAGTGTAGGAAGCTTGTCCTTGTCCTTTGTTGTACTTACCGACAATATAATCATATTTGGCAACAAATTGAGCAACAGCGTCAATTGTGTTTTCTAATGGAGTAACAACCGTATCAAGACCACTACCCGTTTTTTCATAAGCAGCATGTTTATAATATGCTTTCCAAGCAAGATTTGTAATTCCGTTAAATTGTCCTTCTAAAGTACTCCAGTTAGCAGAGTTTCCACCTTCACCATCACATGTGATTGAAAGTGTGGTAATACCTGTTAAATCAACCACTTTATAGATTTCAACGTAGAAGTAGGAAGCTCCATCAATATTATTATTAAAATATGGTGCAAACTTTCCATCACTATTTATGGCAAATACTCTAGAATTATCATTTTTGTTCGATATTTTGAAAGAGCCAAATTTATCAGATTGTGTAATAGTCCATTTGCCTTTGTCATCTGTAACGGAGTCCCATCTAGAAAAGTTAGCACCACTAGTTTGACCAAGATACTTATCATTCAAATCTTGAATAGTGAATCCATCTGTATTATTGCCAGCAAAAGAAAACGCATACATTGCATAATCAGCCCTCATTGTCCTAATAGAACTTGTGCCAAATGTGTCGTTCCAAGAATTAGAATTTACTTCACCAGCTACCTGAGACGTTTCGGCTTTTGCATTGAATAAATATGTGTCACCACTTACAAATCCGGCAATTACATACTGTTGCCCATCGGTAATTTCATTTGCAGATGTGCATTGTTGTAAAAACTTTAGGGAATTTGGATCGACAACTTTTACGAGTAATGAAGCAGATCTACCACCAGCACTTACGGTGATGGTTGCATTGCCATAAGAATCATGGGAGCTAACAGTTAATGTAGTTCCGTCGATTGATGCAGTGGCAATAGATTCGTTGCTAGATGATGCAGCCAAAGTATACGATGCTCCAGCATCAGCACTAACAGTAATCGTTGCAGTAGCAGTTTCATTCTTATCAATAGTTACACTAGATTTATTTAATGTGACATTATTAACTTGTGGACCAGCATCAAAAGTAATTGTAATGGATTTACAATAGGCACTAGCACTGAAAGCAGCGACAGATAAAGTTACTTTCCCGCTTTCGATTGGAGAGAAATCAAAATCATGATCTTCATTAGCAGTATTTTTGCTTATACTCCATGTTTTGAACGTGCCATCTCCAACTTTAACTTTTACTGTTGCAGTAGCTTCTTTCGATGTCCCTGCGTTGACTGAAATCTTTGAAATCCCAGAATAAGTTTCTGAACTTACAGCGACAGCAGTTACATTCTTATAAACCTGAATACCTTTATCTTGATTGAACGCACTACCAGCAGTTGTTGAGACCCATGAATCACCGCTAGAAACTCCCCATGACTTAGAATTAAATACAGATGTCATTGGGCTAGCCCCAGGAGTAGCTTTTGCTGGCATGGATTCCTTTTGAGATAATCCAACAGCAACTCCAACACCGACTGCCATCGCTAGACCAACGCTAAGTGTGGCAATCTTGTTAAATAATTTGTTCATATATACATCCTCTTATAAGTTATCCCCTGCTCAATAGCAGTGGGAATAGATATGAACAGTGTGTGATACTAATATTCAAAGCAAAAGATTAGCATTAATCTTAGTATTTTCTTTTGATAGATTGAATCATAATCCATATCAACACAGTTTGTATGTTCTTTATTTTATAAAGATTATACTTAATAAACAACGATAAAAAAATGTAAACAAAAAAGCATGGGGTTTCCCTGAACCGATAAGATAAAAGTAGACACGTTAAAAAAGGCGGTCTACTTTTTCTTTTAGTATGATTTTAGAAGGAGGTTTTTTATGTCTAAAAGGAAATAT